>DAGF01000005.1 GCA_002495645.1 Euryarchaeota archaeon UBA549
TCCGTCGCTCGTGGTACGCCACCGGGTGCCAAGGTTGGTTTGATTGCACCACGCCGAACAGGTCGTGGACGAGGTAAGAAAATTTGAGGTGATGATGCATGGCTAAGAAGAAGAAGTCGTTTATGACCCCCAAAGCCAGTCGACGTAAGGCACGTAAGCGCCTTTCGACCACCTCGGCACGTGTGAAGAAGGAGTTCACCTACCGTGGATTCACCATGGAAGAGTTGAACCAAATGCCCATGTGGCCCGAGAATGAAGACCAAGACTACATCGTCGGTCTTCTGCCTTCCAGAGTTCGACGAAGCCTCGGTCGAGGCATGTCCACGGAAAACGAGCATTTCATGGCCCGTGTGCTTCGGTCCGGTACCAAAACCATCCGAACCCACCGCCGAGACATGCCCATTCTCCCGCAATTTGTCGGTCGTCGCATCGCCATCCACAACGGTCAGCATTTCGTCGAAATCGATGTCAAACCTGAGATGATTGGCCACTACCTTGGCGAATTCGCAGTGACCCGACGAGGCGTGACCCACAGCGGTCCGGGTGTAGGTGCTACCCGTTCGTCCAAGCACGTTCCATTGAAGTGAGGTGAGAAAGATGGCAAAGCGAAACCAAATGGATCGACGAAGTCGTCGTCATCAACTTCCACAACGCGGCTACACGCAGCTCTTGCAGGGCAACCGTCTTGCAACCGCACGTGCGACCAACGTGGACATGCACGTCAAGCACTGTTTCGAAGTCTGTCGTGCCGTCAAGAACAAGACCGCAGGGGAAGCCGTTGCTTACCTCAACGAAGTGCTCCGCATTGATTCGGACCGTGCTGATGTACGCCGCAAGGCCGCTGCCGTTCCCTTCCGTCTCGGGAGTGGAAACAAGCGTAAGCGACGCTCAGGCCCGTCCATGGTCGGCCACCGAAAGGGTGGTGTCGGTCCAGGTCGATACCCGGTCAAGGCCTCCCGTGCCATCATCAAACTCATTGAGAGTGCGATGGAAAACGCTCGCTTCCAGTACGAAGACATCGATGCTGATGAAATGGTCATCACGCACATCGCCGCTCACCGTGGGCCCATTCGAAAGGGATGGATTCCACGAGCCCGAGGCCGTGCAACGCCAAGCAACCACTACCGCGTGAACTTGGAAGTCTTCTTGGAAGACATGAACGCTATCGGCGACGAATTGGAGGACGACTTCTGAGGTGAATATCATGAGCAAGCAAAGCATTCTACGAACCCTCGTTAACCGCAACGTCGAGCGATTGCTCGTCCGTGAATTCTTGATGAAGAACACCTCCAAGTCTGGATTTGGTGGTCTTGACATCCGCCGTGTTCCTGGAGGAACAGAAGTCACCGTCCACGCTGAGCGCCCCGGTATGGTCATCGGTCGAAAGGGGAAGATCATCAACGACCTTCAAAACCGCCTCGACCAAGAATTCGACTTGGCCAACCCCAAGCTCAAGGTTGAGGAAGTCAAGAACCCGACCTTGAACGCTCAGGTCATGGCAGAGAAGATCGCTGCCTCCCTTGAGCGTGGCTGGTATCACCGCCGCTCGTGCCACAGCGCTGCCCAGAACATCATGGATGCTGGCGCCCGTGGTGTCATCGTCACCGTTGCTGGAAAGTTGACGGGTTCCCGAAACCGAACCGAGAAGTACATCCGTGGCCACGTGAAGTATTGCGGTGAGACCGCTCTTCAGCACATGGACAAAGGCTACTCCGTCGCTGTCAAGAAGTTGGGAACCATCGGTGTCACCGTCGAAATCATGCGACCAGGCACCCGCCTCCCACACGAAATTAGCATTTTCTCGGAAGAGGAACTCAAGATCCAAGCCGCACAAGAGGCCGCCGCAGAGGAGGGTTCTGAGTGAGCTACGTTTCCAACCGAGAAATCGCCTCCATGAGCGCTGAGGCTCGAGAAGCTCGCCTGCTTGAGTTGCAGGAGGAGTTGCTCCAACTTCGTGCAGAAAAAGCGCTGGGTGGTACACCTTCGAACATGGGTGCCTACAAAGCGACCCGCCGAAGCATTGCGCGCTTGAAGACGCACATGAACAACGGTCAGTGAAAACAACAAGAGGTGATGGAGAACAATGGCGGCTATTTGCAACGTTTGTGGACTACCCGATGAACTGTGCATCTGCCAAGAAATTGCAAAGGAGCAACAAAAAGCCATTCTCTCAACCGACCGAAGACGCTATGGAAAAATCGTAACAAAAGTGGAGGGCATTGACGACGCAGCAATTGACATCAATCAACTTGCCAAACTCCTGAAGAACAAATGTGCAGCAGGCGGAACGGTCAAAGGACGATTGATTGAACTTCAAGGAGATCACAAGAAAAAAGCTGCAGAAGTGCTCAGGAACAACGGATTCAATGTGGAGGTGCGATGAGATGAACATGTACAACCAACCTTGGATCGGTCGCTCCATGACCATCACCTCCTCCACCGACCCGACCTTGACCGGTCGCACGGGTATTGTCGTGGACGAGACCCGAAACACCGTCGCACTCCTCGAGGGCGACCAACAACTGGTCCTCAACAAGGCCAGCATCACATTCACCGTTGACGATAACGATGTCGTCATCCAAGGGGCCAAGGTGGGTCAGCGCCCCGAAGACAGGATCCACCGAACATACAGGAAGGCATGATACGATGCGAGACATTGGCGTTGACGTGAAGAACCCCACCGGCGAGTGGGATGGTGATGTGAACTGTCCGTTCTACGGCAGTTTGCGCCTCCGAGGACAAGTCCTCGAGGGAACCGTCTCCAGTGTTGGTATGCAGAAGACCATCACCATCGAGCGACACAATGTTCGCTACATGAAGAAGTACGAGCGATTCGAAAAGCGCACCAGCGTCGTTTCCGCTCACCTCCCTTCGTGCATCGGCGAAGTCAACATCGGCGACAACGTGAAGGTCATGGAATGCCGACCGCTCTCCAAGACCGTTTCATTCTGTGTCATTGAGAACTCTGGAGGTGTTGCTTGATGAAGGGCATCGCCGGTAAGCAAACCCGAGGTCTGCCCACGGCAGCACGTCTCCACGTCGCTGACAACACGGGTGCCAAGGTCGTCCAGATTCTCAACGTGCTGAAGCTCGGCGGTACCATGCGCCGATACCCAGCCGCTGGTGTGGGCGATATGGCCAAAGTATCCGTCAAGAAGGGTACGCCGGACACCCGCCGACAAATGTTCAACGCTGTCATCATTCGCCAGCGCCGCCCCTTCCGTCGTGTTGACGGAACGTGGGTCCAATTCGAAGACAACGCATGTGTCATCGTCAACGAAAAGGGCGACGTCACCGGTTCCGACATCAAGGGACCCGTTGCTCGTGAGGCCGCCGAACGCTGGCCTCGTATCGCAGCCAATGCAAAGCAAATTGTGTGAGGGATTGAAATGGTCAAGAGTATGAAACCAGGCAAACAACGCAAGGCGCACTTCAATGCGCCCATGCACCAGAAGCGCAAGCGCGTGGCCGCTCGTCTCCAACTGAGCAAGCCCGACGCTCGCTTCGCTGGTGTTCGAACCGTCACCGTCCGTGTTGGCGATGTGGTTCAGGTCACCCGAGGCGACCAAGCCCACGGTGGCAAGCGCCACGGCGGCAAGCGCAACAACGAGCCGTTGACCGGTGCCGTTCTCCGCATCGACGCTGAAAAGGGTCGTTTGTACATTGAAGGTGTCAAGGCCAGCAAGGCCGATAACAAGGAAGAGGCGGTTCCAGTGCACGTCTCAAATGTGGTGGTGACTCAACTCGATGAGTCGGACCGCCTCCGCATCGCAAAATTGACTGGTAATAGGAGTTGAATGATATGAGCAGCAACCACTTGAAGCGCTTGGCCATGCCACGAAGCTGGCCTTTGCCACGAAAGACCTCGGTCTGGGTCACTCGCCCAACCCCTGGTGCCCACACGCTTGAGCTCTGCATGCCCGTCACGCTCGTGGTTCGAGACGTGCTTGGTCTTGCAAAGACCGCTCGTGAGGTCCGATTCATTCTCCACAATGAACTCGCCAAGATCGACGGACGAGTCGTCAAAGACACCCGCCGTGGTGTTGGTTTGATGGACGTCCTCACCCTTGGTGAAGACAACTACCGCTGCGTCCTCGACCACAACGGCCGACTCCAGTACCGCCCAATCGGTGCCAAGGAAGCCTCGTGGAAGGTGTGCCGCATTGAAGGCAAGACCACCATCAAGGGCGGCCGCACCCAACTCAACCTCCACGACGGCCGCAACATCATCGTTGACGACCCCTCGGAGTACAACACGGGCGATTCGCTCAAGTTGAACCTCCCCGACCAGAAGATTCTGGAGCACATTCGTTTCGGCGAAGGCACCCGATGCTACCTCATCGGTGGTGCTCACGTCGGTTCCACTGCGGACGTCAAGGAATACATCGTCAAGCGCTCCAGCATGCCCAACGAAGTTCTGTTTGATGGCTTCGGTACGGTCGCTCGCAACGTGTTCGCTATTGGCGACGCCAGCATGCCCCTCACGGAGGTGGCTGAATGAGCGCCACTGCCAACCCCATGACTCAACTTCGCATCACCAAGGTGTGCGTAAACATCGGTGTCGGTGAAGGCGGCGAACGCCTCGTCAACGCCGAAAACGTGCTTGAGATGGTCACCGGCGTCAAGCCCCAGCGAACCCTCGGTCGCATTCAGAACCGCGACCTCAAGGTCCGTGTCGGTGCACCCATCGGCTGCAAAGCCACCATGCGCAACCAAGAAGCCATCAAGGCTTTCTTGACCAGCGCCTTTGACTGTCGAGAGAACACCATTCCTGCTTGGAACTTTGATCGAGAGGGCAACCTTTCCTTCGGTGTTCGAGATTACACGGACTTCCCCGGACAGAAGTACGACCCCGAAATCGGAATCTTTGGTATGGACATCACGGCCGTGCTCGAACGCCCTGGCCACCGTGTCAGTCGCCGCCGACGTGGCAAGAGCAAGGTCGGCATGAAGCACCGTGTTTCGGCCGATGAGTCCCGTGCATGGTTTGTTGAGAATTTCAACATCAGTATCCTGGAGGAATGAAGATGGCAAGAGATCACGGAGAGAGAATTGGACGAACCATTGGATGCCGTCGATGCGGACGCAAGCGAGGCCTCATTCGCCGCCACGGGCTGCGATTGTGCCGACAATGCTTCCGCGACGTCGCACCTGAAATCGGTTTCAAGAAAATGAATTGAGGAGGGAGAAGTATGCAATTTGACCCATTGAATGACGCTCTTGTCAAAATCTACAACGCCGAGCAGGCTGGAAAATTCAACGTTGAGTTGACGCCAGCATCGAAACTTCTCGGCAACGTGCTGAACATCATGCAGAACTCAGGCTATGTTGGCGACATCGAACGTGTCGAAAACGGCCGTGGCGACGCTTTCGTCGTGGAACTGCGTGGAACGATCAATCGCTGCGGTACGGTGAAACCCCGCCACAGCGTCCGTCGCCAAGAATACGAGAAATGGGAGACCCGATACCTCCCCGCCCGAGATTTCGGCCTTCTCATCTTGACGACCAACTCCGGCGTGATGCATCACAACGATGCGAAGGACGCCCGAATTGGCGGCAAACTGCTGGCCTACGTGTATTGAGGTGAAGAAACATGGTAAAACTCGACAGAATCGAACACACCGTAACCATCCCTGAGGGCGTTACTGCCAACATCAGCGAAGATGGCGTCGTGACCATTACCGGCCCCAAGGGCACGCTCACCCGGGCTTTCGAAAGCGATGTGGTTCAACTCTTCCAAGACGGCTCCGGTCTCATCGTTCGTGTGGACCTCCCTCGCCGAAAGCAACGAGCCCTCGCTGGAACCTGGAACGCCCACCTCAACAACATGGTCAAGGGCGTTACCGACGGCTTCACTTACAACCTCAAAGCCTTCTATTCTCACTTCCCAATGACGCTGGCCGTAAACGGCAACACCTTCCAAGTGAACAACTACTTTGGTGAGCGAGTTCCACGAACCGCTCACATTCTTGACAACGTTGACGTCAAGGTGTCCAACAAAGTTGAAGTCACCGTTTCCGGCATTGACAAGGAAGCAGTTGGTCAAACTGCAGCGAACATCGAGCGCTGCACGACCGTGAAGAACCGAGACCGCCGTGTCTTCCAGGATGGTATCTACCTGTTGAACAAGGAGTGATTGACATGGCAGAAGATTACGAATCAATGACCGTTGCCCAGCTCAAGGAAGCCCTCAAGGAAATGGGCCTCCCTGTGTCTGGTAAGAAATCCGACCTCTTGGCCCGTCTGCAGGAAGCAGCCGGTCAAGCCGATGATGTCGTCGAAGAGGAGGCGCCCGTTGAGGAAGCCGCCGATGACGATGGATGGGACGACGAAGACTGGGACGATGAGGGCGAAGACGTCTACATGGTCAAGCAGAAGCCTGTTCTCAACGAGGAGATGAAGGCGGCCTTGGCGCTCCGTGCTGCTCAGAAGAAGAAAACGCCCTCGTTCCGTCGAACCGAATGGTTCCGCTACAAGCGACTTTCTCGCTCTGGATGGCGTGCTCCTCACGGTATGGACAACAAGCAACGTCGCAATTACAAGTACCGAGGCTCCTTGGTCCGAATCGGACACGGCAAAGTCGCCGCCGCTCGTTTCCTTCACCCGTCTGGCTTCCGCGAAGTGATGGTCCACAACACCGCTGACCTCGAAGCCATTGACCCCGAAACCGAAGCAGCCCGTGTGGGCGCTACGGTCGGCGGACGCAAGCGAGAGCACATTTACGCACGAGCCGATGAACTCGGTATTCGTGTGTTGAACCGACGGAGGGATGTTTGATGCAAATCACCAATCAAAAGCGAATCGCAGCTCGTCTGCTGAAGTGCGGCGAAAACCGAGTCTGGATCAACCCGCTCTACGTTGACCAAGTCGCTTCAGCCGTCCAAACCGACGACATTCGCGAGTTCATCGACGAAGGCTGGATTCGTGCCAAGCCCGTCAAGGGAACCTCCCGTGTTCGTGCTCGAGCCCGCTTGGCTCAGAAGCGAAAGGGTCGCCGTAAGGGACAAGGAACCCGTGCCGGTACGGCCAACGCTCGAAACCCACGAAAGAACCGCTGGATGCGAACCATCCGCAGCCAACGCCGTGTGTTGAAGGAACTTCGAGAGGACAAGACCATCGAACCCTCGCAGTACCGCCGATACTACCTCAAGGCCAAGGGCGGTTCCTACCGTTCCATTGCCCACATGCGTTCTCAAATGACGCTTGAGGGTGTTGAATTCAAGGGAGGCGATGAGTGATGGCAGGCAACAATCGACGTTCGATTTTCCGCCGACGAAAGGCCGGTTTGACCGACTACCGTCGCCGTTTGAAGTTGCTCCGTGGGCAAATGCCTCGTGCCGTTGTCCGTGTTTCCAACACCCGCACCACCTGTCAACTCGTCACGTGGGCAGCAGACGGTGACCTCGTGTCCGTGTCCGTCACCGGCTCCGACCTTGTGAAGAAGTACGGATGGCCGAGCAACCGCTCGCTCAAATCCGTTCCAGCCTCCTACCTCGTCGGTTTTGCCATGGGCAAAGCCGCCATTGCCTCCGGCGCCAGCGAAGCCGTGCTCGACATCGGTTTGGCTGCCAGCACCCGGGGTGGCCGTGTTTACGCCGCCCTCAAGGGCATGAGCGATGCAGGTCTTGAAATTCCACACAGCGAAGACGTCTACCCCGATGAGGACCGCTTGAGCGGCGCCCACATCGACGACAGCGTCTCCGGAGACATTGAAACCACCAAGAACACCATTGAGGGGGCCTACTGATGACCGAAGAACACACGCCAACCATGGCACCAGGTTTGCTTCAAGCCTATGCACCTGAAGAAGCCGATGAGATGCCCGACCCTCGACGCCGACGACGCAACCAAGACGATCCCATCGCAAACTTGCGAAAGTGGGAGCCACGAACCCGATTGGGTGCAGCCGTCATGGCGGGGAAGATCATCACCTACGAAGCCGCTTTGGCTTCCGGTCTCCCCATTCGTGAGGTTGAAATTGTGGACGCTTTGATCCCTGACCTTGAAGATGAAGTGATCGATGTCAACATGGTTCAGCGCATGACCGACAGCGGTCGACGTGTCCGCTTCAACGTCATGGCTTGTGTTGGCAACCGAGACGGCTACGTTGGACTCGGCATGGCCAAGGCCAAGGAAGTCGCAACCGCCATCCGCAAGGCCATCACCGCCGCCAAGTTGAACCTCATTTCAGTTCAGCGAGGCAACGGTTCGTGGGAATCTTCTCCCGGACCGGGCAACACCGTGCCGTTCAAGGTCAACGG
>DAGF01000060.1:0-24679 GCA_002495645.1 Euryarchaeota archaeon UBA549
TCGGAGAACGCCGGTCACGGTGGGTCGGCTCAAACCGCATTTGCGTCGGCCGCTTCGCTTGACCTCAGTGATGTTGTTCAAGCATGAGCGAGCGGAACACCTGCTGTTCGAAGCACCTGCACATCCAAGTCCTTGATGACGTCTGCTTGTTCGCCATTAATGGGCTCCTCATAGTCGGTGTAAATGTCGTCTGGAGAGTAGTTACTGCAGGTCAATTTGTCAACAAGGGACTTGGCAAGAGAAGGGTAGTCGGCAGCAACCTTTCGCAGGAGAATGGGGTCGGTTTGCCAATCGCTTGCGCCCTTCAAGGCTGCAGGAGCCTCGCTCAAGTGCTCCACCATCTCAAAGAAATTGCAGAGCGCATAGTGGCCTGTGCCCTCTTTTTCGTGGTCTTCAAAGAGAAGATTCCACCAGCTTTGTCTTGGTTTTTGGTACTCAATTCGATAGCCCTTGTGCAAAGGCAAGCCAAAGTGAATTCGCCAAGACCAGCCGTTGGTTCCCTCAAAGGTGAAGGTTTCGTTCTTGAAATCGAATTCACCGCTCACGGTGTTGGCATAGTGCTGCTCAAGGCTGTGGGAAAGGGGTGAACGTGCGAGGCCGTAAATTTGGAACAGGGTTCTTCGGAGGGGACTCAGGCTTTCGTGGAGCCAAGAAACTTCATCGTTGAGCAAACCGAGGAGATATCCAGCAAAGAGGTCGTATGCAGGCATGTTCTCTTGGTGAAGAACTTGAACACAGGCGCTCTTGGGTTCCTTGACCAAGCCACTCTTTGGGTGCACTTCCACCACATCAAAGGAGTTGTAACTGAACGGATTCACGAATTTCCCCATGAATGAATTGACGTCAACTCGGTAGATGGCGAGTTGGCCCACGATGATGAGATGCCCCTCGTCGTCAAGTTGCATTTTGTCTTCGTGTTCTTCCACAATCTCGTTGACCAATCGTGCAGCAACCTCGGCAGCATTCGCAATCTTCAACATGGAGTCCAGCATGTCATCTCTGCGAAGTTCCTGAACGGTCCCTTCTCGAAAATCCCCAAACAATGCACCTAATCCATCAAACACTTCGTCCATGCTCTCCATGGCATATGACACAATATAAACTCACGAAGTCCAGTCTACAATTTCCCAGTCATTGGCCTGTGCATGACGACGAAGTGACCCCTCTGGACTGACGGCTATCGGATGACCGCAAAGGGCCATGAACCAAGAATCCGCGAGGGTGTTCCCGTAGCCGTAACATTTTGTCAAATCATGACCGTTTTGCTCAGCATCACGCATGACGACGGGAACCTTCCCCTTTCGGCGAGGTACACTCCAGCCTCGCTCTGACCCCGAGAGCATGCCTTCCCGAACCTCGGGGCCGCATCCGTAAACTGCGTCCATCCCGAGCACGTCGGCCATTGCCTCAGCCATGGGCGCTACCGTCGCTGTAACCAAAACCAAACGGTGGCCTTGTTCTCGATGCCAAGCGAGTTTTTCCCAAGCCTGTGGAGGAATGAAAGCCTTGAGCTTCTCACTCGCTAGAAGGCGCGAATAGCGTTCGAGTACGTCCCAAGAAGCGAGGGAAAGGTGCCCTCTGTTTCGCGCGGCGTCGTAGACCGCTCGACCTCGGATCATGTTCGTGATGAAACCGCTGGTCCACGCAACCGCGCCCCACGGGATTCGCCAAGGACGACGACGAGCGAGGTAGGCGGTCAGTGTTTTTTCACTCGAAGCGTTCAGCAGCGTCCCGTCGAGGTCAAAATACGCTGCAACCTCGCCCCCCATGGCCTTGCGTGTTCGCAGGCCCTACATGAGCGAACCGCCCGACTCGAGGGCGAGTGTACTGTTTCAAGACTCATCGGCCGAAGGGCCGTAGACACGTCGACCTGCTCTGTGGTCTTGCCACCAGGTCAAGGAGGAACGGAGGTGGCGGGTGATGAAAAAGCCGACCTTACGTGGCGTGAGTCCATGGTTTCGCAGTTTTTTGTCGTGGTTGAGGTTGGCGACGATGGCTTGGGCCGAACACCCCGGATTGGCGAACACAAACCGGCGAACTTCTTCAGCAAGGCGTTCGAATCGTGCACGTTTTTGGCTTCCTTTTCCTATCCGTTGAGGCATGAACCAAGAAAATGGATTGAACCATTATCAAAGATTCGCTGGGACTTCACTTGAAGTCGACCGGTTGGGTCGTCTTCCAATTCGCCGTTGCCAATTTCTTGGCTTTGCCATCGGCGATGATGGGATGAATATCGTTGAGGCGCCCGTGCATGCCGTGCACTTGGAACTTGACGCGTAGTTCAGCCATGCGGTCCCGCTGGAGGGCTTCGTCCTGCTCGTCGTCGAGATCAACGCTGGCGAGGGTCGTGCCCTCATTGGCACAGGTGATGGTGAGCGTGTTTCCGGCATAACTCAACGTCGGTCGGAAGTCCCAATCATCGGGGTGATGCATCCAAACCGAAAGGTCGAGCGACACCGTGTCTCGAAGGGTAACGCGTCCGATTTCTACCGTGTCCACCATCGTAACCAATCCTTGCCAAACGGCCCCGCTTCATACCCCTTTCGCTTTCATTCGCTGGTGGAGCCGATGGCGACCTCGGTGAGTGAAGGTCGCATGACGATGACTTCCACCGTCAAGGTCCAATCGTTTCCTGGGTCGGGGTCAATTTCACCGATGAAGGCGTCAGGGTCTGATTGTTGAGCGACCACCGACCACACCCACGAACCCTGGCCTTGGCCGCTGTCTCGTGAACGAAGCAACATTTCCAGCAATGCTTCGGCAGAATCTGAGGTGTACATGCCGTCTTCACCACGAACGTTCATCTCGTCGTCGGCCATCTCCGCTCGTGCAGGTTCATTGGTGGAGTAGTTGCCAGGTTCAGTAGCGACATTTCGCTTGTAACTGTCTTCAACGATGTGAAGGGCCAGGGTGAAATTGTCATGCGGTGGTGCAACATCTTGGTCCAACTCCAACACGGCATTGTACGACATCACTCGCCCCACTTCACCAGGCGTTATGTTGCCCGACCACGTCTCGCCTTGGTCGAGGTATTCATCCCACGACATCTCGTACGTCTCGGTGATCCACGTCACTTGGAACGTGCGGGTGGTCACGTTCACCTCAAAGGGTTCGATTGCGAATGCTCCTGCGGCGTCATCCACTCGCAGAACGCCGTTGATGATGCCTGAAGCCGAAGTGTCGAGCAAGACGGTGGGCGTGGTGGCGTCAGCATCGTTGCGAGTATCGCCGTCGCCATCGCTGTCTTCGGCCGCATTCAAGTCCCAACTGAAGGTGAGGTCATCGCCCTCCGGGTCAAAAGATGCGCTGGCGTCCAAGAGAGCGGCATCGCCAGCACGAACGGATTCGGGCATGGTGATGTTGATGCTTGGAGCACCGTTCACGATGATGGTGGCGATGGCGTCATCCGTACCGCCTTGGTCGTTGGTGACCGTGATTCGGACCGTGTACTGGCCGAAGGCGAGGTAGGTATGAGAGGTGAAGCCGACGACGGTTTCGGCCGTGGTTCCATCACCAAAATCCCAAGCATAGTTCGTAATGACGCCTTCAACCGGTGAAGATGCGCGAGCGTCAAGGGTCACCATTTCACCTTCTTGAATCAAGGTGGGGTAGGCTTCGAGGGTTGCTCGTGGGTCGACGGTGGTGTCGAGAGCACCGGTGCATCCCGCCAGGAAACTCATGAGCAACGTTTGCACGACGACCAAAGCGAAGATCCGCTCCCTTCGCCTGCCCATCATGGAGACAAGGCCGGCCTTACCCTTTCTAATGGTTCGGGAGTCCAGATTAAACAGAAGGGGAGTTTTCATCCTCATCAAAGACCACCGCTTCAGGAACATCGCCTTCAATGCTGGCTTTCAGATAAGGGTCGTCAAGGGAAGCAACATCGACAACATCCACTTCATCAACATGGGTGAAACTCTCGTCCTCTTCGGCCAGTAAATCCTCCAACGAAGCATCACCAGCATCGTAAGGTGCAGCGACCAGTACCTCTTCTTGCTGTGGCGTTTCTTCCTCGTCAAATAACGAAAGTGCCTCGTCAGTTTTGGTATCTTGGAGTTCTGCAAAGGCCTCTTTTTGTCGCGTCTCTTCCTCTCGCGCTGATGCCTCAGCATCCTCTGTTTTCTTGTCCGATGAGCCCGATTTGAACCAGTCCCGCAAGCCCATGATGGTGCTGATGGCGTCATGGTGTTTGAGAGTGATGTTCAAAGGGGGTGCCTGCCGCTAATTGACCATGGCACAGGACCTTTTCGTGGGCGAGAAGGTGCTGGCCTTCGATTTGGAGACCACCGGTGTTTCAACGAATAACGATCGCATCGTCCAATTTGCACTCATTGGGACGCTGGAGGACGGAACACCGGTCAACCGAGAACAAATTGTGAAACCTGGCGTTCGTATCCCATACGACGCCAGTCAAATCCACGGCATCTACAACGAGGACGTCCGCGACAAGCCCCCTCTTGCAGAAGTCGCTGATGAACTGGCCGAGTTGATTGAAGGCGCCATTCTTGTTGGTCACAACGTGCGAAGTTTTGACTACGCCATGCTGAAAACGGAATTCCTGCGCCTCGGTCGCCTTCCTCCCCAACCCAAGGCCATCATGGACACCCTGGAATTGGTTCGCCGACTTCGCCTTCCCCGGCCCCACAACCTCGGTGCTCTCTGCCAACGTCATGGCATTCGCCTTGAAGCGGCTCACACGGCGGCGGCTGATGCAGCGGCGACCATGTTGTTGTTCTGGCGCCTATCCGTTGAACATGCCGCTGCGTTCCGGCGGTCGCTTCCAGAACTCGAGCGCTGGATTGCTCACGGTGACCAGCCCAAAGATGCCTCGGAATTAGGTCGTGGCCTCGACGACTTGGTGCCGGTTGATGCATTGGGAAAAATTCGTGAGGATGGGGGTGAGCTTGTGCTTGCCTTTGGTCGCCACCGTGGTCGCTACCTCTCCGAAGTTCAAGCCAACGACCCGTCCTACATTGGATGGCTCCTTTCCTCTTCCAGTGGTTTGGAATGTGAGACAACCAAGGAACGCATCAAAGAGCATCTCCGCTCATGATGAGGGGCGTTCGTACGGCACATCGTCAGGCATGGGCGACCATGGGAGGACATCGCACCAAGGGCCAATCCGCCAGGTTCCCCGCCCCGTCATGACCGAGCCAAGGAACATCGGACCTTGGTGGCCCGACGCTTGTAGTTCTTCGAGGACATCTTTGCCGCGTCCGTCAAACCTCGCTGAGATTTGATGCCCTGTCGGGATGGCGCGGCCGGTCTCATCAAGCGGTTCACAGAGCTCCAACACCGCAGCGCCCGATGAGGTCTCGTAGCGATGGAGCAGCACAACAGCATCACAGAAATCACCCTGATGCAATGTGCCCGATGCTTGACGCCAAGTCCACCAGTGCGGGCACCAGGCTTTCCAATCACAAAAGCCCCCGCAACTGTCTGGACCGGGGGTGGGCGCCATGGGCATGGTGGTTGGTTGGGTCGCTTCCCAAGCAGCGTAAGCCTGCTCGAGAACGCTCTCGCCTTCAGCGGCCCATTTGGACGCTGTTTTGGTGTACCACCCTTCGGTGCGGACGGGTGGTGCGGCTGGGTTGTTGGCAAGGAGAATATCTCGGTACATCCGAAGTTGGCGATTGACCTCGGGCTTGAGTTCCTTGGTCGGGGCGTTTCCTGTCTTGAGGTCGGCCACCAACCAACCTTGCATTTCACCCGCATCGTCCACATCCGCAAACAGGAGGTCGAGACGCCCCATCAGGCGGCCGTCGCTGGTTTTGAGTTCACCCTCAACGGCGATGGTCAACGATTGGAGGTGTCGCCACAGGGCGATGGTCACCTGCTCGTGGTTGAGGTGCTTCGCTCCAATGTGGTCGAGAAGCAGGACGATACCCCCGCGCTGTTGTTTCTTGGCTTCGCTCCATTTTGCATCCTTCCAATCGGGTCGTCGAGGCGTGGCCATGAAGACCGCCTTTTCCTCGTCCCAACGTGCTTTGAGAAAACGCTCGGCCTGAAGCGGAAGCCAACCGGCTTCCCCGTCGTCCCTGCCTGCCAAATCCATGTTGAGTAAATCCTCAATCGAAGCGTGAACGGCGGTTCCTAAGGAGGCGGCCATGCCCGCTTTGCGTGGCAGCCGTTGACGGCTTAGCCAGTACATCCGAGGGCATGTCTCGTAGCGATTCCACGCGGAGGGTGAGAGCTGGTGCGCTCGTTGCGTCTCAGTTGCGCCCTCATCCATGCCTTGAGGTGAGCGTCGTTGATGATGAAGGTTTGGTGACCAAACGGGGAAAGTGTTGAAGGGCAGCGGACTCCACCCTGCTTCATGGATAGCCCCAGTCTGCGAATCAACGCGACCATTGAGAACGAGAATGCCATGGTCATCGCCTGCTTCCCAAGCGTCGGTATGGTCTCCAGCATCGTGGCTCACTACCTCATCGACCATCTTGACCTTGAGTTCGTGGGTGGCCTGGTCGACGAACGTTTGCCTGCCCTTGCCATGATCAACGAAGGTGTTCCGCTTCCGCCCATTCGCGCCTATGCCGGCAAGCCTCAGTGCACCATTGAGGGGTGCGACCAAGTCATCCTGCTCATGAGTGAGATGGTGGTGCCAGAGTCGCTGGTTCACAAGATTGTCTGGGCGCTCTTTGAGTGGTCGAAGGAACACCAAGTCTTGGCGGGGGTCGTTGTTGATGCCTTCGCCAAAGCAGGCATGAAGAGCGGCATGGACGGCGTGGACCCCGTGGTTGAGTACGAAGACACCGACGAGATTGATGTCGTGGGCATCGGCTGCAATGAAACGGTTCGAACGATGCTGAAGGAGATGAACATCCCCTTGTTGGAAACGGGTGTTATTCGCGGCATGAACGCCGGTATTCTCAGCGAGGCCTCGCGCCGGGGCCTCGGGACGATGTCCATCATGGTGGAAGCCGACCCCCGTTGGCCGGACGCACGAGCCGCTGCTGCATTGATTGAGCGACTGAACATCCTGTTGCCCACCATCGACCTCCCGCAGGAGCCCTTGCTCGCAGAAGCTGAGATGTTGGAGGCCCAAATTTCAGCCTTGATGGAGTCGGCAGGCGGGTCGGAAAAAGGCAGCTCGTCGTCCAACGCCATGCTCTATGGCTGATCAGCCAAGGAAATCAGAAAGCGAAGATTGCCCTTTGGTTGTGGGTTGTTCTTCTTCCACCGCAGGTGCTTCTTCTTCCGATACTCCGCCAAGTTGAGCGTTGAGGTCATCCTCTGACCACACCACCACGCCGAGGTCGGTGGCTTTGGTCAATTTCGACCCTGCCTTTTCTCCAGCGACAAGTACGCTGAGTTTGGCTGACACGCTGCCCACGACCTTTCCGCCAGCATCGATGATGCGTTGTTGAACATCCTTTCGAGGAGCAGACAACGTTCCCGTCACGCAGAAGGTCATGCCAACAAAAGGCCCAGCAAGCGATTTGACAACTTCTTTTTCGATGGTGAGAAGCCCGACTAGGTCTTCCACGAGGTTTCGTCGCACGTGGAGTCCATCTCGGAATTGAAGAGCCACGATTTCGCCCACGCCCTCAAGGTCAAGCACTTGCCGGATGGCTTGATTGTGGCCGTGGGGCTTGCCCGAATCATCAAGTTCAGGACCGAACCGCTCATCGCCAGGTTGAGCATGAGCGTCGTCCAACCATGCGAGCAGCCCTTGAGCATCCCCAAGCGTGGAGGCCATGGCGGAAGCCAATTCCGGGCCAATACCTGGCAAACCGAGCGCATGGAGGAATTTTCCAAGCGACATGCTTCGGGCCTTGTCAACCTCACGCAGCACATTCGTCGCTGACTTTTCGCCCATGCGCTCCAACTTCAGAAGGTCGTCCATGGAGAGTCGGTACAAGTCGGCGCAGGAGCGGATATGGCCAGCATCCAGCAACTGGTCAACAAGTTTCTCACCCACCCCGTCAAGTTCCAAAGCGCGACACCAGTACAGCACCGAGCGACTGGTCCGAGCCTCGCAGAAGAGATTCATGCACTTGAGAAAGGCCCCTTCCACCTCCACCGACCCGAGGCAAGCAGGGCAAGCGGTTGGTGTGGGGATAGGGGCGGAGGCCGGCAAGATGCCCGTGAACGCTTCACCATCGGCGTGGAAGCGACCGTTGAGGTCGTCTTGGGTGGCCGGCCCCAACGCTTGTTCGATTTTGGGAATGACGTCGCCCCGCCGAACAATGAGAACCTTATCGCCGATGTTGATGCCGAGACGGTCAACTTCGCCCACGTTGTGCAAGGTGGTGTTCTCAACGGTTACGCCGCCCACTCGCTGCGGAGCAATGCGAGCGACCGGTGTGATGTTCCCTGTTCGGCCCGTTTGCCATTCCACATCCAGCAGCACCGAGTGAGCTTCTTCGGGCGGAAATTTCCACGCCAATGCCCAGCGAGGATGGTGGGCGGTCATACCCAATTGATCGCGCTGAGCGAGGTTGTCCAGTTTGAACACCACGCCATCGATTTCAAACGCGTAGCCGCTGCGTTTGCCCGTCCATGAAACGGTCGCTTCGTCGAGGAGTTGGGCGGCCTTGGAGGGGGAACCTCCGTCGTGGAGTTCCCACGGTGCAGGCACAATACCGAGTTGGTCTTCCATCCACACCAGCATGTCGGTGTCGTTATCCATATCGGGAACGGGGTTGCTGTCCGGATGGCGGTGCTCGCCAAGGGGAACTTGGGCATCGTAGGCTTGGAACACAAGATCGGATGCATCGGCTTTCCCGTCGGCATGCTTCTGTCGCAGAGCGCCAGCGGCAAGGTTGCGAGGATTGGGTGATACATCCCTGTATTTTGCCTCAAAAACGGCAAGCGGCATCACGACTTCACCCCGAACATGAACATCGACGGGCAAAGGAAGCGTGTGTGGTACATTGGCGATTTTGCGAGCGTTTCGGGTGACATCTTCTCCCCGCTCTCCGCTTCCTCGGGTCGCTGCACGGACCAACCGGCCCATCCGATATTCAAGCGAAAGGGCAGAGCCGTCCAGTTTTGGTTGGGAGAGGAAGCGAGTCGCCCCCGATGTTGTGGTGTTGACGAAGTGGTTCAACTCCTCAGATGAGGTGGCCTTGTCCAAACTGCGCATGGGAAAGAGGTGGTCCACTTTGACACTCCCCGGAGCGATGTCGGCCCCCACGCGGCTGAGTTGTGGGTGGTCCGGGTCAAGGGCCTTGAGTTCATCCCACAAGCGGTCGAATTCAGCGTCGCTGAGTTCGGGTTGAGCCAGGTTGTAGTAGAGGTGCGAATGGTGAGCGATTTGCTCCGCCAATGAGGCGATACGCGCCTCATCTGCCTCGGAGAAAGCACCGGCTTCGCCCATGGACGGAACAGGGGTGCGACAGGCTATGAAGCATCGCTTTTTGGTCCCTCAATTGAACTTGAGCGCCACGAATTCACTGTTCTCAAGTGGACAGCGCGTCATGATGGCTTGGCTCAAAATACGGAGATGAATTTCGGCGACCACATGGACAGTGGCCGAAAACATGTGGCCAGCATGAGGTTTCAGGTCGTCGTCGGAAAACGTCGCATGAAGGTGGGTGAACGCCTGACCGTTTTCTCGGCGAGCGAGGTTGCCTTGGAGCGTGACGAGTTCGGCGCCGCTCTCAAGGGTCACGCGATGGTAGACGTGGTCGTCGTCCATGTACCCGTACGTGCTGTCGCGAGTACGTCCGATGCCGCTGGTGATGGCGGCGGCATCGAAACCAACGGTGTCGGCGAGCCCTTGAAGCGAAGCGTGGATTTCCTCGCCCGGGTCCAATCGCACAAACAGGTCGTCACCGCTCCGGGTCCACTCCATGGTCAAGGCTTGGGTGGGCGGGTCATGAGGCTGCCGTTCACTCGCTCTCGTCGGCAACCTCGCCGCTCCGTGCTTGCTCCATGGCCTTGATGTATTCCCGAGCGACACGAAGGGAAGCCGCGTCGCCACCCAACGGCAACGGGCCGAACGGACCCCACCCGTTTCGAAGCAGCATGATGCGGCGTTTGGGTTGCCGTTTGGCCAAGCGCAGACGCTCCCAAGGGTAGCGTTGACCGTCGGCAAAGAGGTGGGTTGAGGTGATGGCGTACCGCTTGGGAATCAGCAAAGAGATGAGGTGAAGAGCGAGGAAGACATCCCAAAGAATGGCGTAGATGATGGGGGTGTTACTCGCTTCAAGCAAGGCCCATGGAAGCACCATCATGGCGGCCATTGAGCCGAGGTTTCCCCACTGGCGCACCATTTCGTGAACCCCTTCACTGGCCCAAGCAAAACCGCCGCCCGAAAGCGAGCCGAGTTCGGGAACGTCCCGTCGCTGCTTGGTCAGCCAATAGGCGTCCCATACCACAATGGCAGCGAGAACGACAACGGCCGCCATCGCCACGTGTTCTGCAGACGGGAGGTCGACCATGTTGCAGCCTCAGAGATGTTGTTGATCAAGCGATGTCAAATCTCCTGGGCCACCACGGCGCAGTCGGGCGAAGAAGAGGAGAGCGACCACCACAAAGAGGGCGATGACCACCATCAGAGCGTTCACGTTCACATCGGCGTCGCCACTTTCGCTGCCCTCCAACACATCGGGCGTACCATCGCCATCATCGTCCATGTCCTCGGTCAACCAACTTGTGTAACCTTCGGGACAGTCGAGAACATCAGGTTGGGTATCGCCATCGGTGTCAATTTGAGCGCAAGGGTCAAGCGGGAAGGCATCCTTCTCGTCGCTGAAACCATCGTTATCGTCGTCCTGGTCGTAGATGTTCGGGCCGCATGATTTTCCGGTGTTCGGGTCAAACCACGTGTCGGATGAACACGAAGACGACCAATCATTATCGGTGTCGAGAAGCGTGTATTCGAAATCCATGGACGCCGTGGCTTGCTCGCCATAGGTGTCGACCACCATGGCCTCAACGATGTAGAAACCAGCCGTCAAATCCGTGATGTTGAACACGGGTTCGTTTCCACCCTGCAGCACGGTGTTGCCCGCCATATCGTAGACACGCCATGAGAGAACGAGTTCGCTGTCATCATCCATGTCATCGTTCACGGTAGCCGAGGCTCGAATGGAATCGCCCTCCATCACGCGTTGACCGGCATAGGGTTCGAGCAAGTCAACCTCCGGGGGCTGGTTGACGAGGATGTTGATGACCAGCATAGAGGGTGAAGACGCTGGTGAATCCACCGTTAATTCGGCGAGCGGCGACCCTGACACTGCTGCTCGGACCACCCACTGTGAAGCCACGGCTTCGCCGGATGCTGTGATGGTGCGTAAGAGAAGTTCAACGTCAACGGTGGTTCCCTGAACGCTCATCGGTTCGAGAAGATCGTTACCATAGCCCACCGAAAAGGATGCAGCAACCGGAACACCGCCCCGTTGAGCATCGAGCGTCATCGTCCGATAGGCCGAAAATTCACCATTATCGCCGACGGAAACCGTGCCGACTTGGCCGTCCACCGAAACGACGTCGGTGTTGGCGACATCGAGGCCACCAATGAGAGAACACGCTTCCAATCGAACGGGGAATTCTTCCGTAGCAAGTGCGCTTGAGGACACGATGTGGGCTGAACGGAGTATCAACGGTGCGCTGATCTCGCCGGGGTCGGAATGAAGGGAAACACCGACATTGTATCCCGAGATGTTGAGGCCTTCCACCACCAGCGAATCTGAAGACCGCCCGTGATGAGAAATAAACGCCGTTCCGGTGCCCTGCCCCTCCAGGGTGATGTCTGAAAAGAGTCCGGAAGTGCGGTCCATGTCGATGGCTGGCGCCCCCGTAAGGTGGATTCGTTCAAGCGTGATGTCTTCGTTGCCTTCACCAACGATGCCCGCTTGACCCGCCACCGTTCCAACAACATCGGTCAGCGTGAACGACGATGTGATGCTGTTCAGGGATACGATGGCGCCTGTGCCGTGGAATTGTGTTGCATCGATGCCGTTCATGGAACCTGAAACACCGGTCAACTCCAACCCCCAATTCGTGCCTTCGCCCAGAACCACATCCGAGAAGTCCAAGGGCGCCTGTTGGGCCCAAATGGCCTGCTCTTCGCAATCGGCGAAGCTCACGTTGGTGAACGTGATGAGGCCGCTTGATGGATAGAGTTGAGCGCAGCCGCTGCCGTTTTGGAGGTGGCTGTTGCGAACAACCAACGATGCCGCGCTTCCGGATTCCACCACGACCAAGGGGTCACTAGCAGAACGAGCCATGAACACGCCATCGGCTTGGACGGAACCCAAACCTGAAACCGTCAAGGCCGGGGCTGATTCAATGAGTTGCGTGCCCGAAAGTTCAATCGCAGCTGCCGTTGATGGGCCGAGGGCAAGCCCTCCCCATCGCGCCCCAAAGCCCGTTGAGGAAAGCGTGGCTTCGCCCGCATCGAGGACGCCGTTGACCGTGATGGTGGCGCCTTCGGAAATTCGCAAAGATACCCCGTCTTGCACCGTCATCGTGGAAGCGCTTTGCAAGATGAGTGAATGGTCCAACGTGTACGGACTCCATTGACGCTCGAGCACGAGCCAACCGGAAACTTCGCCACTCGGCACCGTCGACGCCATGAACGTATGGGCCAGTGAACGGTTGGTGTCCCAGGTGACGAAATCAGAGAAGTTGTTGCGCTGAAGCGTGACGGTCTTGACTCCCTCCCAAGTTTGGCCTGCATCGGTGACTCGCCGAGCGACCGTTTCGGTTGATAATTCGCCGTTGGCATCGGTCATCGCTACCGAGCCTTCAATGGAAATCAAAGCGCCTTCGACCGGGTCGCCTTTGTCCAACACAAGGAGGTCAAGCGTGGAAGAGCTGGTAAACTCAGCACCCGTCATGGCCGTGATGCTCCCTTCTACGTTGCCGCCCATCACATCAATCTCGCACCCAGGTTGAAGCGTCAGCGAACCAAGGATGTTGAGATGTTGCAGTTCAAGCGGGTTCAAACAGCCCCACTGAACACTGGTATCGAGGGTAAGAGAGGCTGCATCGGTTCCGGTAATGACGCTCTGGCCGCTGGCCTGGAGTCCATCAGCCGTGATGGAGGCGTCTTCACCGATGAGTTGTCCCGTGCCTTCCACCGAGATCGTGTTGCCAGAAGAGACCACCACCTCTGTTGAAATCAAGGTCAAGACACCGTTGTTTCCAATCGTCAAATCACCCGTGAGTTGGTGAGGTTGACCGTCCGGCCGGGGCCCGAGAACGACGTCTTGCCCCGATGAGATGGTCCAGTCGCCTTGAGGGATTACGGGCACCTGAACCGATTGCCCACCTTGGCCGCCAAAGAGCGTGACACGGGCGCCTGCCCCCTGAAGAGTCACATCCACCACCGAGCCAGTGTTCACCAACGGAAGCGTGAGCGCCCCGTTGCTGTTGCTCATCAAGGCAAAGCCGTGAACAGAAACGTGGGCCTCAACGGGTTGGCCGGTCAAATCCGTGAACGTGACATCTGTCTCAATGAAGCGGTAGGATGCAGAAGTGCTGATGGATGGATTGTAAGTTGAACCATAGTAGAAGGTCCCATCTCCCAGTGCATCGGCGGAGGTTTGGGCGGTGTTGAGCGGCGTGAAACTTCGCACGGTGGCGGTGCTGCCGGTGGACATCATGAGGGGGGTGTTGTGCAGTTGCGCCGTCCAAGAAGAGAGGTGGAGGGTTGTGTCACCTTCCATCAAAACGCCTTCGTCCTGAGCGATGGTCGTCAAGCCCGAACCGCGATATGATGAATCGACGAGGTGAAGGCCTGCAAGGCTTCCAATGTTGGCTTCGGCCGTTAATGCGACAACGGAACTGTCCTCGAGCATCATGCCGGTGGACACATTTCGTGAGGTAAAATGCCCAATGGAAAGGTCGCTGTACCATGCCTTCAACCCAATTGAAGTTTGGTCCGTGGATGCAAAGGCTTTCTCCACCGTGATGTCATCCCAATCGTGAACTCCACCAAGGACATTGAGACCTACGCCATCACTCGATGTCAATTCAATCTGAACATTTGAGAGGTCGCTGGTGGGCGTTTGAACCGAAACGCCCGTCAGGGATGCGTTGACGGTCACATTGGTCCACGCCGCATGGCCGCTGCCGGTGGCGTCAACCGCTTGTTCCGCCGCGAAAACGGAAACATTCTGCATTTCAGACGTCCCTGTACCCGACCATGAGACGCCGACACGTGGTTGCCCGTCAATGACGCTGTTCTCCAAGGTGCACACACCGTCGCAGCGAATATCGAAAGCTGGGCGTAATTCGTCGGATGAGGCTGAGGTGAATTCAACGGCCTCAAGATGCATGGAGGAAACGCCTTGTCCCACCACCATCCGCTCGCCAGTGAGTTGTGCAGCGTGCACGACGAAATCATCGGCGTCGCCAGCATCAATGGCCAAGGCAAGGCCGGTGCCCGTGAATGCATGGACGAGGGACGATGCCCCCGAAGCGGTGGCGAAGCCAACGCTGGCGTTGTAAACACCGATATCTGTCATGTCAAGGGTGCCGTCGTACGACTGGACGCCTACGCCCGCTTCATACACATTGAATTCGGCCACGGTCGCCGTGTCGTGATTGGCCAAACCGACCGCTACTTCGGTCGCTGTTCCGTCTGTGAAATCAAGTATCCCAGTCTCAACGTACACCGCTTCGTAGTCCATGCGATTGGCTTCAAAGCCGGTGATAACCGCCTCACCACCCATCACGGAAAGCCCGCGGTATGCGTCGTTGAACACCACGTCGGTACCGTTGAAATCGCCTCGAACCAAGACGCCGGCTGAAGCGTTCGCAACGGTGGTCTCAGTCAAGTTCGCTTGACCACCAACCTCCACGACGATACCCGGCCACAATCCCTGGCCGTGCGAGCCTTGTGTTTCGGGCACGATGCTCGAATAGAACGAGGCTTGCTCGGCCATCAGTGTACCCTCAACGGTGATGACGTAGTCTCTGGCGTCGACGGTGGTGCCTGGTGAAACGGTCAGGGTGGCACCGCTTGCAACGGTTACATTGCCAGTGAGAACCATGTCGCCCGACCACGTGGTGTTGGTCGAGACGGTGCTGTCGGCTCCGTTCACCATGGGGAGGAGGAGGACGGTCAGAAGAAGCGCCACCATGCTCAATGCATGCCCTTGTCGCATGGACTGGCGTTGGAGTGGCGCCATATCAACCCCAAGGCTTCGCGTCTTCAAAGTGTTCACACAACGCAAGCAAAGTGGTGGGCCCGCCCGGATTTGAACCGGGGTCTGACGGCCCCCAGCCGCCAAGTATAGGCCAAGCTAACCCACGGGCCCGAGGAAATCCTCAGTTGCGTGCTGCACTGAACGGTGCGACCTCTTCGATGAGGTCGAGGTGTCCAACGTACATGCGTCGGCAGCAATAACGCTTCAAACCCACTTCATCAAGGGCTTCAGCATCGCTTTTACCGTCCGCCAGCAATTGCTTGAATTCTTCCCACTTGTGGGCGACAACACCGCCACAACTGAAACATCGTACTGGAATAATCATCATCTCACCTCATCGATAGGACTTCTGCTTCTTTCGGCGAGCACCGCGACCGAGTTGGTGCTTTGGCTCCTTTCGTCGCGGGTCGTTCACCAGAAGGCTGCGGTCAAAGCGCAGGTATTCGTCTCGAAGTTCTTCATCAACGCCTTCGGCGCCACCGTTGTAGTGGACGAGTCCACGAGCAATAGCGGTACGAATAGCGTCGGTTTGACCCATGATGCCACCACCGCTGGTTGTGATGGAGATGTCGACCTTGCTCAATCGATTCATGGCGTCAGCGATGACCAAGGGTTCCATTGACTTGCGGCGAGCCAAGGAGGGCTGCATGATTTCAATGGGCTCGGAGTTGACACGGACACGTCCCTTGCCAGCCTTGACGGTGGCACGGGCGACGGCGGTCTTTCGCTTTCCTGAGGATTCAACGGATTTCTTCTTGCGTGCCATCACTGGTCACCTCCCGTCCATCGGTGAGCGGGCGCTCCCAAGTCTGCGCTGACATCACCCAAACGGATGTAGCGGTCAGGCAGGTCTCGGCGGAATTTGCTGTCGTCACCTCGCTCGTGGCCTTCTGGCAGGTCGCCAGAAAGGTGGCTGGGGCAACCGATCTCAACACGAAGGTTTCGAAGGGCTCGGCGGCCGCTGCTCTTCTTTTGGTAGGGCAACATGCCACGAACGGCTCGCTTGAGAATCATGTCGGGCATACGAGGGAAGAACGGCCCCTTTCGGGCGTGGTTCAACTCGTACTTTTTGTGATAGTTGTCAAGAACGGCACGTGGGCGACCGGAAATGATGGCCTTCTCTGCGTTGATGATGATGACCTTGTCATCACGGTCTTCACGGGCTGCCTTCAGCAAAATATCGGCTGAAGCGGATGCAAGGCGGCCCAGAATGAGGCCGTCGGCATCAAACACGTAGGTGGTTGCATCAGCCAAGGATAACAACCCCCGTTCCGGTTGGGTTTTCGTTCATCAGCTCGCCGTAGGTCATGATTCGACCTCCAGCGGCCTCAATCTTCTCACGGGCACCGTTGCTGACGCTGTAGGCGGCGATGGTGTGACCGTTGGTCAACTCACCGGAGCCGAGCAGCTTGCCTGGAACGAGGATGGTGGCACCCTCGGGGGCGTAGCGGCTCACACGGCTCAGGTTGGGTTGGGCCCAATTCTTGCGACTCTTGGAGAGGCGCAAGGCCACATCTCGCCAAACAGCAGCTCCGGTGTCGCGAGACTGGGCTTTCAGCTGGTTGATGGTATCAACCAACTGGGCGTTTGTCTTACGTTCTGGGTTGCTCATTTGACTCCCTCGATGCTTTGAAGCAACTTGCCGACCGTCCTTCCCGTTAAGAAGGCACCGACGCGGAATCAACCCTCGTCGCGCCGTAGGCCACCGTTTTTGCCGACCTTAGCCGGCTTCATTCAAGGAGGATATCGCCCTTGGCATCGAGGAGTTCAACCGTCAAACCGGCCGCTCGGGCCTGGACGATGATCTCGTCGTGAAGCATGTCCGAGAAGTCGTCAAGTGCCCCCAGGGCCGTGATGCCGGCCACGTCGGTCAGGCGGTCGATGAGGTGGTTGAGAATGCAACTGACGCCGTAGGCCTGTCCGGCTCGGAAGGCATGGTCGGGTCCACCCACTTCGGGGTCTTCGGCTTTCATGCGGAGCATGACCGTTTGGGAATAAGCCACCAAAGCGCCGTAGATCGCTTCGATGATGGCGGCGGCCTCAAGGTCGCCCAGCAACATCTGAGAATCGGCCAAGGCGGCCCGTACAGCGCTTTCGTAAATTTGGTGGGCACCGATGGTGTCGGTTGTTTCGATTTGCATGGCTTGGTCAATAAGCGACTTCCAGTCTTCCATGGGACCACTCACAGGCTTTCACCCTTTGAAGGTTAAGGCGGAGAACCGTCTGGCTCTCGCTCAACACACCGCCCCGAGTTCGGGTAAATCGTCAACTCAGATTTTGAAGTCGTTGTTTTCGCCTTCCATGATGCCGGCTTGGCGAACAGAGCCATCGGCAGCAACAAACTCTCCGGCCTTGGTGAGGTTGTCGTAAATGCTGACACCCTCGATTCGCTTGACAACGGACTCCTCTCCCAACGACATCGTCAGGGAGTTTGTGATCGCACCCAGGGTCTGCATGGCACGGTCTCTGTGCGTGGCGTCGATGGTGTGCTCGGAATACCTGGCCTCTTCAAAGATGGTCAGGAAGTTGTCCAACTGGTCGGTTGGCACCATGTTGAACGCTGCGCGGACGGCGGCCTCAAATTCACGCGCTGTCTCGTAGACCTTCTTCATGAAGCCGTACTTTCGGAAGTGCTTCACAAGGCTCTTGTAGCAATCAAAGATGGCGGCGATGTATTCGTTGCTCGCTTCCAACTGCATCATGGCGTCGGTCAAAATACCGCGCAGGGCCTGAACCTGTCGCTGTTGCTGCACCCGCTGGTAGTAAATCGCCCCTGCAATGAGGATAGACATGAACACAATGGCAATCGTCAGAAGGTTTCCTGGCGTGCTGTACCATGCTTGGCTGCTCAACGCGTCGGCCTTCTTGTACGAGATCTCATGCGTGATGTTTTCTTGAGACGGTGCAAACCTATCGGAGCCCAGGTAGTAAGCCGTTATTCGCCAGTTGCCAGCGCAAGGGTTGCCATCGCAGCTCTGGCCAACGAACGCCCACTCGAACGAGGCGACACCTTGCTCGTTTGTGCGCGTCTTGTTGTTGAGATCTGAAACCACCCACTGCCCGGTTTCGTCGTCACGATATTCGTACGAGAAGATGATTTCTTCGTTCTCAACAGCGAGGTCCAGTCGGTCTCTCAGAAGCGCGATTTCTCCAGTGATAATCTCGCCTTCATCAGCGCCGTTCTCGCCGCTACGGCTCCACGTTTGCTTGACTTGCAAGTCCACGCGTGAGCGCACAAGAAGTTCAATGTCCATCGCTGAACCGTTCAGAGCGTTGCTGCTGTCCTTGTCACATCCTCCCGGGATGTTTCGGTCCGGCTCAAACGCCACACGCAGCGTTCGGAAACCTTCGAGTTTTCCACCCGTGGTTTCGACACCACGCAAGGTTGGGTTTTGCGTTGGGTCGCCACTGAACCACTCAACGGTGCCGTCGATATCGCTGGTGCGGACCGTGGCCAGTGGTCGAATGTTTTCGTCTGGGTCAAGGTAGATGTTGAGGCACTTACCACCCACGGCTTGTCCGTTGGATTGTGCAAGGAAAGCATCGATGTGGAAGGATTCCTTCAGGTAAAGCACCGGGTATCTGGAACCGTTTGGTGCCACCCACTCGTCAACACTGGACTTGAACGGACCGACTTCGGTGATCTGCAAGGTGGAGTTGGAGAACACATCGAATTCGGTTTGCACGGTCTTGTTCTCGTAGCGATAAGCATCGTTGTTGTCGTAAGACGAGTACGAAACCGTCACCTTTGCCTTGCCGGCCAACACGTCGGAAAGCGGGCAGGTGATGGCGAAGAAACCGTCCATGTTCGTGGTCCCGGATTGACAGGCCACAGGACCCGATTGACCGTTCACCATTTCGTAGTTGACGCGAATGATTCTGTCCGTGAGGTTGACGCCAAGTTCATCGCTGAGTTGGCCTGTGACGATCATCGGCTTGGGCACAACTTCTCCCGTGAGCGGGTCAAGCTCGCTGGTGTAGACGATTTGGTCGTCAACGCTCATCACCGTTCGACCGATGAGGTTGAAACCGTTGGCGTTGTTGGTCATCGTCAATCGGAAGTGATCGTTTCCAGGCACCGAGGTGCACGGGTCCCAAGCTCCTTGGATGCCAAGATAGCTTACGTCAAGCGGTTCACAGCCTTCGTTGGGCAGCGTTTCTTGGAATCGCAATATCACGTTAACAGGACCGAAACCGTCGGGCAGGAACGACTCAGGGTCGGCTCGCAACAGCGCAGGTGAGAGAGGTGCGATGTTGGACTTGAGGCACCCAATGGTTTCCTCAACTTCCAACCCATCACCGTCAAGGTCCCTGTCTGGCGTGCCGTCGCCGTTGCCATCATAGAAACAGAGGTGAGAGCCGTCGGGCTCAACCTCTGGCAGTGAAATGACACCTGCGTTTGGTGCAAGGGTAGCAACGACTTGCCGGTGCAACGTTCCTTGGAAGTCTGAGCCTTCAAAGATCACGTCGACGAGCCCACCAAACGGTGTTTCAGAGCCCGACAGGGCGGTTCCGCCAGAATCCCGAACAACGGTTTTGTTGTCGTCCGATACTTGCGCCGTGAAATCCCATTTATCGCCAGAGCGCCTGATGTTCTCCTCGGTTGAGATGACCTGCATGTAGGTGCGCGATACAACCCAAACGGACTGCGAAACCGTGGTGCCTTTCAGGAGAGAAGTCCCGGAGTACTCGAATTGCAACGTGAAGTTGCCGAGGGCATCCGAGGCGGACACGTTGAACGGAATCTCGAAGAAGCCGTTGTTGTCGGTGAAATTGACACCCGTTCTGCCGTCGAACGACCACGTGTAGTTGACCGGTGCGTTCCGAACCGGCTGCAACGAATTGTCAACCAATTTCGCTTGAATCGTCGTGTTCGTGTTTCGATAAAGGCGCGGGAGCGAGGTCGTGACGAAGTCGGTCGTACCCACCACGGTCACGTTGATGTAAGCGCCTGTTGGTGCCAACGTCGACGAATTGCCCGTGAAGTAGTACGCTGAGTTTGTGAAATCAACGCGCATGCCGTAGGTGCCGGCCCCGTATTGACTGAACCATGACCAGTTGTAATCGTAGGTGGCGTCGCCGTCCTTCATGACCGGTCGCTGGGTGTAAGCCGTTTCGCCTGCGCCAAGGAACTGGCCGTTCTTGTCCACGTCAACTTGGAGCGCAATCGGGTCTTGGTCCCAAGGGTCGTTGGTTCGGTTGGTGACCTTCCCAATGATTTGGAGCGATTCGCCGGTGTTCATTTCGGGAATGATTTCGCAGCGGACCGGGCTGTTGGGATCGTTGCGGTCAACGGGACCGCATGGCGGCAGGTTGCCATCCCCACCGTTCACCAGCGAGATGAACCAGTGGGTGCCGTTGGCATTGAGGAACGGTCGTAGCGCTGCGGCTTGTCCGGTGAGGCCGGTGGGCGTCCCGTCCCAAGACTTCGGGTACGGTTTGAAGGCCGAGACGGTGTTGTAGTCAACCCCTGCGGCGTCCAAAGCCGGCCGGTGGAACAGGGTTGACCAATCCCCGAATGTACCGTCCCCGTTGTTCACGGTTGAGTCGTAGTAGTATATCGGGCTGAGGCCGTCCAGGATCAAAGTTCCCTCGATGTTCATGCGGTGCATGATCCGTACAGAGAAGGGTTCAGCCTCGTCCCCGTTCAGGTAGGGGAATGGCCACTCGTTGGCCAATTCCGGCGACACACGGGCGATGATCTCGATATCGCCCGCAGGCAGGCTTGTGTTGGTGTAATTGTACCTCACAATGTCTCCGTTGCCGTCCAAAACGACGTCGTGCTGCTTGGTGAGGTCGTTCCAGGTGATCTCTTCATACCCGCCGGGAATTTGGCCCGCGCCGTTGTCGGCCGTTGAATTCCATTGCACCTGCTTCCAAGTGCCGCTGATGCCCAGATCTTGAACGAAGGTGAGCGAAGCCCAACCGGAGGCATCGGTTCGATAACCGTTGTTTCCAAGGCCGGTAAAGTTGGTTGGAGAGGTCAGGTTGCCGAACAGACCACCAAAGATGGAGAACGTGATTGGAGAGTTCTTGATTCGGTTGTCAAACAGGCCCCTGTCCCAGTCAGCAGCGTAATGGGCTTTGAAGTCAAGCCAGAAAGGTTGCTCATCGCTGCGGAAGTAGGTCCACGCCGAATAGTCAACGGTCATGTTGGCCTCCGCCCCGACGAAGTACGACTGCGATTGGTTGCCGTTGAAGGCAAACATCTCGGTCACCTCAGCGTACACACGGTACGTGGTGTTGTCACCAACATTGAGGTCTTCTGGGTAGAGGAACTGCCCCACGCTGAAGTTGCCCGCTGCGTTGGTCAACACGTCAATGGTTTCTATCGCCGTTGTGTTGTTCGATGTCCACTCAATGTGAACCTGAACCGGCACTTGCACCGCGGGTTCAACCTGGCTGGTGACCGGGTTCAACACGTCAACATGCCCGGCAAAGATGGTCGGGCTCTGAGCGTCCAACCAAAGATTGTCCGGTAGATTGAGCGTGATGTACGTGGGCAGTTTGTCATCGGCATCCAGCAGGCCATCGTTGTCGTTGTCCCAATCCGAGGTCAGTTCAATGTCTTCGGTTTGATCGAAGTCCCGGTCGGCCCGCGTGTCGTTGTCGTCATCAATATCGATGGCATCAGGGCCGGTGGTGTTGTCGGTTGGGTTGGCGATGCCTTCTCCGTTGCCAAAGTCGTCGTGGTCCCACGGGTTGGTTGAGTTGCGGTCAAATCGAGTGGGCCAGAGCAACACTTCGTCCTCGTCGTGCATGCCGTCTTCGTCGTCGTCTTCATCCAAGTCGTCGCGAGTTCCGTCGTTGTCGTGGTCAAACGGCGCAGTGATGCTGATGCCGAGTTCAACGGTGTTGGTGATACCATCGCCGTCCCAGTCGTTGTCGGCCCAGTTCACGATGCCGTCGTTGTCATGGTCCCATGTGGATTGCTCTTCGCCCCAGAAACACCCAGCGATTTGTTCCTGGTCAACGTCCAAGCGACCGTCGTTGTCGTCGTCAGGGTCTTCGCCATCGGGAACAGCGTCGTTGTCGTTGTCCACGTCGTAGAGACTTGGCGTGCGCAAGCCTTGAGACATGATGCCTTGGTCCCAAACGGCTTGGAAGAACCCGTCACCGTCTGCGTCGGCGTCGTTTCCGTCGTCGTCGTTGTCGTCGCAGTTTGTGCCCGAGAAGAAATTCCCGTTGTTTTGGCCGGTATCGTCGTCAAGGTCGAAGTTGCTGTCGACCTCAAAGTAATCCCAAACACCGTCGTTGTCGTCGTCGACGTCAAACCAGTCAAAGATGGAATCGTAGTCGTCGTCAAGGTCGATGGTGGAGTTGGTGAAATCGCCGTCAATGTCGCCGTCCAAGTCGTTCTTCAGCAAGTCAGCACCCAGCTCGTCTGGGAAATCGGCCTCCGGGCCGTTGTCGCTGTTCCACTGCCAAATGCCGGTTGTGAGGCCTATCCACGTGATGTACGCATCTCGGTTGTCGCTCATCTGACTGAACGTGATACCGGAATCGATGGTTCCATCGCCACCAAAGTCGTAGTGCCAGCAGCCGATGCCTTCGACAGGAGTGCAACTCCAGTTTCCAGACGGTCCGCCGGTCGTCGGGCCCTGATCAAAGGCAGCGTCAGGGCGAGTGGAATAGGGCGCACCAAACTGTGCATTGACGCCGTTCAGCGGCATTTTGTATGCGAGGGCGTAAGCGTAGCCGCAAACGAATCCTTGACCCAGGTTGCCTGCGGTCCAACCGCAGGTTGAGAGGTCGAAAGTACCGCCCATTTTGATGTCCTCAACGTCGAGGACCCCGTCGTTACCTTCGTCCTGGTCCCACCAATCGGGCATGCCGTCGGCATCTTGGTCTATGTCCAACCCGTTGATGAGCGAGTCACCATCAGAGTCAATGTCCCATTCGTTTCCGCCATTGTAAGGGGACCATCTGGCGAAAAGGAACCAGTAAAATTCGGGCACCGTACCGGGCGTCGGCGGTGTGGTCGTGGCGTCGTAGCCGTTGTAGTTGAGAACAACGTCGACAAACGGGTTGTGGTGGAACACCAAGTTCCAGAAGTCGGTGGCGTTGGTACCGTAGAGTTGACCATCGGCTGAGCCGTCGAGAAGGCCGCCGTCGTTTACGGGGTAATACGGAGTGGCGAAGAGGTCCGTAGCGTCGTAATCAACGATGCCGCAGTTGCCGTCGTCCGGGTCGTAAAGGTCGGCGATGCCGTCGTTGTCGTCATCCCAGTCAATGCCGTTTTCCAAACCGTCACCGTCAACATCGGAGTCGACATCGTTTGGTCCGTCGTCCCGGTAGAGACCGCCGTTAATTTGGTGAAGATCGTTGTCGTTGTCCAAATCGCAGTCCCAGTCAATGTCGAGGGAATCAATGATCCCGTCGTTGTCGTCGTCAACGTCGTCCCAGTTGCTGATGCCGTCCCCGTCCCAATCGTTGAACTGCGAGAATGAAGCGCGTCGCGTTTGGCACCTCGGGTCGGGGCTCACAGGATTGGGGTTGGCTTGCGTTGGGCAGTTCCACGTCAAGACGTCCGATGCCGCATCCAACGGGAAAGAATCGTTCTCGTTCTCGATGTTGTCGTTGTCAAGGTCGTACGGTCGGTCCGCACCGCCCACGGCGAAATTGCCGAGGTTGTCCGGGGATTGAGTGCCCCCCATGTCGGTGTCAAGCCAGTCGTAGACAGCGTTGTAGTTCTGGTCGAAGGGGCGGAGCCTGTCGTCGTCAAGGTCACCGTCATAGTCGATTTCACAATCGATTTGACCGTCCCCGTTGCCATCAGCACCTGGCGTTTCAAAGTTGGTGGAGGACACGCTCGTGATGGTCAGGTTGCCCTTGGAGTCCCCGCCGTTCACGGTCACAACATCGCCAACGCTGTAGCCAGAGCCCGCTCGGTTGATGACGGCGTTTGTGATGGTTCCTGCGGAAGCGGTAATGTCAACGGTCAAGCCTCCACCGCTACCGGTTGTCAAGGTGGCAACATCCGTGCCGCTGTTGTAGTTTGCACCGCCAGTGGTGATGCTGAAACCGGTGACCGCCCCGTTTTGCAGGCCCGTGTAATCGCTGGTCTGGTCGCCGTTGGTATCGATTTCAATGCACGTGTCAGGAATGCCGTCGTTGTCGTCGTCAGGGTCAACCATGTCAAGAATGCCGTCGTTGTCGTCATCCGTGTCGGCAGAGTCTGGCGTGCCGTCGTTGTCGTTGTCAGGGTCGAGGAAGTTCGGAACGTTGTCGTTGTCAAGGTCACCATCGACGATGACATCGAACGCAGGGGTGCCGTGTGATGCTGAGAGGTTGATCAACTGGTCAAGACCGCCGAAGAAGCCGGAGGCAGAGGCTGATTGAGCGTTGACCCGGTTGCGCTCCCAATCAACATAATCAACGCCACCTGAGTACAATCGGTACTCGTTGAACGTCCACAGCCTTGCGGTGTCGTAAAGCGTGGCGCTGGTAGACATTTGCGTGCTAATCGAGGCGTTGTAGGGGTGAGCGTCGTCGATGTCAAGGACGCCGTCATCGTCGTCGTCGTCGTCAAAGTAATCCGGTACGCCATCAGAATCCAAGTCGCACGGCCA
>DAGF01000060.1:25082-25433 GCA_002495645.1 Euryarchaeota archaeon UBA549
CTGTCCTCGTCCGTGACACCGTCGTTGTCGTGATCCATGGGGTTCTGGTCGGCCAGATAGAAATTGCCGACCGCCCCGATGTTGTCGTAAGGATGGATGATGTTTGGATCGAGGTAGCGGTCGGTGGAGACGTTGCGAGGATCCAGCCCTTGAGCCTCGAGCGCATCGTAATCGAGCGGTCCTTCAAGAATCCCGTCGTTGTCGTCATCCCAATCATCCACGTCAAGGATGCCGTCGTTGTCGTGGTCGTACGGGTCCGTGCCGTAGCATCCGTCAAACCGCTCGAGGAGGTCGTAGATGCCGTCGTTGTCGTCATCGAGGTCATCAAGGTCGTTGATACCGTCGTTGTCG
>DAGF01000010.1 GCA_002495645.1 Euryarchaeota archaeon UBA549
ATGAACAGCGCCAGCGGACCCGAACCGCCCATGGCCAAAGGCGAACCCGCTCCTGACCGCTGGCGACGGAGCCAGGACCATTTCACCACGATGACCGACCTCATCCGACAAGAACTGGACGATGAAACGCAATTGGTCGAAGAGCGATGGAAGACGTGGTCAAAACAACGACTGGTCATGGCTGGTGTCTCCCTGTTTGATTTGAAAGCCAGAACACAGGGCCGTTTTTTCGGCGAAGACATCGTCGTCTTTGAGGCCCAAGACGGGGGGCGTCTTCCCGAACACCGTTTCTCTCACGGGGATATCGTCCTCATTTCACGCTCCCGTCCTTGGGGCGAAAAAGTCGTTGAAGGTGTGGTCCTTGACCGCGGCCCGACGCGCCTTCGTGTGGTCGTCAGTGAGCGTCCCCGCGATGTCCGCAAAGGCGGGTGGCGCCTTGACCGAGGGGCCAATCGGGTGGCGCACGACCGGATGCACGAGGCTTTGGTCGCGTTTCACTCGACCGAGGGCGATGGCGGCACGGTGCTGCGGGAATTGTTGCTGGGCAATGTGCTTGACATGAACCAAAGCGCGGAACTTTCCCCCGACATTCGAGGCCGCCTGCAGAAACGAGGCCCGGTGCCGAGTTATGCCCACCTCAACACCTCCCAACAAACCGCCATCGACGAGGCCCTCTCACGCCGCTTGACCCTGATTCAAGGCCCTCCGGGCACCGGGAAAACAACGACGGCCACCCATCTTCTCCACCGCTTGGCCATGCAGGGCAGCGGCCCCTTGCTGGCGACGGCCGAATCGAACGTGGCGGTCGACAATTTATTGGAGGGGTTGCTGGATTTGGGCGTCAAAGCACTGCGCATCGGTCGACCGGTCAAGGTTCGGGAATCGCTTCGCTCCGCCACCCTTGACGCCGTTTTGGAAAACCACCCCATGCAGGAAGAGTTGGCATTTTTGCAAGACGAGCAGCGTGAGTTACGCAAAGCACTCCCCTCGCTCAAAGGGCGAGAAAAGGGCTTGATGCACCGGGACATCAGCATCAATCAGAAGGAAATACGCCGAATGGAGGATACGATGACCGCCAGCGTGCTGGACGAAGCCGAGGTCATTTGCGCGACCACCATCGGTTGCGGCCACCGCTTGCTCGAATCGCGCAAGTTCCCCATCGTGTTGATGGACGAAGCCACCCAAGCCACGGAACCCAGCGCCTTGGTTCCCATCGTCAAAGGATGCCGCCAGCTGATTCTTGTCGGCGACCATCAGCAACTTCCGCCCACCGTGCTCAGCCGCCGCGCCGAGCAAGGTGGATTGAACCGCTCTTTGTTTGACCGACTCATCGCTTGCGGGCTGGAATCCAAGATGCTGACCACCCAATACCGCATGCACCCCATTCTGAGAGAATTCCCAAGCGCTAGGTTCTATGAAAATCGCCTCGAAGACGGCTGCACATCAGCCCAGCGCCCACCTCCTGCGGGCTTTCTTTGGCCCGATTGGGACCGCCCCATGGCGTTTGTTCCCGTGGAAGGCGTGGAGGAGGCTGACGAGGAAGGCAAGAGCCGTTCCAACCGCGACGAGGCCGCCAAGGTGTTGAGCGTCGTCAACGACTTGCTGGCCATGGGCGACCTTCAACCCCATGATATCGGCGTCATCTCTCCCTACAACGGCCAAGTTCGCGAACTGGTTCGCCTCTTTGAGATGGCCGGGGGACGAGAGCCGGGGCAGCCGTATGCTGGTCTTGAAATCAAGAGCGTTGACGGGTACCAGGGTCGGGAAAAAGAGGTGATCGTGTTCTCCACCGTTCGGGCCAACGAGCGGGGCGAGGTTGGTTTCTTGGCCGACTATCGCCGCCTCAACGTGGCCATCACCCGAGCCAAGCGGGGGTTGATTCTCCTCGGCCACCCGACCACGCTCCGCCATGACGGTACGTGGAAAGCCTACCTTGATTGGGTGGACGAACACCAATTGTTTGCTTGGCACGTCACCCACAGTTCATGACCACTGCTCGCGGTGGATGCAACGCGTCATTTGACAAAGGAGAAGCCGTAGCCGGTGCATGGCCGACGACCCGGTGACCATCGTGAAGGGTGGCACGCTCGCCCAGAACATCCTTGGTTCAGCCCCCGAAGGCATGCTCATCGCACCGGCTTGGAAGCGGGTGCTGGCGTTCATGCTCGATGTCATTCTCATCTCCATCGTGCTGAGTTTCTTTACCGGCGGGCAACTGACAATGAACCTGTTCAACATCGCCATGCTCACCGAAGGAGGCCGCTACACGGCGGCTTTCGTCATGAACTGGTTCGTCTTCGGTGCAGCGTTTTATCTCTACTTCAAGTACACCGGGCAGACGATGGGGCGCTCCTTGGCGCAACGCGGGTTCCGCATCGCTATCGTTCACGATAACGGCACCATGCTCGAGCAGCACCACTGGGGCCCTCGTGCGGTGGCAAAAATGGTCTACCTCATTCCCGTTCTCGGACCGCTCTGGTTCGGGTTGCGCGACACCTTCAACGCCGGTTCCACCACCTCTGAATACCGAACGGCGGTTGATGTCAAGCACCACACCGTCGCTGCTGTGGATTGGTCCCTGCCTTCGGAAACCCGCCTCCGATTGCGCTGAGAGCATCCTGTTGGGGCAAGCCCTTGAAGTAGAGTTGCTCATCAGTCGGAACAGGTGAGGCGACATGAGTGACGAGCACAGCGCCCGAGCAGGTTCCTTGAACGCCCACCTGGCCTCGGTGCAAATGGAAATTGACGACGACGATGAAGACATCATCATGGTCGTGGTGGATGTCGTCAACGAGTCGTCCATCCCCATCGGTGGACTGGACGCCGCTTTGGTGGATGCAAAAGGGACGCGATACGAGCCCGTTGAGGGCATCAGTTCCATCGGACCTGGACTCACTCGTCAGTTCAAATTCGAAGCCTCCATCGTCTCCGGCACGTGGACGTTTGAGTTCAACGGCGGTGGCCAAGCGATGAAACTCGGCCCTTACGAAGCCGATTTTGAATTCCAAGCCGAGAAAGGACGTGTGCTCGGCAACGCCATCGGCTCAAGCCTGTTCAGCGGAGCCTTCGATACCCATTTGGACGCCTTTGGAAACACCGAAGAGCGCGGCATCATCGATGCTGATTCCATCGTCATGACCAGCTATGTTGGCGAAAACATGGAAGGCGGCGGCACCAAGGTCATTCGTGGCGATGTCGCCGAGGCTGAGAGCGCTGAAGACGGCCCACGAACGCCCCCCTGGGAGAGCGGCGCCACCGAACCTGCTCCCCTCACACCGTTGACACCAGCGCCATCTGCGCCAGCATCCGACCCCGAGCCCGCAGCCCCAGCGGCTGACCCCCTTCTCACACCGTTGACGCCCGTTTCTTCGTCTGCGTCCGAGCCCGTTGAAGAAGAGCCAGCGACTTCCCAAGAGGAAGAGGCTCCACCCGTCGAGACCGCCGCCACGCCCCCTTCACTTCCACCGTCTGCTCCTCCATCTGGCCCTCCCAGCGGCCCCCCCTC
>DAGF01000093.1 GCA_002495645.1 Euryarchaeota archaeon UBA549
ACTTCGGCGCTCAGCCTGCTGCTGCCGTTGCGCAGCCAGCTTATGCTGCACCCGCCGCTCCTGTGGCTCAACCAGACCCTGCACGAGAATACTACAACAGCCTCATCGCTCAAGGCTACCCACACGAAGATGCTGTGCGATACACGCAGCAATACTTTGCTCAATTTCATGGATGATTCAGGGAGGGCCTCCCATGAGTGACCCGTCAAATGGGATGTTGAGCCACCCAATGGTTCGCGCCCTGTTGGTGTTCTCGGCCTTCCGAGCCGTCTATGGCATGGGCATCCTCGTGGTAACCTATACGTTGGCCACCAGCGAAAACTCACCGTGGTGGCTTTCGCTCGTGTTCTTGGGGGCATCGATGGTGTTCTCACGATGGCTCTTCCGTAAGCTGAAGCAGCGATGGCCAAGCCTGTTTGACAGCCGAGGCGTTGGTTCAAAGAACGAAGCAGAGCTTCAAACGACGCCTTGAGCGATCATGGCATCAGCAACCTTGAGGAAACCAGCCACGTTTGCTCCAAAGACGTAGTCGCCTTCACGGCCGTATTTCTTGGCCGTTTCAAAAGCGTTCTTGTGAATGTTCACCATGATTCCCTCGAGTTTCTCATCAACCTCTTCACGAGTCCAAGAAAGTCGTAGCGAGTTTTGGGACATCTCGAGTCCAGAGGTTGCAACGCCGCCGGCGTTGCTGGCCTTTCCTGGAGCAAAGAGCACGCCAGCCTTCTGGAAGACTTCCACGGCCTCTGGGGTACAGGGCATGTTGGCGCCCTCGCCAACAGCGATGACGTTGTTGGCCACCAGCATGGCTGCCTCTTCACCGTTGAGTTCGTTTTGGGTCGCACAGGGCAGAGCGACATCGACATCAACGCCCCAGAGGCCGTTGCTGGAAGGCTCGGGTTTGCTGGCAGTAAATGTGGCAGAGGGGTATTGCTTGGCGTATTCGGAGATGCGGCCTCGACGGTTGTTCTTGAGGTCCATCACCCATGCAAGCTTCTCACGGTCAATACCGTCTGGGTCGTGGATGAATCCAGAGGAGTCCGAGAAAGTGACCGGCTTGCCGCCGAGGTCAAGGACCTTCTCACAAGCAAATTGTGCCACGTTTCCGGAGCCGGAAATCGAGACGGTTGCGCCTTCGAAGGACTTGCCCTTCGTGGCGAGCATTTCACGTGCGAAGTAGACCAAGCCGTAGCCCGTTGCTTCAGGACGAATCAGGGAACCGCCATAGGTTCGGCCTTTACCGGTCAAGACACCGGCTTGGAATTCGTTTCGCAGTCGCTTGTACATGCCGAACATGTAGCCGATTTCACGACCACCCACGCCGATATCACCGGCAGGGACGTCGCAGTCATGGCCAATGTGGCGCCAAAGTTCCATCATGAACGACTGACAGAAGCGCATGACTTCGGCGTCGGATTTTCCTTTGGGGTCAAAATCTGAACCGCCCTTACCGCCACCCATGGGCAAACCGGTCAGGGAATTCTTGAAGATCTGCTCAAAAGCAAGGAACTTCAGAATGGATGCGTTCACGCTGGGATGGAATCGTAGACCACCCTTGTATGGGCCAATGGCGCCATTGAATTGAATGCGGAAGCCACGGTTGACTTGTGTTTCACCAGCATCGTCGACCCAAGGCACACGGAAATGGATGAGACGCTCTGGTTCAACCACGCGCTCAACAACGGAAATGTATTCGGGATTGGCCTCGAGAACGGGCTCGAGGGATTCAAGAACTTCCTTCACGGCTTGGTGGAATTCGGGTTGGTCGGGGTCTCGGGCTACAACTTTTGCATAGATTGCGTCACTGGGGCTCATTGGCATACCTTCTCACACCTGTTGGTGTATTGGCCTCCCCTAACAAAGTCCCTTTCTAATGGTTGTCCCTCATTCATCTCCACAATGACGAATTGGAGACGGTGAAAACCCGCTCAAAACGAGCAAACGGTCAGGTATCGCTCAAGTCGCTCAATGCGACGTTGGCCGTTCTCGTCAACCTCGCTCATGGCCCGAATGGATTCCTCAATCAGCGCATGTTGGTCTTCTTGAAGGCCGATGATTCTTCGGAGATGGTCCAACATCGCCCATTCGTCTTCACTGATCACATCGTCGTCAAGAGCGGCGATCAGCGCCGATTGGTAGGTGGTGGCATCCCCCATCTGATGACCTTCGTATTCACTCTCTTCATCAAAGGGCCAAGCAGCTTCACCTGCAACGACGGCTCGACACTCGGCGGTGTCGGCTGGCGCCACGCCGAGAGCTTGTGCGAGAATGTGGAGAATTTGGGCCTCGTCATCGGTGACAATGGCATCGTCAAAGGCGACTCGAAGCGTTTCCAAGTAGAGATAGAGCCCGCGGGTGGGTTGCAGTGTCATGAATTTCCGTGGAGCGGCTCGTCCTTCAAACTTCGCTCTGCAAAGGGAAGAACCTCAGTGAATCATTGTATTACATGTAATTACAAATTGTCATTATATTGAATACATTTATATGCTGACCGACCTAGTCTCACCTCACGAGGCAACCACGATGACCCAGCCAACCAGCGCCGTTTCCCTCCGAATCACGGAGGATGATCTCGCTTTGCTGGACGCACGTATTGGCATGGACGGCGCTCGAAGTCGCTCCGATGTCGTGCGTCTTGCCATCCAAGAATTCCTTCACAATCAACCCCTTTTGCAGGGCATGAAGTCCGTTCGAATCCCACTTGGTCGAAACGACCAGGTCCAACTTGGGAAATTGTACGAACTTCAGGGAACAACCCCCGAGATCGCCGCCCAAGAGGGACTGAAATTGTACATTGAACAAGCCATTGACAAGATTGTCAACGGCATCAAACTCGATGATGCACTGGAGGCGTCCAGAGCAGCAACGATGCGACGCAGCGAATACCAAGAATGA
>DAGF01000065.1 GCA_002495645.1 Euryarchaeota archaeon UBA549
TGGGCTGCCTCCTCGTAGGCCTGTGCATCCGAGGCCGCATCCATCTGGGCCACCAATTCCTCGAGCAGCGGTGCAGCATCGCCGTTGAGGGTGCGGCGCACCGCCTTGACGCGGTCGTCGTATCCGGTGCCGTCAATGCACGGTCCTGCGCACAGACCGATGTGCATGGAGAGGCAACCCTGAGGAAGCAATTCCTTGCAATCGCGAATGCCAAACTGACGGCGAAGCAATTGCATCACCTGTTTGGCTGCACCTGCGTTGGGGAACGGGCCCCATTGCTGGGCGTTTTTTGGAGGCCTTCTGGTGTACATGATTCGGGGGAATTCATCGTTGGTCATGGCCAGGTAAGGGAAGGATTTGTCGTCCTTCAGCATGGAATTGAATCGCGGCATGTGCTCCCGAATCAGTTGGCGCTCAAGCACCAAAGCCGCCTGTGGTGTTTGGGTTACAATGCATTCGATGTCGTCGGCTCGGGCAACGAGTTCAGGAATCATGTGGCGGTCGGGATTGGATGCAAAATACGACCGAATTCGTTCATTGAGCCGTGTCGCCTTGCCGACATAGAGCACTCTGCCCTGGTTTGTTTTGAACAAATACACGCCCGGTTCATGCGGGAGGTCAGCCGAAGCCAAGTCCACGGGCATGGTCTTCCCACGCTCGCCCTGACTCAAAAGGGCAACCCTGTGGCGCTGGCTGAACAAGGGTGGGGATGTTTGATGAAGGAGACGCACGAGCAAGTTTTGTCATTCCCATGTTGAGCCGTTCTCAGGAGAAGTTGCTGCGCTACCTTGGGACCTTTCCCGATGCGCTTGCGAAAGCCTGGGATGTGCCTCGGGCGGTGTCTCTACCGGGCCTTTCCGAGGCCATGGGTGTGGTCCGTTCGGGGCTCAATCAACCGCTGAATGTGCTTCTCGATGAGGGTTTCATCGTGGTTCGCGTTGCGCATGTCTTGGGCGGTGGCTCTCGCCGCCGACAGGTCTACCATATCACCGAAAAGGGGCGAGGTTGGCTGTCTGAACACCCACTGGACGACTCAAGGCTCGATGTTGATTTGGAATCCAAGAACCAAGGGGGTCTCACCATCGTTGGGCGTGAGAACGAACTCAACGCCTTGAAGGCGTTGTTGGAAAAAGAGGGACGACTGGTGCTTACAGGCCTCTCGGGGGTTGGAAAAACCACGTTGTTGAAGGCTTGGTCCGCCCAATCACCCCAACCTGTTCGTTGGGCCACGATGGACCAACTGAGCGATGCGCAAACGGTTATCCAAGCCTGGTTCCCGGACACGGCCCTGCATCCAGTTGACCCCGAAGCCGTGATTGAACACATCGACCAGCAGGGCAAACACGTCCTTGTTGTTGACGACCTTCACCTGCTTGATCCACGCCATCTCAAGGTGGTTCGTTCCTTGCTTGTAGGCCTTCACGAGAGGGAGCACAAGGTGGTCCTCGCAGGACGCCTTCCGCTTCCTGAGGGCTTTGATTGGCCGTTGCTCAAACTTGGCACGCTCGATCCCAGTGACGCAGCAGCGGTCTTGGGCGACCATCTCGATGAGGAGATTCGCCTTGAGGTCGCAAAAGCGCTTGATGGTCACCCGATGGCGCTCAATCTCTACCGAGAGGGAGACCAACTTCCTGAAGCAGGTGAAGACATTCAGGCCTTTGTTGAACAGACCATGCTCGACGGGTTGGACGATGAAGCGCTTGAAGCGATGGACGGCATGGTGCTGTTTCCCCGACCACTTTCTGCAGAAATGGTGCCTGGTTCTTCTTCCATCGGTGCACTGGATGAACGAGCCTTGTTAAGATGGACCGAAGATGAAACTTCGCTCGAAATTCAGCACTTGATTCGCAACGTTCGCCGCACCATGCTCGATGAGGACCGTTTGGCGATGCTCCATCGTGCGGCGGCCGCTCATTGGGCGAACCATGTGGATGAACCAGCCTACGCGGTGCTGCACCTCTACCACACCATGGCCCTTGATGACGACCGATTCGTTGAGGGCATGGCCGAGCGATTTGACGGCTTGATGCTCGAGCAGAGCGGGGCCATGGCCGTTCTCTTCGACCGAGCGACTTCGCAGCGCCCCCAGCAGGAGAATCTGCATTATTGGGCGGGAAGAATCGCCGTCCATCGCCAAGAGTCGGACCGTGCTCGCCACCATCTCGAGGGTGTCCAATCGTCCTCCTTGCGCAATGAATTGGCGTATGAAATCGCCCAAATTGAAGGGGATGAACAGGAGGCTGAACGCTTGTTGCAGGCACAACTTGAACGCGCTTCGGATGTTGATGGGGTCCGTTGGCTTTTGCGGGCCGCGGTTCAACGAATTGAGGACCGTGTGTTTGACCAAGCATCAACCTTGAACGGCGAGAAGATTCAATCCATGCTCAATCAGGTGCGACTGCCCGAGGACATCACATCCCGAGCGAGCATCACCGTCAGCATGACCCTTATCCAACTCACCGTCGCCTTGTTGGAAGGTGACGAAGGTCGAGTCTCTTCGCTTGTGGAGGGCCTTGAATCCTTGAGTCACGCCGAAGACCCCATCGTTCTTCATGCCAAATTGAAGGCGAGTCTTGCCTTTGGCAACGGAACAAACGAAGACCATCAGGCAGCCTATGAACGGGCTGCAGCCGCACAAACGACAGCGTTCCACACCGCCGTGGTCGGCTTGACCTTTGCCGAGTTTTTGGTGCGTCAAGGCCACCCATCAGCCGCTTCTGTCCACGCAACGCTCCCGCTTCCTTCTGCTTGGCAGGAGGGCGGCTCCCCTGGCCATCGCTATGCTGCCCGTTGGTGGTACCTCAAAGGTCATCTTGACCCGTCGACGTCCGCTTCTTCGCTGCGAGAATCAGCCCGATGGTTCCGTCAAGCAGGTTGCTCCAATGCAGCACGTGAAGTGACCCAGCGATTGCACCGGGTATTGTAAACTCACAGTTCCGCACCGATGAGCGTTTTTGTTTCCTTGATGCCGGGGAGTTGTCGAATCTCTTCCACAATGCATCGTGTCAGGGCGTACTCTTCGTCGGCCTGAACACGGGCGATGAGGTCGTACTCACCGAATAACATCCAATGGTCAGTGACCAAATCCACCTTGCTGAGTGCTTGGCGAACGGCGTCTTCTTGTCCGGGAAGGGTGGTCATCAACACAAAACCGATCGCCACGTTCAGGCCCCCACTGCAATCAGGGTTTGCGTTTCTCGAACACCCTTGATTTTCCGAAAGGATTGCATCAACAGTTTGGAAAGTTCCCGCGATGTTGGCGAGCTGATGCGTACAAGAAGGTCAAATTCACCGTAAAGGGCGTGCACTTCGGCGACGTCATCGTGTTCCGCCAGCGAGAGGTAGACATCGCGCTCGTGGGTTGGTTCGGTTTTGAACAGCACAAACGCTTCGGGCATGGTATCTTGGATTGGAAATCGGGTCTTAGGGATTCCTGCCGTTGAAAATTCACACAAAAGGGGACCTTTCAAGAGGGACGGCGTGGCCCTTTGAGGCATGGAGCATACATCTTCGGACAGAGGACTCGCTTTGAGCCTCGTGTTTTTGTTCCTCATGCCCTTGATGTTGCACATCGTTCCTTCAGGCCCATCCACAGAAGTTGTTGAAGCCGACTCGACCCCTCTCTTCACCCAAGGACGGGCGCAGACGACATGGTCGGGAACACAGACCTTGTCGGGGACGTACACCATCGGTGTGGCCGATGAAGTCATCATCCAACCCTGTACGGTGGTGCGGCTTGCCGCCAATGAGCGCCTGGTCGTGGACGGCCGCCTCACGGTGCTCGGCACCCAATCTTGCCCGGTCGTTTTCGAAGCCTCCGGCCTTGGCGACCACGAAGGTATCCAGTTCAACACGTCCTCATCCGGTCGGGGCTCCCTGATTCAGAACTTAACCATCGAGGACGCCATCTACGGCGTGACCATTTACGGGTCCAACCCCGTCATCGAGAACTTGACCGTGGTCAACCCAGACCGGGTCGCCGTTGACCTGTTCAACTCAGCAGCGCCGCGAATTACGGACCTCTATGTCGACCGTGCCGGTCGTGACCTTGGCTTCCAGGGGGACTGGCGCTATGGTTTGGGCCTCTCTATCGGCGCCGGCTCAACACCCATCGTCAACCGCGCTGTGTTCTCAGATATTTTGACACGAGCTGTCAACATTTGGGGCGGCTCTGGCGGTTTGATTCAAGGCATCACCGTCGACAATTGTTCGGGCTCTTCATGGGCCATGGTCGCCGGTATTTGGGTTGAGGACAGTCAACCGTTGCTGACCAACATCAGCATCACCAAATCCGACACGGGCATCGTCATCCGTCACATTGACGATGGCGGTTACACGCATGCTGTCGTGCGTCACGCCCATATCAGCGACTCGATGTACAGGGGCGTGTATGTTGACAAGAACAACCACACCAACTACACCAATTACGAAACCGCCGACTTCACCAACTTGACCATCACAGGAACGGGTGGCCCCGACTCAAAAACGCCGAACATCGGCTATGCCGCTCTCGAAGTGAATGCGACGGGAGCATGGTTTGACGACACGCTCATCGAGGATTCCACCACCGTTGGTGTCCGATTGTACTTCGTGGATTCCACGACCACCTTCCGCAATCTAACGGTTCGTGATTCCGGCGACCCCGGCCAAGGACCTCACGAAGCAGGCGTGGCGATTCGTTCCTCCTTCTTTGCCCCGACCTTTGAGGGTCTGGAAGTTTCCGGCTCGGTGGGTCCGGGGGTTCACTCCAATTCGGGAGGTGCAATGCAAGGCAGCGATTGGTTCCTCCACAACAACACAAAACAGGGCATCATCGTCGACCGTGCCACCGTTTCCATCGAGGGCATGCACCTTTCGGACAACGGCTATTCCGGTGCTCATGTCTTGGACGCACGTCGCATTGATTTCTGGAATTTGACCGCCGAAAACAACGGGGCCTCTCCTTCTGCAAACGCTCAACAACAGGCGGGGCTGTATTACGAAGAATCCAACGACATCGAATCATCGTCCGGTGATGTCCGATGCTGGTCGTGCACCGTCACCGGCTCAACAGGGCACGGTATTCTGGCCGTCAACTCGGTGGATCTGTGGCTTGAAAGCGTGCATTTGGAGGACAATGCGCAGACTCTCCCTGCCCTCGAGGTGGACAATGGCGACGCCATGCCGGCTGGTGCCAGCGGGCGGATTCACATCACGAACCTTCACGTTGAGGCCGAAAGCCCAAGTCAACCCGCTGTCAAGCTTCACCGTGCAGCCGTCCATGTGGACGGTCTCACCATGGCGGGCAATCACACCGGCTTGGACTGGCAAGGGGATAACAACGGTCAGTTTGCGTCCTACCTCAACAACACCGTCTTTTCAGGAACCGAATGCGCCGTGTTTGATGGCCACACCTTGCTTGCGGGTCACAGCAACCGTATCTCCACCGACTGCACGGGAGACATCACCTTCACCAACAGCCAAGTCAACTGGTCGGCCTTGACCGACGACCGAGGGGCGACGGGAAGTCCAACCGTGCTGGACCTTGACGCCACCTCTACGCTGCACTTGCATCAACCGGTGGATGTCGCTTTCGCCTCAGCAGTGCTCGCCTCCGGCGCTCAACTGGACGTCGCTTGGGACTTGACGGTCTGGGTGGTGAACAACTACTCCAACGGTATTCCAGGAGCCAGCGTGAACGTGACCTTTGACGCCTATGAGCCGGCCTTCACGCTTCCTGCCAACGAGATCGGGCAGTTGTTCTTGCCCGATTTCATCGGTCAGCGGTGGACGTCGACGGGCGGTAGTTCGTACAACGTTGCAAACATTGATTGCGGCTACTTCGGAGTTTCAAACTCAACCTCCACGACCTTTGACCAGGACCGCGTCGTCTATTGCCTCCTGCCGCTGGCGAACCAAGCGCCGTTCATTCACTGGTCAACTCCAGAGGACGGGGCCGTCTTCCCTTCGGGCGCTGAGGTCTTCTTCAACGCCAGCGATTCATGGGACTTGGACAACGATGCCCTGAACTTCAAATGGCGAAGTTCGCTCGACGACGACATTGTTGCAGGGTGTTCAGGTGTCTTTAGCAGCAACGACGATCCCGCTGACGGCGCACCCTTCCTCGCAAACGGCGATTCTTCAACAACGACACCTCCGTATTGTCAACTCTCGGACGGCATTCACGAAATCAGTCTCCAAGTTTGCGACATCAACCATTGCGTGGAAGAAATACGAACCATTGAACTGGTCAACTTCGCACCTGTGCTTGTTGTTGATTTCGAACCCGCCCTCAACCCGTGGAGCGAACTCATCATGCCGCAAACGGGCACGCTGGTCGTCAACACCACGGGCACGTATGACCCCGAGGGCGATGATTTCGCATGCGCCATTGATTTCAACGGCGAGGGTGCTGGTTGGGGTAATCAATGGGTGTGCCCCGAGGAATTGACCTACACTTTTGACTACACCACAGAGGAACCACCCGCCTCCGCAACGCTGACGGTTATCGCCTTTGATGCCGTGGGCAACAACGCAGAGTACAGCGTTCCTGTCATCTTCTACAACGAAATCCCCGATCCGGTGTTCACCGTTACCCGTTCCGACAACAGCAGTTCATCCATGGTAACCCTTGACGGAAGTGCAACCGTGGACCCCGAGGGCGATGCGCTCTCAGTCACGTACATTTCATCGCTCGACGGGGTGCTTCAGGTCGGTTCG
>DAGF01000112.1 GCA_002495645.1 Euryarchaeota archaeon UBA549
TTTGAGACGGTCGCTTTCGTTCCCCCCTGTACCGAAATATGCTTGGCCTTTGTATTTGCCAGAACGGTACGCATAGAGCCCTTTGACCTGCCAATCGCCAACAAATGGATGGTGGCCACCAACCATGAGTCCCAAAGCGCGGGCAAATTTCTCCGCTGCGGCAGGGTCGTGGAGGTGCCGTTGGTCCCCTGCCATGCTCAGCGGAATGGATTCAAATTAACCAATTCTTCGTAGGGATAAACATCGTCAAACGATGCTTATCCAATGCCTGCTAAGGACGGAGGTTCGTCCGTTTCAAATGAGGCCCATGGAAAGGACTTCGATTTCACCAACGCCATGGATTTCAGCCATCTTGGCTTCAAACGCGTCAGCAAGACCTTCGCCGTCGTTCATCTTGACGTGAACTTGGACGAACTTGAGACCGAAGGCCAACGGCTTGGTCTCAATGGCTTGAATGTCGTAATCGTCGTTGCGAAGGGTCGCAATCGTCTCGGCGATGGCGTCCGTATCGACGTTTTCAAGGTCAGAATCTGGATTCACTTTGTAAGTCATGACTACCATACCCATAGTATCACCTCAGGGACCAACGAATCCACAGTTCGGGCACTTGTACAACACTCCCTGGTTTCTCACACGGGGGCTTCGGCCAATGGGATAGAAGCATCCGGGGCATGGGAAGGTGGTCGAACCTTCTTCTGCGAGGGGGATGCCTGATGACGTACAGACTTTTGCTCGTTCACTCATGGGAATGGCTCCTAACGAAGTCGCCCACGGTCTCCCCCTCTTTATGGTTGCGTGAGAAGCAGGCAGAAGTTCAGGCCTCAAATCGTTGCACGATGCTCAATTTTCCATGCTTCCCGGTGCTGACCACAAGCGCTCCGTCTCGCGACCTGCACCAACCTGATTCAATGCGAACAATGTCGCCGACGTTGATTGAATTCACCTGGTCGCCCCAAAACACGAGACCAACCAAGCCCGTTTCATCCCGTCCGCAGGCAGCTGCGACTGGCCCAGTATAACTCGCCGAGGCGATCATTCTGCGAGGATACATGCGCAAAACGACGAGTTCGAGGCGGCGAACGGGCGTGTTTGGACGGAGGTTTTCAATGCGATTGGCAGGCGTTGGCCATGAGAGACCAGGATGGTTGTTCATGACCTCTGAACATCTGCTCAATGTTCTTCAAGCCCATCGTCTGATTTCTTCCGGCGGACACGGAAGGAAGAGGCCACAGGTTCCGGGTCGGCTTCGATTTCTTCGCCGCCAACCAATTTGTTGACCGCCGTCTCATACCGCTCGCGAACCGAGACTTTGGGCGCTTTCCAAGGCGTGTGATGCTTGCAGACAAGGTAGACTTCGGAGGATGAATTGCGTGACGCGTCCGGTGAAAACCGGCGCACGCTTGAGAAATGCGGTCGTACCGCTGCAATGAGTTCCTCCACCCCGATGCCTTGGAACAATTTGGTGGTGAACCCACCACCTTTCTTGAGTAAAGGCAGCGCGAAATCAAAAACATCGGCCACCAAAGTCATGGCCACCGACTGGTCCATGTCCCACTTGCCGGTGATGTGGGGGGATATATCGGAGACGATGACGTTGAGGGTCTCCCCATCCAGTTCCTCGAGTATTCGTTCTTGGGTCAAGGGGTCGGTGATGTCGCCCGTCAAGAGAATCGCACCCTCTACTGGTGCGCATGGTTGGAGATCAACACCCACCACCTTGCCGTCATCGCCCACGAGTTCAACGGCAACTTGGGCCCAACCGCCGGGGTGGCATCCAACATCGAGGACGAAATCGCCTTCACGGACCAAATTGAACCGTTCTTGAATTTGCTTGAGCTTGAAGGCCGAACGCGCCCGATAGCCACTGGCTTTGGCTTGTTTACGCCACGAATCACGTTTGTGATTCTCCACCCAGTGGTCCGCCATCGAGAAAGCCTCATCCTAGGCGCCCGTTCTCGCCCTCATCAATCCTTTTCTCAAAACGACGACAAACCAAGGAATCAAGGCGTTGGCCGATGTGGCGAGAACCATCACGGAGGACGACCGATGAAGTTGAACCCAGCCACCTTCCTCTGTGTTGCGGTGGCCCTCATGGTTGCAACCCTGAGTGTGCAGGCCACCGTGGTCAATTTGAGCACCTCGTTTGAGCAACCCGTGGCCACCGAAGGAGGTGGTCGAACCTTGCTGGTTGAGGAGATCACCGCAACATGGTGTCCAACCTGTGCAGAGATTGACCCCGAACTCCTCCAGGTCGCTGATGGTCACGGATCGAGAATTGCCCTCGTGGCCCTGCACCCCTCTGACGGAGAGGATGCCTTCCAACCAGCGGCGAGCCAGCATCGCATTGACCGCCTCTCCTTGTCAAACCCCAGCGTGGCCGAATCAACGCCGACCTTCGTGGTTGAGGCCGGAGAACCTCGCCGGGGCTATGATGCGTGGACAGATGTTCAGCGTGACATCCTGAACGCTGAACTCGAACGGCAAGACGTCAGTGAACTCGATGTTGAAGTGGTGAAAACCGACAACGGCTACCGTGCCAGCGTCAGCCAGACAAATCTGGTCTCCACCAACGCAACCCAACTTACCATCATGGTCGTCGAACACGGCAAAAGCATGCCCGAGAATGCGGTGAATCCAGGAGGCGATCACAGAGACCGCGTGGTTGTTGGATTGGCCGAATGTTCGCTGGAAAACCACAGCATCACCACCTCGGTCGGTTTGTTGAGCGCCACCGTGGAGAGCACATGTGAGACTTCCTTTTCCATCCAATTTGAAGACCTGAAGACCTGGAGCGTCTTGTTGATTCACGAGCCAACCGCAGCTGCGTTGGCCAGCGGCGAAGACCCCTCATCCCATGGGGCGGTGGAGTTGGCGTTCAGGGACCGGGCAACAGTGGACGAAGCGGGAGGCAACGTTGGTTTCCTCTTATTGGTGACATGCGGTGTGCTGGCGCTCGCTTCAATTGTTCGGAAAAAGTAATTTTTTCTTCATTTTTCTCCGAGGTCTTCGCTGAAAGCGGAAGAAACATTCCGAAATCCGGAAGAATGACTCACGGGAAGAAGAAGGATTGATAAACTGTAAGACCAATGTAATACCATGACAAACACATGGGAAGACGTCACTTGGGAAACCGAAACACCCCGCAAAGAATGGGTGGTGGAATATTACGCCAAGGTGGGAGGTGAAACCACGCACCATCTGTCCGTTCTTCACGGGGACGACATGGAAGCCGTACAGCGCATGCTGATGCATGAATTGCGTTCAACCTACACGGAGGCCTCGGAAATCGAGGTCACCGTGCTGCGCATGGAAGAGATTGAAACCGAGCCAAACGTCGCCATGTTCAACGGTACGTTCACACCCTGATCAGGCCTTTTCACGGTAGACGAGTTCGATGTATTGCTTGTCCTCAAGGATGAGGTTCTCGAAATCGTAAACTTGGACACGGGTGTTGGGGTCAACCACAATTTCGTTGTTTTCGCCGTAGCTGTAGTTGTTGAGGAACATCAGGAATTCGTGGTTGTCATCGACTCGGTGGTCGTCAAAGCCCGTTGCGTCCATGTGTTTGCCCCAAATATCGAAGAAGGCCTCGAGAGGCGCTTCAATACCTGATTCTTTGAACTCAACATGGATTTTCCCAGAGGTGTCGTGCGTGTGGAGCGGGCGCATGGTGCAACCTGGGTCATTCAAGCCAACGTTGCCGGGAATTTCAACCTCCTCGCCGAGAACGGAGATGTACACCATCGGGTGGTAGTGTTCGGCAAGACCGGAATGGCCACCGACGCATTCATCGGCGAGAGCATGGCGTTCGTCAGCGGTTGAGTACAGTGGCTCACCATCGCTTTGGCCCAAAAGGAAACCGAAGCCCGCAAGTGCCGAAACCGTAATGACCAACCAAAACAATGATTCCTTGTTCATTATGCTCACCAGAATTACTTCTCATCACCGTTCTTATCCTCGGCTTCAACAGGTGATTCGTCGTTCCATAGGCCTTCTTCGTGCATCTTTCCAGCACGCCAGAAGCCAAAGAGACAAACCACGTTTGCAATGTGGGCCATCGTACAGAATTGACAAATCTTCTCCATGGCAATTTCGTAGGAAATCAGCAGAGCAATGATTGGAACACCGAAGGCGGTCATGTACATCCCGTACTTGAGGTACTTCTCAGCCCACAGCGCATCGGGTTCTTTTGACACGGAGTTGGTGATGAACATCAAAGCGCCAAAAGCAAACATACCGATCATGCCCCAAGGTAGGCCAAACACCGGGTCGGTGTTGTATTGGGTGTTTCCGAGTACATCGTCGCAGGAAAACACGGTGGCGCTCGAACATACATTACCGCCCTCGCTGATTTTATTTGAAATCCACAAGGTATGAACCGAAACGACAAAGCCGGCCAGGACCACGAGGTTCATGCCTAACATGTGCCGGCGTCGTGCATGCCTGAGCAAGGGTTCGCGCCCTGACAGAGAGGCACCAAGGCCATCGCCCGCTTTGGTCATCAGGACCAAACCAAAAACGATGGGAACGATGTAAGCGATGAGGAGAAGGTTCTGGTCAACCATGGTCAGGCCTCCTGTGGCGTGATGCGCATGATGGCCTCAAACACCGTTTCTTGCTTGTTCTCGGTGGAGGTCCATGCGACAATGCCATCGGGTTGAATCAAGAAGTAAGCCGGTGTTCCCGGCACTTTCCATTCTTTCATGTTGTCTTGGTCGAT
>DAGF01000114.1 GCA_002495645.1 Euryarchaeota archaeon UBA549
CTCCACTACTTAACCCTCATCAATCAACAGGGCTGTTTTCGCCACCCCTTGGGCACCGGGGAGCAAGAGGTTTTCAAGGGTGGAGGGGAATGGAGCCATTACCATGCTTGGTGAGAAATTTGAGGTCTCAAAATCGGCGTCTCTGCCGCGGTCGCGACCCTCGCGGTTAAGAGGGGGAAGACAAGGCTCGCCAATGGAGGAGTGAAAGGGATGGGACCTTCAGGCACTTCAGGAAACTCGATGGGTGAACCATCGGCGCACGATGCGGCGTTTGCCGACATGATTCAAGGGCTCAAGAACGACGCCATCAACCGCGGCGCAACCTCCCTCATGGACGAAGAAGTGGGCACCTTGGGCGTCCCCGACCCTCGCATTCTCATCGTCGGTTGCGGCGGCTCGGGCAACAACACGCTCAACCGCATCACGCACCTGGGCGTGGAGGGCGCTGTGACCGTCGCCATCAACACCGATAAACAGCACCTCGACAACACCCGAGCGCTTCAGAAACTCCTCGTTGGCCGCCACATCACCCGTGGACTCGGTGCAGGCGGCGACCCGTCCACCGGCCGACGCTGTGCTGAGGCCGGCCGTGAAATGATCAAGCGCATCGTCACCGGCGCCGACCTCGTCTTCATCGCCTCCGGACTTGGTGGCGGTTCAGGCACCGGTATTTGCCCCATCGTCGCTGAAGAAGCCAAGGCCGCAGGGGCCCTGGTCGTCGGTATTGTCACCACGCCCTTCCACGTTGAGCGCCGCCAGCGCATGGCTCGCGCCCTCGAGGGTCTGGAATCCTTGCGACGTTGTGCCGACGCCGTGCTCGTGCTCGACAACAACCGCCTGCTCCACTTCGTGCCCAACCTGCCCCTCGACGAGGCCTTCTCCATCATGGACCAGCTCGTCGCTGAAATCGTCAAGGGCATCGTTGAGACCATCACGCTGCCTTCGCTCATTAACCTGGATTTCGCCGATATTCGGGCCATCATGGCCAACGGCGGCGTCACCATGATGCTCTACGGGGAGTCCGACCGTGGGCCCGAAGAAGTCGTTCACGAAGCGCTCAACCATCCGCTGCTGGATGTTGACATCACCGGTGCAACCGGGGTGCTGATTCACGTCACCGGCGGACCCTACATGACCCTTGAATCCGCGAATCAGGTGGTTGACCTGTTGACTGCAAAGGTCAGCGAGAACGCCAACGTGATTTGGGGTGCTCGCCAAGATGCGGGCTTTGGTGATACCATCAAGGTCATGGCCATCATCACCGGCGTGGGCGGAACCGACCTCAACTTGGCCCGTATGAAGCCTGATGCACTGGGTGAAGCCCTTCGGCTGACCCGCCAACAACAGGCGGAACGCCCCAACAACATGGATTTTCAGCGTTGGAACGATTGATGCTTTCTCGTACCCTATGAAGAAGGCTTCAAATGCAAGCCCTCGGGTGGATTTACCATGCGTCGCACCGCCGTGATTGCGTTGATTCTCGTCGCCATGCTGCTCGTTCCCGTGCAGGCAGGCGATGTAACCGTTCAACAAGAGCAGCAAGAAGACCCGCGCCAGCCCAACGCCAACAACACCACGATGTACATCTATCACGACGGGTTTGCTGATGCTTGGTCCCACTTCAACTCCAGCGATGAAGAATCAAACACAGAAGGAGAATTCCGTGAAGAAAAGGACAACGGCCTCATCAACATCAACCTGCGATTCCGCATGAAACCCGACCTCAACAAGCAACTGCTGATGGAAGAAAACGGTGAATTCCGCGGAAACTTCAAGATTGACGTGGGTGGCGATTGGACCAACGGTGACAACAACGGGCCGTGCAACAACGATTGCGAAAACCTCACCATCACCGTCTTTAGAGGCGGTGCAGAAGTGTGGAGCAACGAGTTCACCGGCATCCAGCAGGGCGAGCAAAACGTGCCCTTCGCCTTCGCCGTCACCGAAGACCACATGGTATGGGACGGGCGAGACGACAACCCCATCATCGAGGTCACCATGAAGGTGAAAGGCAACCGTCAAAACACCGGTCCTGGCGGCGTATTCCTTGAAGGAGACCCTGCATGGTTTGCCATCAAACTCGGCACCGAGAGCCGCTTTGAGTTGCCCATTGACCCTCAATCATGGGAAGAAGGTTTCGAAATCAATGATGACGACATGTTTGACGACATGGAAGACACCCCTGGCTTCACCCTCGTGGCTGCCTCGGCCGCTCTCGGTATGGCGCTGTTCGTCAATCAGCGACGAGCGAACGAAGACGAAGCGTGATTGATTCACGCTCGCTCTGGGATGTTCACAACGCATCCAGCACTGAGGAAGCGTTGAGTTCAACATCAACCCTGTCGCCCGACTTGAAATTGATGAGACGGCCAGTGCCTGCCTCCAAATCCTCAGGCTTGACCACCAGCAGATGGCTGGCGCCAATACCTTCGGTCCACTTGATGATGCGACCGTAGTTCTTCTTCGTGAGCAACAATTCGACCCGAGCGCCGGCTTCACGCAGCGATGCGACCAACGGCAAGAGCGCCATGTGGTCGGCCTTGTTGGGGGCGATGGCGATGTGGGGGCGGCCGTCCGCCTCACCGGGAACGGCTTCCTCACGACCGGCTGCTTCGGCTTGGGCCTCAAGAGCGAGGAGAACACGGTCAAAGCCGAGTCCGAACCCACAACACGGGTCCAAATCAGGCAGGCCAAACAAATGAAGCAATTTGTACGAACCACCACCGAGCACTTGACCTTCGCCACCAAGTTCCTCCACCTTGACTTCAAACACCATGCCGGTGTAGTAGTCAAGCCCTCGTGCAACCGTCAAGTCCACCGCCAAAGCAGGTGGAGCAGGTGCAAGGGCCGCAAGCGCCGTCAACGTCAATTCCAATTCATCAAGGGCGTCCAGAGCGACACCGCCCATGCTCGAGAGAAGTTCACGAGCCGGCCCAAGCGTCTCCATGCCGCCTTCAAGCGAGGCCAGCGCACGCAGGGGTTCGGCGTTGGACGCATCAAGGCCGTGTGTGGTGAAGAGTTCAGCTAGACCGGCATCGTCGCCTTTGTCGAGCAGACGCATGGCGCTGGCGATGGGTGGCTCACCAGTGGTCGCGTCCACTTCGCCCGACAGCCCAAGGCCGGTCAAAGCGTCCTTGAGCACGCCCACGTGGCCGATGCGAATCTCCCAACCTTCGAGGCCGGTGGCGTGGAGCATGTTGACCGCTAACGCCAGCACTTCGGCCTCGGCAAGCGGTCCGGAAGCCCCGATGAGTTCCACGCCGTACTGGAAGAATTCACGGTATCGTCCGGTCTTGAATTCCTCGTAGCGGTAGCACTGACCGTAGTAGGAAAGGCGAAGCGGTTTGGTGTCCATACGCATCTCTTCAGCGACCATGCGCATGACGGGCGCCGTCAATTCAGGGCGCAAGGTCAAGTCGCGCTCGCCCTTGTCTTGGAATGCGTAGAGCTGGTTGATGACACCGGGGCCGGACTTCGCAGTAAACAACTCAAGGGATTCAAACACGGGCGTTTGAACCCGGGAGAAACCGTGGCGCTGAGCCACATCTTCCAGCAGGTGCTCGAGCGCCAACCGACGCTTCATGGCAGCGGGCGTGAAGTCCCGGGTCCCGCGTGGTCGTTGCACCATCGTTCGTAGCGTGCCGTTGAGGCTTCAAGACCTCTTCGCCTCATCACGCCGCCTTCATCGGGATTCCCACGTCATTCTTCTTCCGAGGAAGCAGGCCACACGTCCTCGTCTTCCTCAAGGGACCATTCGGATGAATTCCCTGAAGAGGGTGGGGTCTCGGCAGCGGGAACATACGCGGATGATTGAGCGGCAACGGCATCCAAATCGGGGGCTTCTGGCACATCGGGGAGTTCAACGTCGTCCTTTTCCGCGATTTCTTCCAACTTCTCAATGAGTTCCCAATCGGGCTCCTGCGCACCCGGTTGAACGCCCTTGTCCTGGCGAACCTGCACCAATTCAGCCGCATTCAACACATCATCATCGCTCGCAGCCACCTCACCGAGGTCCGTTTGGTCGAGCGGTCGAAGGTCTGCGTTGGCGTCGTCACCCTTGGCCTCAAAGGTGGCGGCTTCGGGAGCGGCGACACCAAGCGATTTCCATGCATCCTTGACTTCGGTAGAGGCAGGGACGACGGAACGGGCACGCTCTTCGGCTTTTCGACGCTCATAGGCCGCTTTGAGTTCGGCCTCCTCTTGTTCGGCACGCAAGCGTGCCTCAACTTGCCTCCACGTTTTCCGCTCTTCTTTGAGGCGCTCTTTTTCCTCCTGACGTTCAATCATCAACGGCGTGGGTTTGTCGTAGCGTTTCCAAAAGAAGTAGGAAACGCCGATGAAGAGGAGTGAAAGGATGAGCCCCGTCGTGAGCGTTTCCCACAACTCGCTCATGGAGCCTCACCTCTAATCGGCCAGTTCAGCGTCCACGGTCGCAGCCAAATGCTCGAATCCAACGATGACATCACCGACTTGACCGATGAGTTCGTCGGAGCCACCGGGCAACTCGGAAATATCCGCATCAGCACCTTCAGGCACGTTTCGGAAGAGCGGGCGTTCGATGAGTTTCTTGTTCAAACCGATGAACAATGCCGCCACCACACCCCAGAAAAGGAGAATGATGGTGAGGCCTTTCGGGTTGGACGGGTCCCAAACATTGGGCGTGTTGGCGATCATGTCCGAGAAATACGAAGCCATCAGCACGAAGAAGAGAATCGGGAAGGCGATGTAAATCAGGACGTCCCACCAGCGGCCAACCTCCAAATCGTTGTCGCCGGTGTTGATGAAATCGTCTCGGAAGGCTGAGACACCAAGACCGAGGTAGCCAGCGAAGCCCGGCGCAGCCGTGCCTTCGTCAACCGCTGCTCGCCACTTCATGTAGCCGTACTTCCAGATGGAGAAGGCGATGAAGAGACCGGAGAACATGAGGCCGTAGCCCCAAATGTGGTCTTGCACTTCAAGGAATTCGGGGAAGGCCACACCCGCGCTGTCGAGTTGAATCCACATGATGGCGGAAGGTAGACCGAAGATGAAGATCGCCAGACCGGTGATGAGCACGGAGCGCTCTCGGTCGTAGCCGTGGTCAACGAAGTTTCGCACACAGAGTTCAACGGTGGAAATCATCGAGGTCAAGGCGGCGAAGGAGAGGGCGAGGAAGAACATCGCCGTCATGATGAGTGGGCCAATGGCGCCACCCGGAGCCTGAGCAAACACCTCGGGCAATGCGAGGAAGGTGATGGCGGAGGAACCACCGGTCACCGTCGCCAAGGGGTCAGGGTTGACCGCAAAGATGGCCGAAAGCACCGCCAAACCGGCGATGATGGAGATGCTGTTGTTGGCGAGTCCCATCGTGAACGCGTTGAGCACGGTGTCCTCGTCCTTGCTCATGTAAACGGCGTAGGTGATGCACATCCCCATGCCGGCCGAACATGACCACGCCGATTGTGAGAGGCCGTTGATCCACACTTCCGGCTCAAATAACATGTCGAAGTCCACGGTGAACATGAACAGGGCACCGTCCAAACTGCCGTCGCTCAAGTCCATCCACAACGAGAGGAAGAGCGTCAAGAAGAGGAGGGCGAACAGAGAAATCATGAGGTAAAAGTTCACCTTCTCGATGGCCTTTGCACCCTTCCAAATGGTGCCCAGCACCAAGAGGATGACGATAAATTGGAAGAAAATCACCTGACCGGGGGATTGGAGGAAGGAATTCCAAACTTCGGTGGTGTCAACCTTTTCTCCGCTGAGTGCGCCGGAAATACCGAGTTGGAAATACTTCAATGTCCAACCAGAAACGACGGCGTAGTAGAAGCCGATGGCGGTGGAAATCCATGCGGTCCACAGCCCCATCCACGCAAAGCGACGGCCGGCGAAAATACGGAAGGTTCCGATGGTCCCCGTTCGGCTTCGCTTGCCCATGGCGTACTCGGCGATGACGAGCGGAATGGACCACGCAAAGAGGAAAATCAACCACGGAATCAGAAAAGTTCCGCCACCGTTCGCACCGACCATTCGGGGAAATCGCCAGATGTTGCCCGTTCCGATGGCTGCACCGATGGAGGCGAAGATAAGGCCAAGACGGCCGTTAAACTGGTCGCTTTGGGACATGGGACCACCTCAGTCCTCCCCGAGTTGGCCAACTTCGATTTCGGTGCTACTGAGATCTCTTGCAAACACCTTCTCTTCGTCATCGCTCAGCATGATGCGCAGTGCAACGGCCAGACCGCCCCAGACAAAGGTCGCCACGAGGGTGAAGGTGAAGAAGGCCCCAAAGACGCTGCCAAAGGCTGCACGGTAGGAGACATCCAGCACGAAATATTCGCCATCGCCGGGGTACTGATAGAGGTCGGCACCGCCCAAGGTGTGGACGGTCGCTTTGTAGTGGACTTCACCAACGGCCGTTTCCGAAACGGGCAGCATGGCACGCAGCAACGTGCCGTTGCCAGCGGCCAAGGAACACCCGCCCTCAACCATCTCGACACCCGTGCTCTCCCACGGGGTGGTGGACCATTCACGAGGTCCGAAATCACTCTGCATGCGACTGGGCTTGACTTGGCGCCACTGGACCTCCGTGTCCTTGGTGCTGTAGGGGAAGAGATTGGAGACGCAGATATCGATGGGAATATCGCCCTCTTCGGGAATGTCGATCATGGTGGGTTGCTTGAGGTAGTTCTGCTGAGAGATGTTGGCGATTTCAAGGTCGGCACGCTCACGGGGGTTGTCAGCGATTTCAGCGATGTAGAACCCAAGGCCGAGGTTACGCACGGCGATGTGGTCAATGTCTTCGGGGCGCTGATGGAAGGTTGTCCCAATTTCCGAGGTGTAGCAGTACGAGCCGTGGACGCCGTAGTGCCAGTCGCAGAAATCACCCGAGGTGGGGTAGAGCGAGGAGGATTGGAGGTTGGCGTACTGCGTCATGTCGGCCATCATCTGGCCGTGGTAGCGAAGTTGCTCGTGGTCGGGGCTTTGGCAGTCGGTGCAGTGGCCCCAGGGCCAGAGAATGAGTTCAGAGTAGGAGTGATGCGTCAAGGTGGTCTTGAACTCGCTTGCACCGTCGCCGGTGTCGTCGTTCATCTCGGTCATATCTTGGATGAATTTGGTCTCGGGCTCGGAGTTTCCACCCCACCAGTCTTCGTCGGTCACACCGTCGGCATCGTCGTCCTTACCGTCGACGTGGTCTTCGTTGATTTGGCCGTCGCCGTCGTTGTCGCGGTCGTCTACCGGCCCATTGTAGACATCGTTGTTCGATCCGTCAAGCTCGCCTTCGGCGGGTGAACATGTTCCTGGAATCAACGGTCCTGTCGCACCCAACGGCGCGCCCCATTCGAACTGGTAGTTTCGGTTGAGGTCAACACCGTCGCAGTCCTCGTCCACCTGTTCTTGAAGGTCGGGAAGCGGCGTCACGCCAGTGAACGTGTTATCTCGGAGGTTCTTCCTCCATCCACCGCTCGGGCAGGATTCCCATGCAGGTGCGGGGCAGAATACCTCGCGGTCGTAGATGTTGCCGTCCACGTTGAGCATGGGAATGAGGTAAATTTCACGGGAATTTACGAGGTCGGTGATCCACTGCTCGGAGTAGTCTTCGTCCACTCCGAGGTCGCCAGGTCCACAAGGGGTGCCGTCGCCGTTGGAGTCTTGGTATTCGGCCGCCAACGCCAAACAATCACCGTCGTCATCGAGCTCCCCATCACCATTGGAATCACCCCACGTGTCTTCGTCAACACGACCGTCACCGTCGTTGTCGTAAGCGATGTTTTCGTAGGAAAACGCGATGACCTCGAGCTGCAACATGGGGACCTGAACCGACATCCACTCTCGAGCGTGGTGGTTGCCGACGATCATGACATCGTGTCGGTCGGCGTAGTTTCCAGTATCGCCCACGAAGGCATTGTAGTCGCCCCCCTGCACGTCGGCGGTGATCTTCATCCACGGAGAGGAATGACCGTAGTACCAGCCTTCGTAGGCATCGGCTGTGACTTCTTCACCGCGTGCATTGGTGCCCCCGTTCATGCCCTCGTAAAACGCGAAGATGTCGGAATTGTCCTCTGCGAGTCGCATCATGCGAGTTTTCATCGTCTCGTAGGTGTGATATTGCTTGAACTGCAAAATCTCGTCGTTGGCTGGTGCCCATGGGAAAATCATGTTGATGTAATCGTCAGACCAGACGTCCTCAGGTGCATCGCCCGTGGTAGGTTCTTGGGCGTAGGCGTTTTCAGCGACCGGTGCCGCAAAGGAAAGCAGCAAGGGAAGGACAATGAGAAAGCCCAAGGTCGGGCGTGGTGCGGTCGAGCGAAGTGCAACGGGCGCGGCTGACGTCATGCTATCGTTTGGCCGACCCCGTTTCACCTCTTCAAGCGTTCGTGCGCAAAGAAGTGGGCCTACGGCCCAGAAGCCGTTCAAAAAACGAGCCGTTGGAGGGGAAAAAACAACCCAAATGACTCGGTGGCCAGACCATGGACGGCCTGTGGAACCCTGCTGCTGACTCGACCCTTCGCAACGAATTGTTTGGCTTCACCACCTACACGTTGCTGGCCATTCTCGGCTTGCTGGCGATGATTTTCATCGTTCGTCTGCTCACCATGCGCTTTGCACCAACCGTGTTGGGCACCATCATTCGTTCAGAGGCCATCAAGGGCAAGACCGTCCAAGATTCCGACAAGGCGCTGGGAACCGCCGTTGGTGTTGGCCTCGCCTATTTCCTCCTCACCATCATGATCGACGACATGCAGCGAACGGGCTCGCCCATCCTCATGCCCGACCTGGCCGTGAGTTTCCTTCCCGGCATCCTGCAGTTTGTGGTTGCCATCGCCGTGGTCGTTTGGGCCTTCCGTCTTGTGAACATCGTCCACGATGTCGTCATGCTCTTCGACACCGACGACCAAATGGACGGGACCGAAAAAACGCTCATCTCCGCGCTCCAAAGCGTTCTCCGCTTCGTTATCATCTTCGTCGGTGCCGTCTTCGTCGCCGATTCCATGGGCTTTGATTTGACCTCCCTCATCGCCGGTTTGGGTATTTCCGGATTTGCTCTCGCGCTGGCGGCCAAGGATTCCATATCGAACTTCTTTGGTGCCATCACGGTGCTGCTCGACCGTCCCTTCAAGGTGGGCGATTGGATCAGCGTTGGGGCAGCCGAAGGTGAAGTCATCGAAATCAATCTCCGAACGACGCTGATTCGAACCTCCGCCGACACCATCATCACGATGCCCAACGCTAACCTCGTCAACACACCCGTTGAGAACTGGGGCAAGCGACGATGGCGCCGCTGGCAAACGCAACTCCACTTGGACATCAACGCCGATGGCGAGGCCGTGGACACCTTCTGCGAGCGGGTGCTCAAGGCAATTGAGGAACACCCCAAGACGCTCAAGGAAGACGCTTCATTCTGTCAGGTCAGCATGATTTCTGCGACCTCACTCGATGTTGACCTCAACCTCTACTGGGATGTTTCGGGCGGGGTTGAAGAACGCCAAGAGCGAGCCAAGCTCATCATCCAAATCAAGAACATCGCCGAAGACCTCGGCATTGAGTTCTACGACGGCCGTGTCCGTCAACAGCGCTGAATCAGAACGGCGGCGGCATGCGTCGCTGATGAACAAGATGCGCAGCCAGTGCCACACCGGCCGAACCGAGAACGAAGGGGATTTGAACGGGTCCCGAACCAAGGAGCGCCGCTGCAATCGCAGCCCACATTCCGCCCCGGCGGACAGCATGAACGGTGCGTAATTCACCGAGCCTCGCTTGGATGCGAGAGACATCAAACAGCCAACGGTCGCACGCTTTCGCCTGCTTCTTCAGACCGTAAGCGCGAGCCTCGGCCAGCATCAAGAGCATGGCTTCGTAGCGCCAAATCCACACACCGCCGTTGACGGTTGAAAGGCTGGCACGGGAGGTCCACGATGGCGGCACACCCTCGCCCCATGCACGGTAGAATCCTTCTCTGGACTCGGACGAGTCAAAGCTTTCCTCCAAAGAAAGGCGCTGTTCAAACATGGCGATGGACGAGACGCCGGGAAGGCGTTCGCTCGGGGCCAACAGGTGGTCGACCAGCGAGCGTGGTTGGGCAACGAGGGCCAGGGTGCCGTCAGCTTGCGCCACCACGCCGTCCAGAGAGAAGTGCGTTGAAGGTAAGCCGACCACATGTTTGGTGTGCGGGGCTCGCCAAAGCGTGGTGGTTTTCAGTTGGTCCTCAATGGCTTTGAGTCGCTCATTCCAGCGACGCTCTGTGTTTGGTGTGGCGTGGGCAACGAGCGCAGCGTGGACGCTCGCAGCAGCCCGGACAAGGTCGTGAGGATGCCCTATCACCTCATCGCTGGGCAGGCATGAGTGCATCTCAAACACAGCCACTTGGTCGCCGTGCTCGTTTTTCTGACCGGCAACCGGAAGCAGCATTGGGGCGCTTGAGAGGGTGTTGGCCCACGGTTCAAACAGCGTCAAGGTGGACACATCCTTTCCGGTTTGGAATGGATAGAGATGCGCCACCCAGTCTCCATTGAGGTGGACGGTCAAACCGAATCTGTCCTCGTTGACCGCCTCCACGGACGTGATGGCTTCTGGCCACGCACCCCATCGGCCATCGTGCTCTTCGTTCCACCACTCAGGGCTCAACGCACGGGTGTGGTCCCAACCGTGGATGCGACCCCACGGGGAAGGAAGGCCGTCGGCAAAGGTGGCCGGTTCGCACGCTCGGTCAACCAAAGCATGAGGGAACCACGGCGGATGAACAGCGGAATCCGCAGAGGAATCACCCGTCGCTGCCATGCTTAACGGAAGGACCGTTGCCCTTCAAACATGACGGAAGGAGCGTGATTCACAAAGGGGAGCAATCAAACACCGTATGCACTCACAAGCGGGCGGAGGGCGTGCATGGGCATCTCGGAACGCATGGGGGATGTGCTCGGCCAAGCGGTCGAGGCGAAGCTCCTCCGTGAGGTCGTGGAACACCCGCTGCAGGTGAACCACCTCGCCATCATCATGGACGGCAACCGACGCTTTGCTTGGCGCAGCAACCTGGCCACCGGCTTGGGCCACCGCATTGGAAAGGAGAAGTTGGAGCGTGTGCTCGACTGGGTGTTGGAACTCAAGATTCCGTGGTTCACCGTCTACGCCCTCTCCACCGAGAACCTCAACCGCCCACAAGGTGAACTCGATGTGCTCTTCGACCTCTACGTCGAAGGTCTCAAGGACATCGCCGACGATGAGCGCATTCACGAAAACAACGTGCGCGTGAACATCATCGG
>DAGF01000094.1 GCA_002495645.1 Euryarchaeota archaeon UBA549
TACCCCCTGCTCACCTCACCATCAATTAGAACGCCTCGTGAGCAAACATGAGCATCAAGGCCACAGCCTAAACAATCCATTAAATGCTCAAATTCCGCATTTTTTCTCATGAAGAACGTCGGAGGACGAGAGCGCGTCGCTCGTGCCGTGTTCGGCTCGGGCGTTGTTATCTTCGATTTCTTCGCCACGGTTCATATCGAAATCGTATTCCTCATCGTGGGCTTGTGGGGCGTGTTGACCTCCGCGTTCGGCTATTGCCCGTTCAACGGATTGCTCAACCGAAACAGCTGCGAGATTGGTCTTCAATCGAGCACACATTAGATCGGTAAAAAGCACCAAAGAAAACGGTTAAAGTCAGTATGACAGTCCTCAACCCATGACGACACGCCGTACCCGTGAACTGCGCAAATGGTTCGACGAAGCTATGGGTGGCACAAGGACTGATTACATTCTCAAATACGATAAATCGCTTGAGAAAAAAATGAATAAGATCTCCAAAAAGGACAATGTGACCTTGGATCTCATCCTCAGCCGATTAAGAGATTATGGATTTGAACCCAGATGGAAATCTGATACGGAAACAAGCGGGAACAACTCGCATCGTTCTCGTGTTGGCCGAACAAAACCCGAAGATGGACATAACGGCCATGTCATCAACAAAATCGATGTGGACCAAGGCCATCGCATTTTCATCATTCGTTATTCAGACGATAACATCGGGAAAACCTATGTAATGCTGGTCGGAATTTTGCTTGCTGCCCAACGAAAGAAATCATTCACGTGGCGCAATGAGGCGGCAAGGATACGGCAGAAGTTTGGCGGCGTCGTCTTTGAAAGCGAGAATGAGGAAGTGGATGATCTCATTTACGATGGAGGAAAACACCTCACCGACTACGGTGCAGGGTTCTTGGACAAGTATAGCCCTGAGGAAACGGAAAGTATGGTTAATTTCGGCCTCTCCCAAATTGACACCAATATCACCCTCACTTACGACCAAATTTCTGCGGTTGAAAAAGTGCTCCCACTGGTCATCGATGGGCACGCGGGAACTGGAAAATCGGTCATCATCGCTCTTCGCGTCGCACTTGAAAGCCTCACGGCGTTTGAGAACAATGAAGAAAAGAATTTTCTCGTCGTGGCATACAATCAACGGGTCCTCAACATGGTCAAGAAATATGCAGAAGACTGGATGAGAAACCTGAGTCCTGGCGTCCCTGACCATGTCATGAAGCGGGTAACATACCAAACAACGCTCAATGTCTACAGAGACCTTACCAAGGAAATCCACTATCATTCGATTCCGGAACCAAACAGTATTGAATCAATTTCAAAACTCGTGAATTTCTTCCGATTTGATCATCAATTTTTCTCGGCGCCCCACCAACCACGGGCAAAGGTCTCACCCGAACAGGCTTGGCATTTCATCCGTGGCGTACTGAAGGGCAGTGGATTCGGTTGGTTAGGAGACGAAGTGACAATCAAGGATTTTGCATCTCTTCATGCCAACGGTAGGATTCCAAAGAAGAATACGGAGTTGATGAATCGAGAGTTAATCTCTGAATTGCTCAAAGTTTTCTACGACTACGAACAATGGAGGATGGAACAGAAAGCACTGGACGACATTGATTTGGTTCGTTTGGCTACGCACGCACTTCAAAACTGGGGCGACAACCAAGCAGAAGACTCGTCATTCAAAGGCGACAAGTACTACAGAAATTTTGACATCGTGTTTGTAGATGAGGCTCAAGATCTCACACTCAAAGAATACGATTTACTGCATAAACTGCTCACGGACGAAGGCGGCGCTCGGTTGGTGATTGGTGGGGACCCCCTTCAAACCATTAATCCAACCGGATTTTCTTGGGACGCCATCTCGGTGTTCTTGTATAATATCCTCGAAGACACCATTGACTTTGAACGGATGTTGGTCAGCCACCGCCTCCCGAAAAAATTGGTTGAGTTCGCTAATGTTATTATCAAGAAGCGACACCAATTCGAAGACGGTGATTTGGAACTTATGAGAGCCTCAAATGAACTGGAAAATGACAACGCTAACATCGTGCGCGTCCCCATTGACATTGATGATCCCTCGCATCAAGGACAACTTGCAGCATTCCTTACCGAAAGCCTCGGTTCTAATTATGGTACCCTAATATGGGCACGAGACAAAGGCGAGCGACAGGCTCTGATTGCTAGAGACCCTGTCCTCAACAGCCTCGCAGATTTGTCGGGAGACGATGGAGATGACAGTGCGGAGCGGGTGATTTTGCATTCTGTTGAGTCAGTTAAAGGACTTGAATACGAAAATGTGATTTTCTATCGCTTCGGCGACATTGGCCTGAATTTCAAAGAACTCATGGACAAAGCCGGACAAACTGACATCAATCCATCCGAGAAATACACGATTCTGTATCACCTCAACCGCCTTTTCATCGCTGCAACACGTTCGAAATCGAACATCTACATTTTTGATAGTCAAGAGAATTTGGACGCATGCTGGAATGAAAGCTGGTGGGAAAGCACCACGTCCATTCTCACCGAGTTGGAGAATTTCCTCGATTCCGTGAACACAGAACCTTCACTTGAAGTTGCGAAAATGTACTTGATGAATGCTCGGGACAACAACGACCTAGATCGGGCAAGAGAAGCATTGGTTGCAGCCAGTCGGTGCGATGATTCAAACGAGAGAAACATGGTCCTCAGAGAAGCTGAGATTTTGAAAATCCGACTTGAGTTGGAATTGCGGAATTATTCAGATGAAGAAATACAACGGAAGACAAAACGCCTGGTTGAGCTCTACAAAGAAAATGGAGAAGCAGCGAATGCCATTGAAATGATGCTCCAACTCCAACAATGGAATGAGGTGTACGACGAGATAAAGAAAGGGAACTTACCCAAATCCCCGTTGATTGATTTCTACAAATGCATGAGTTCCCTGCACAAGAAAGGAATGGGCGTTTCTTCACTGGAACGTATTTTGACAACACACCGAAATCAGTTCAAGAAGGTGAATTCCACCACGAAGTCTGTTTTTGATTCAAGAATTCGCGAACACATCCGGATGTACATTCAAGACATTGAATCAACAGCGCTCAAGGCCATGTACGAACGATGGAACTACACCAGACTGGACATCATTAACTTCCTTGCACCAACATGGAAGAAGGGTGACCCCCTAGCGTGCAATGAACTCAAGAAAAATTTCGAGAAGAAAATCAAAGCAGCCATCGGGGACCAAAGTGGTATGAATGACAAAGAACACATCGCTTATCTCAGTGCTCTCCTCAGTAATCCCCATGTTGGTACTGATGAAGAAGGCCGTTTAATCGATAAACTCGCCGAGAGTGGAGATAATAATGCTGGTAAACGAAGGCTAAAGGAGCAATTTATCGCTGAAGAATACTGGGAATTTGCATCAACCAAATCCAAGGCCTACACTCGTTTCTTGTCCTCGATCGACCAGGGCACTTTCAGCGCAGATATTGATAATGCACCTATCTATGAAGCCATTAAGCCAAGGTTGCAGTTCCACAGAGATTATGCTCAGATTCGATCCCCAAGTGCCCAGAAATGGCTGGCAATACTGCGTAAAACCCGGTCTCAAGTTGTCACCCAAAACCTCAACGAAGTTGTTCGACACTCGGATTTCGCACCGTTTAATATGCTCGGTTCGGAAGGTGGACGTATCTGGACGCTGTTCGGAAAAGAATTTTTGGAAATTGATGAGAGTACCATCATCCAACTGCGTTCGAACCTTCTTCATCGGCTTTACAATCAGAAGACTGCGCTTCGGGAATTTAACAACGATTCAACTCTCCTCATGGAATTGCTGGAATATGAAGCCAAGCATTCCCTCGATGTATGGTGTGAAGGATTCAGACTCTTGAAAAACACGATGAAGGCAAACGACGGCTATTACGATTCGTCGTGTATTTTCCTGTATTGTGAGGCCATTGATGACACCACAGCAAAGAAACTCCCACGCAGCCTACAACGTCAGTTTGTCAACAACCTACGGGATATTATCCTGGAAATGAAAGACTTCACAACCTTGAGGGAAAACGTGCACACCATCAAGAAATGGATGGTTGATTTGTTGGAGAAAGACATGCTTGCCGACGATGTAGTAACGCGCATTGGTTTGTACCGCCTCTACCGAACCTGGCAAGAATACACTGAAAGTGATGAAAGTGAACAACTTGAGGCCACCCACGAAGGCCTTGATGTAGGCTGGATCGGGCCGGAACCGGATGTCGAGGTAATCATGAGTTTGGCGCAGAACATTGACACTCAACTCTATCTCATGCTCGCCGAACAAACGGGTAAGAAAGTAGGACAAATTGACATCTCTGTTTACCTTAAGGGCCTCAAACCCGGGGATTACTCAGAAAAAGAAGTGGTTAAAGCACTCCCAAACATGAAGGAATTTAATCTCAAGGAACTCAGTTGGCTTCGAGGAAACATCAGCACACTTGGCGAACCCCTGCCTAAACATACCAGCGTCCTCTCTCCTTTCGAACAACTGATGTTCGGTGCCGTTTGGGGGTACAATTTCAATTCATCTTTGATGTCGCTAAACTGGGAAAGCTCGAAAACATGGGAAGACGAGAGGATGGTAGAACTTGCAACCCATCTCGACGAACGAGCCATGCATCAAGCTGAATTATGGGCGATTGAGCACCCGTTTTGGCAAGAAGCAGCCCGAAACGAAGGGCTGATCAACCTCTACAAGCCCCGACGAAACAGAGTTGACCACGAGGCATTCGCAGTTTACGCCACCATTGAACTGCTGTTAATCCTCTCAAAAATGAACAACACCGATAGGGTCGCATACCTCAGGAAAACATGGATTCCATCGCTGAAATCGAGCACAAAGAAAGAGGCTACTGTCGCCGCAGTGTTCGGACTTCCTGTTGTTCAGATGGCCTTCGCAGATTCGACTCACGAGAACGTGCTTGATTTGGCTCGGGATTTGTTAATGCAATGAGGCTGCACGAGGCATCGGCGCCGCCAGGTCCTGCAGAAGCACACCATCGGTTGTTGTATTGCGAGGTGAGCATATCGATGGTCTCGTAAGCCCGACGGCCGTCCATGAGCATCATTTCGGTGCTGTCTTCAAGCGCCAAGGTGGCATCCCATACCTGGTTGCCGGCCGTGACGTTGCATCCCATCAGCCCCAATTGCACGGCTCAAGAACGCTTTGACCACCCATGAAGGGCTGAAGGGCTTCAGGAATAGCGACCCTTCCATCCTCGAGTTGGTACTGCTCCATGATGGCGACCAAGGCCCTGGAGGTGGCGACGGCGGTGGAGTTGAGGGTGTGGACAATGGGTTGGTTGGGGTGGCCGGGCTGACCGTATCGGATGCTCAAGCGGTTGGCCTGATAGTCGGTGCAGTTGGAGCAAGAGACGATTTCTTTGTACTGATTTGCGCCGGGAATCCAGGCTTCCAGGTCGTATTTTTTAGCCGCAACCGTGCCCATATCGCCGGTGCAGATGTTGACCACTTCGTAGTGAATTCCGAGGCTGTTCCACAAGTCCGTGCAGTTCTGCAGCAGTTCTTCGTGCAGCGCCCATGAGTCTTCGGGCTTGGCGATGATGATCTGTTCAATCTTGGTGAACTGGTGCACGCGCCAAATGCCGAGGTCGCTCTGACCGTGGCTGCCCACCTCTCGGCGGAAACACTGGGAGACACCGACCATGCGCATGGGCATCTGGTCTTCTGGGATGGTCTCGTCCATGTACATCGCTGTGAGCGGGTGCTCAGAGGTGGCGATCATGTAGTACTTGTCGGGCTCAATGCCGTACATGACGGTCTCAAAGTCGCCCAAATCGGTCACACCTTCGTAGGCCTGGCGATTCATCATCACCGGAGGCTGGACAAAGGTGTAATCGCGCTGTCGCAGGAAATCCACCGCATACTGCTGGAGAGCGAACTCAAGGCGTGCGAGATCGCCTTTGAGGAAGTAGAATCGGCTTCCGGTGATTTTGGCCGCACGCTTGAGGTCAACCCACTTGTTCATCTCAATGAGTTCGTTGTGCGTGCGCGGCTCAAAGGAAAATTCGGGTTTTGTTCCGTGAACGGCGTGAACGGTGTTGCCCGATTCATCTTCACCCACGGGCACGTCGGTGTGGAGGATGTTCGGAATGGACATGCGCAATCGGTCGCGAACTTCCATGGCTTCGTTGGTCTTGGCCTCCATCTCCGCAATTTTCTGTCCGAGGTCGGCGACTTCCGCCAAAATGGCTTGTGCGGCCTCGTTATCACCGGCTTTCTTGGCAGCGCCGATGCCTCGGGCAGCCTCGTTTTTCGCTCGACGCAACTGGTCGGTTTCGTGGAGCAAATTGCGCCATGCTTGGTCGAGTTCAATCACCTTCTCGATGTTGTCGTGGGGCAGACCGCGTTTGGTGTGGTCGGCACGAACCACATCGGCGTGTTCTCTGAACATGGACATGTCAAGCATTGAAATCACCACGAGATGTTGAAACTGAAAATATCGCCACCGATGAGCAACATGCCACCGATGAGGTAGCCAAGAATGGCACCCCCGTTGAGCAATGGAAGGCCGGCTTGCGCCTTGCCCCGTGCAACGTAAGTCATCAGGGCGAGGTAGCCCAGCAGCGCACCGGCGAGGGTGAACATGGCGACTTCAAACGCAACCGAGGGGTCAAGCCACTGCATGGCGGAAAGCACCAGCATGCCGGGGAAAATGATGTCGCCCAGACCCATGAACATGGCTTCGCTGTTCTTCTTCCTTCGCTTGACCTTTGCTCCCTCGGGCGGTGACGAGGGCGCTGGGGAAGGCGCTGTTCGCTTGGCTCGCTCGGTCTCTTCGATGAGGGAATAATCGCTGTCTTGAGGGGCCACGAGGAGAATGGGAAGACGGAGACCGACCATGGTATCGGCCAAGTCGAGCATGTGTTTTGACTTGTAAACGGCCCAGAAATCGTAAACGGCGGCCAGCACCATGAACATGATGGCCAAGCCCGGCACGAAGGTAACACCCAGCATGACCGAGACGCCCGCTCCCAGCAACACACCCGTGGTGTTCACGACATACCACTCGCTATGAACGAAGAGCAACGCCGCCAAGAGCACGGTAAGAGCCAAACCGGCAAGGGTTGGGCCAAGAAGGAGTTGGAGCCCGTACAACGGAATCATGTCTTCGGAGAGTTCGCCGCTCTCAAGCGTCGTTGAAGAATCGTCAAGAGCAGGGGTGAGGACGATGAGGTCCGAAGTGCCATTCGCAACGGCGAAGAAAACATGCGTTGCATTTTCGTCAACGGGGATGCTGATGCGGTTCTCCAGTAAGTCGGTGTAGAGCCAGTGAACCTCACCATCACCTGCGACGAGCATGTCGCTGTAGCCCGAAGCGTCTCGGTCCGTGATGCGAACCGAGGAGACGCTGCTGACCAGCCCGTTCAGATTCATGCGGTCTTGAGGCGTGTAGGCCTCATCTGCAGCCAGTGAACCGTTCCATTCCATGCCCGTGATGGTGCCGTTGGATTCACCGAACACCAGCAGGCGTTGGTGGCGCGTATCGGGCTGGGCCTTTGCCTCCTCGATGGTCTCCTCCATGAAGAGCGACCATCCGACATCAGCCGATGTAAAGTGAGCACCCTCGTCCGGTACGAGCGTCATGAGGTAGGTCGCATTCACCATACCGCCCAGACCCAAGTCCAAGGCTGGAGATGTTTCGGGGAGTTGGATGGATGCTGCTTGAGCTCCCGTGACGAGGAGCCATTGGTCGTCGACAAGAAGTTGGCTTGAAACAACACCGTCACCGATTGAGAAGCCAGGAATGCGCCAGCGCCCTTCAGGGGCCAAGACTCCCGGGTTGGAGGCGAAGGTCTGGAAGCGGAGCAACTCGTCAAAGGGATTGGCCAAGAACATCACATCGCCTGATGAGGCCGCAATGGCGCATCCTCCAAACATGTTGTCGAGAGGAACGGGTTCATCGTTTTCCCACGTGTAGCAGGCGTAACTCTCCAGAAGTTCGCCCGTAGCCGATTCAACCGACCAAGCATAGGCGCCGGTGGCAAAGGTCAGATGGTCGGGGGCGACGGTCATGGTGGTGGCTGAATCTACATCGTAGACCTGATGGTCGTGGGTCATCGTCCAGACCGGTGCAGCATACCCGTTGGAAGCATCCCAAGCCGTGATATCAACGGTGGTGTTCGTGAAACTCTCGCTTACGTTGGCCATGATGAAGCCGTCGTCTCCCCACGTACCCAACACATCACCGCTCAGTCGTTGCTCGGACTCCATCTCAAACGGCGTTCTTTCGAAATCAAGCACCAACATGTGCGCCAGCGGCACCAAGGTGTAGGCCAAAGCCATGGTCAGAACGGCGTACATGCCGTACTTGATGATGTACTCCTTTCCTTTGCGAGCCAGGTAAATGATGAGGGCCGTGAAAGCGAAGATGGCCAACAGTTCCATGAGCACATAACGAGCTTGCGTCGCACCTGATGCTCCAAAGGCGTGCAATTCACCCACGTCGTAGTAGGGTCGGATGTACATGGCGAGCGCAATGGTGGCAACGAACATGCCCGCCATGCCGGCCATTCCTCGCCACTGCTCAGCCATCAGCGAGCCCAAGCCGTCGCCGTCGCGAAGTTCATCCTCCACAGCTGAAAAGCGCTGAGAAACTTGACGCCCGTCTTCGGGCGTTGCCGCATCGCTCATGGTCGTGCCAATCCTCTCTTCCATATCAGCCTCGCGATGTTGCGCAGGGTGAAGCCGAGATGAAAGAGCCTATGACGAACCGTCAGCAGCACCGAGCATGGTGGCGGCCAACATATGGCGGGCTTGGCTTGAATCCACCAAAGAACGGGGCATGGCGCTTGGCCTTTCCAACACCCAAAACGCGCTTCGGGAACTCAACCTCTCGCCGCCTGATTTTGAGACGGTTCATGTCGCCGGAAGCAACGGTAAAGGAACCACCATCGCCACCTTGAGTGCTGCGTTGTCGGCTGCATCCATTGACCATGTGGCCTTCACCTCACCCCACCTCGTCCGCGTTGAAGAGCGCATCCGGCTCAACGGCCGACCCGTCTCTCCTGCCCGCTTTGATGAAGGCTTGAGCAAGGTGCATGACATGGTTGAACGCACGGGGATAGAGCTCACGTTCTTCGAAACGACCTTCCTCGTGGCGATGGTCATCGCTGACCTTGAGCCTGTTCAGGCGTTGTTGCTCGAAACGGGCCTTGGCGGGCGTTTGGACGCCACTCGGGTCGCCTCGGCCGATATGGCGTTGGTAACGGCCTTGAGCCTGGAACACACCGAAATCCTCGGTGAAACGTTGGAGGCCATCGCTGGCGAGAAGGCGGCTATTGCCCGGCCGGGTCGACCGCTGCTTGTTCGGGATGTGAGCGAGGCTGCGGCCCGAAAGCGGATTGAAGAGACCGCCCAAAACGCTGGAATTCAAGACATTGGTGAGGGCGTCGGGCCGGCCCTCTTGCAGTGGGTGGAAGTGGAAGCAGGAGCCTCGTATTTTGAGGAGGCGAAGGCCTTGGCCAGCGCTGCATGGACGCATCTGTTGTGCGCGGAGAAAACACCCCACCCATCAATCCGCGCATTACGTTGGCCCGGGCGCATGCATGATGTGCCCAGCCCATCTCAAAACGGGTTGACCTATCTGCTCGAAGGGGCCCACAACCCCAGTGGAATGGAAGCATCCTGCGCTCAACTGCAAGCACAGCCACGATGGCAGGAACCGTGGGCGCTGCTCTTGGGAAGCACCCCTCAGAGGGACATGAAAGCCATGCTCGCTCCGCTTGTTGACCTTTGCAAAGCCCGTCCCCCGGTGGCGGTCGTGCTCACCGAACCTCAGTTTGGCCGCTACCCCGGCGTGCCATGCGAAGACATCGAAACCACCCTTCTCGAGGCAGGTGTGAAGACCACGACAAGTTTCCAGTTACCCGAGAAGGCGGTTGAGTGGTTGGAAACGCATGACCACGGAGCCAAAACGGTCCTTTCCATCGGTTCGCTCTACCTGCAAGGCAACGTTCTCGCCGCCCTCGGGGCCGACACCGATGAAGGGCTGGCCATCGTGGCGAAGGAATGAAACACCAAGGCCGATTCATGGAACACGGTGAGCCCATGAAGGACAAGCATCTGAAGATCCGAATCCAGCAATGCTTGGCTTTGGCGGAGGCTTCCAACTGCCCGCGTCGCACCTTTGGTGCCCTGTTGGTTGACCCTCAGCGAAACGTGGTGCTGATGGACGGTTACAACGGTGGACCTCGGGGCGGAGGACGCTTGTGCGGTGGCGAGGAGTGCCTTCGCGACACCATGAACATCGAGTCGGGGACTCGGGTGGAAATCGGCTGCCACCACGCTGAGATGAACCTCATTTGCAACGCTGCGGCCAACGGCGTGCCGACCAACAACGCCTGGCTCATCGTCACGGGCGAACCCTGCATGATGTGCGCCAAACTCATTCATCACGCCGGCATTGAGCGCGTCGTCATCGTCGATGGAGGCTTCATGGGCGAGAACGGCGTGGGCTACCTCGAGAACCACGGCGTGGAGATTCAGCGCACGGAAGGGCCGAAAGACCCTCGTGCAGGCAATTGAGGCGCACTGTTCAGCGCAACGAAGTGTTCACCGTCGAATGAACATCAATCTGCCTTCGGGGTTGATAACGTCCATGTTCATCTCAGCCGTGTCATTCGCCTCAAGGTTGAATTTTAGACCAAGTTTCCGACTATAATATCGCGCCCTGGCCCTTGCTTCCTCTTCTTCGTAGTAGGAAAACCACTCAAGGTTCAACAAAACAAAGGATTCTTCCTGACTGTGAGGGTCCCACAAGCACACCCTTCGATTGCCCTGAGTCATTGCGCCCTCGCTTGGTGGGTCATAAAGAATGGCGATTTCGTCCGATGATTTCAGATAGAGACCTCCCAACGACTCGGGATAAAATTCCTGTCCCGTTTCGGGGTCGGACGTGTGCTCCACCACCGCAATGAAACGATGGCGCTCATCGAACCAATGGATGGTGTGGACGTCCTCAAGCGGGTCCGGGTAGAAGAGATTTTGAATGGAGCCTCGAAGAATCCTCCCTCCAAACCAAAAGAATGGAATCGTGAAGATCAATAAACAGGGAAGGAAAGCAAGGCCGCCACCCACAGCCATGATGATAACAGCAACGAGTGGTATGGCGCAAAAGACCGTCCCAAAGATGAGCATCCCAATCGAGGTCCCAATTTGTCTGCCACCTCGACGGTGTTCTTCTTCGGTGAGGAGAAACACATGGTTCGGGACGCCGCTTTCCTCAATCGCGTCCATGAGTTGCTGGCTTCGGCCCTCATCGACCTTTCGTTCTTGACTTGGACGAGCCACGGGGGCGGTGCTCATTGAATCCGCAGATATTTTATCCATCAATCCCATTGTATCACGCTCTCACTCACTGTGTCCCATCTACCGTTCGTCCCGCTTTCGCTTGGCAACGGCTTGTTTGAGTAAAAATTCAATTTGAGCGTTGATGGAACGGAATTCGTCTTCCGCCCACACGCGCAGGTTGTCGTGCAATGCGGGGTCGATGCGAAGCAAGAGACGTTTCTTTTCCACTTTCTTTCGCCCCCCTGGCATGCCGTCTTTGCTTTGGGTTCGTTCCGTGCTTTCACCCATGTGTTTCCCTCCAGCGGTTCATCACTGGTACAAGGTGCCCGTGTTCACCACAGGCGTCGTGTCCGTTTCTGAACAAAGAACGACCAGAAGGTTGCTGACCATCGTTGCCTTCTTTTCTTCATCAAGTTCGATGATGTCCTTGGCGCTGAGTTGTTCAAGAGCGAGTTCAACCATACCCACGGCACCGTCAACAATCTCCCTTCGCGCGGCGACCACGGCACTGGCTTGTTGACGGCGAAGCATGGCTTGAGCGATTTCCGTGGAGTAGGCAAGGTAGCTGATGCGGGCCTCGAGCACGGCGATTCCAGCACGGGAAAGGCGCGCCTCGACCGAGGCCTGAAGTTCTTTGGCGATGATGTCCTGATGGCCAGAAAGCGTGATGCCGCCGATGTCCTTCTCTTCGATGGCATCGTAAGGGTACTTGGTGGCCATTTCTCTCAAGGCCGCCTCGCTTTGAATCTGGACGTAATGCTGGTACTTTTCCACTTCAAACATGGCTTCGGCGGCGTCGTACACGCGCCAAACGACCACAGCGGCGATGTTGATGGGGTTGGCGTTGACGTCGTTCACCTTGAGTTTGCTCGATTCAAAGTTATTGATTCGCAGAGAAATTCGTGATTTCCCATACAACGGGTTGATGAAGAATCGAAAACCCTCTTGCTTGAGCGTGCCGACGTACTTGCCGAAAAACTGAGCTACAACCGCCTCGTTTGGGTTGACAATAACATAACTGTTCCACATTAAGAACCAGAGAATGCCACCACCGATGTTGAGCAGGAGAGCCACAGGCCAGGCAAGGGCCCAGAGAACCTGGCCGAAGAGGAGAACCAAACTGAGGAGCGCATGGGCGCCGAGGCCCACAAAGCCGTTGATGGACGAAAGAGGAGCATCCTTGAACGTGGGCCGGGGCATTGTTGAGCGCTGGCCTGTTTGAGCTGCTTGCATGAAGCGAGGAGAGAGCGTCGTCAAATAAAGATATTGGAATGATATCACTTTGACATCGCATGCTTCTGCCCATTGGTTTCGTGAAGACTGAAGGAACGGGCCTCAGGGCGTGTAGTTGAGGAACATGAAGATGCCGAACAGGAAGATCAAGAGCGGCACGATGAAGATTTCAAACAGCGACCTGTTCTTTGACAGCACGTCCATTTCCGTGCCGTAGTGCACAATGGAAGCATCACCGGTACCGGTGGTCGGCACCATGGTCAGCAGGGCTTGCGGCAGCGTTTCATGGCCGCCCCACTTCTCAATATGGTCGACGTCGCGGGGCACACAATCGCCCAGCACATAGACGGGGTCGCCGATACCAAAGCCAACGAGGGTCCATTTCCAGTCGCCCCGTTGCCACGTGTCGAGCTGCGGTCCGTAATCCACGGGTTTCTCGACCCATAGCGAAGGATCGATGATCATGCCACCGGTGCCGTCGTGAATCATGAACGGTACGCCACCAGATTTGGTTTCTCGATGTTCCCAAGAACAGTGTGTATCCCCATCGGAATCGGTCCTGCAGACGTACTGGTACGATTTCCACTGCCAGCATGTGAGCCCTTTGTGGGTGCGGCCACCTACCTTCATTTCGGGCGTTCCTGCGATGGAAGGGCGCACTTGGCCAACGAGTTCTGCTTGACCAACAGCAACGCTTCGGATTGGAGAGGTGGGCAAGTCCTTGATGAGGCGGGTCAATTTGAACTGCTTCCAAGCCGAGAAGAACCAAAGGAGATTCATCAAGGTGACAAAAGCCGTCATTCCCCAACCCAGGGTGGTGTGGAATCCAGAGCCGTCTCGTGCCCGAAGGTCAGCAGATAACCAGATGAAGGAACCTGCAAACACCGCGGCGCCGATGCTGTAGGGCGTGATGAGGGCGGCCTTTGGCGTACCGATGATGCTGGGGTGCTCGGGAATGAGTTGTCCGTGCGCATCTTGGCCGTACGGGTCGTCAAATGAAGTAGGGGCGGGTGCGCCAAACAACCAATCATGATCGACCGAACGCGCGGGATGGGTGGCATAGGCGAGCGGTTGAAAGTTCGGCCCGAAATGAGGGAAGTATCGTCCGTTGAAACCAAGAACACCCGGTGCAGAAGAGGTGTCCTTCACAGCGTCTCGATTTTGTTTGCGTATCTTTCGCAGTTCGTGCATCAAGGGAGGGGAGTTGCTGTACATGAAGATGAGACCGGCAAAACCGAATGACAGCAGGGACCAGCGCCCTCTGTCTTCTCGTTGCGTGACCTCCTGAGGTTCCTCCGACGGGTTGTTCAGGTTCCAAATTTCAACCACCGAAAGCAACTGGTACCGAACAGGGTCCTGTTCAACCATAACAAAGGCGTTGAAAAGGAAATTATCCTCGCTTCCTATCCCGTCTCCGCCAATGGTTCGACTCCAGTAGCCGTTGCAATCGGGCTGGTAGACCTCACCCTCTGGTGAAAGTGAATCCTGCAGCGAAAAGGCTGTGGGAATTCGCGTACCTTCGGCGTCCACCATCGTCAATCGTTGTGCATTTGCCATCTGGAAGCTGTATTCCCAATCCCCGTTTCCATCATCGTCCTCAACCCACCTGCATTTATCGGTGGCGATGGTGCCTCCTTCCAATTCCAACGGTACGACAATGAAGGCCGCCTCGGAGGCGTATTCGTCACCATCGTACCCCTTTTGCACCGGAGCAAAGTCGTACGCTGAAACATCCTCGTGAAGGTAGGGCAAAACGGTGGCCTCTTCCACCCGAGGCACATCGGGAATGCCGAGACTTTGTGAGTACAGTGTGTAGGCCGTGAGCACCGAGGATAAGGTGATGATGTACCCTATGATATGGATGACTTTTGGACGAGGAAAGGCGAACATTCCTTGGTCAAGGCTTTGAACCGCAAGCCTATCCATATTTCCCCGTGTGAAAGGTTCCACTTAACACCATTCCCGCGGGACGTGAGGCCGAGATAGTTTTTGAAAACAAGCAACT
>DAGF01000053.1 GCA_002495645.1 Euryarchaeota archaeon UBA549
GTGAGCAACGCCACCGAGCGCAACCTCGCCATGGCCCTCGCTGAGTTGGACCGCATGGCCAGCCGTCTGGAACTCCCGAAATCTGTCCGTGAGGCCGCCGCTGTGAACTACAAGAAAGCCGTCGACAAGCGCTTGATTCGTGGCCGTTCCATCGAAGGTGTGGCCGCTGCTTCTCTCTATGCCGCCTGCCGCCAGTGCGGTGTTCCACGAACGCTGGACGAAATCGGCCAAGCCTCTCGTACCGGCCGCAAAGAAATCGGCCGAACCTACCGATTCATGGTTCGTGAATTGAAGATGAAGATCATGCCAACCGGCCCAGAGGATTACATCTCCCGATTCTGTTCTGGCCTCGGACTGGACGCTGACGTTGAAGCCAAGGCGTACGAACTGATCAAGGCCGCTCAGGAAAAAGAATTGACCAGCGGGCGTGGACCTACCGGCATTGCCGCTTCCATCATCTACATCGCTTCTGTGTTGTGTGGAAAGCGCCGCACCCAGCGCGAGGTCGCTGAAGTGGCCGGTGTTACCGAAGTCACCATTCGAAACCGATACAAGGAACTGATTCAGAACCTCAACATCGAACTCGACATCTGAGTCCCCCGTTGAACCGACGGTGAGCCCAAGAGGTGAACAGCGTGAGCAAGAGCCGAACCAAGATTTCTGACGAAGCCTTTGAGCGCGTCGCAACGGGTTTGGTTGAGGCGCTTGAGCGTGGAACCGAGGCTTGGCCCCTGCCAGAACCGCCCATGAGCGACCCCGATTTTCCAGCCATCCCCCCGACGTCGCCCCACAAGCTGTTCGAGGAAGGCCTCGGTATTTTGAGCGTTGACCGCGGCATGTTTGACCGCCACCTCAACACTGTGGTCGATTTGATCGTTCCCCACCGAATGAACCTCAGCGACGACCCGTTTGAGATTCACCAGAAATGGCTCAGTCGTCGAATGGACGACGTGGCCCATCGCCTGCTGTTCCACATCGCCACCGACTGGCTGGCCCAAGCCTTTGATCCGCACGCCCCCAACACCGATCGGTGGTGGTTGAGCATCGCTCTCCTCAACGGCCTTGCCACCGTTCCTTACGGCCAGCCCGTCCATCAGGGCTACCACCTCGTGGAATCCATCGCTCTCGCCGAACGGCCGGGTACTTGGCACACCCAGCCCGACGCCGGCCCTCAGCACATGGATTGGAACCCGCACGCCGTGGTTCCACGCATGTCGAGCACCGTGGTCGCTCACGAACGCGGTGTTGAGGCCGCACGTTGGGTTCTTGAGCGTCTTGAAGGCGGCGACTTGGACCGCCGCCTTCTCCTGCTTGAATGGGTCCGACTCCTGCTGGAACGCCAACCCCTCATCGAGCCGCTCGGTCTCACAGACATCCTCCTGCGGCGCGCTGCTGACCCGGTCGCCGAGGTGGCCAACAAGGTCACGCTCTGCCTCGCCAAAGCCATTGAGGCTGACCGAGATTTCGGCCACCAACTGGCACTCCGCCTGCACGAGCGAGACGAGACGTTGGTCTGTCGAGCCATGGCGGACGTGTTGACTCGCCTCTTCCGTCGGTTGACGTGGGACGCTCTGCCCTTGCTTGACGACATGTTGCAATCCAATGACGAAGGCGTGTTGGCCGCTGCCAGTGCGACCGTTGGCGACGTGAAATACCTCGACAAAGAACAGTGGGCGGACCGCCTTCGACAACTGGTTGACCACCCGTTGGCCATCGTCCGGCGCAACCTTGTGCCCAACCTCCGAGAATACATCGAATTCGACCCGAGCGACCAGCGCGGCCTGTTCCACGAACTGTGGAAAGACGGCGATGAGGTCGTGCGTACCCGTCTTCGGGAACTGCTCTTGCGCATGGAAGAAGTGGCCCCTGACCACTTCGCTTCGCAGGTCAAAGCCTTGGATGAAGCCGGTGCTGACCTCGAACCGCTCTGGGAGCCCTTGACGCTTCGTCGTCCAGAACGCTGCGACGCATGGAAGGCTTGGTTGGCTGGAACGGGCGACCAGCCCACCGCTGACGAGCGCCCGGTTCATGTTTCGCAGATGCAAGCGCCTGAATCGCTGCCCGATTTGGACGATGCGCTTCGTTCACTCAAAGACTGAATTCACTCTTCCTCATCGGCCAACGGGCCTGAGGTGATGAGCCAAACATAGCCTCCGTTCATGAGCGCTAACACACCGACAAGGGTCAGTAACAACCCTGCGGGTTCTGGCACGAAACCGTCGCCGTCGACCAAGCGAATGGCGCGGGTTACCACCAAACAGACCAAACCGAACACCACGACCTTCAGCCAGGAGGTCTCGGGCGACCGCCAGCGGTTCACCGTGGGCGCCACGCCGATGAAACCGAATGTTTGCTTGAACCATGCAAGGTAGAGCAAAACCAGACCAAGAAGGCCAAGCACGCCGCGGGTGAAGGACGCCGAATCCCACGGCCCACCAGGAGCAAGCGTGGTGAAACTTTGACCGATGAGCACAACGCCCGCACCCAGCAGGGCCAGCGTTGCTTTTCGGTCCATGGTGCGGTGCAGGAGCCTCACGCTTGAAAGCCTGTGCCTCCTCAGGGAGTTCATGGACGTGGTTCGCGACGCCGTGTTGGTAGCGGCCGGTCTGGGCACACGCATGTTCCCCACCAGCGCCTTTTCACCCAAGGAATCGCTGCCACTGGTCGATGTTCCATTGCTGACCCACCTCGTCATGGAAGCCAAGGAAGCCAACATCGAACGCCTCCACGTGGTGGTCTCGCCCACCAAATCCTTTGCACCTTGGCTCAGCGACCGTCGCGACCTCCATGCTCTGCAAGCGCATTTGGATGAAACGCTCTTTCACGCCACCGATGGCCTTGAGGTTCATGTTCACATTCAACACGAGCCAAAGGGCGTTGGAAACGCCATTGAAGCAGCGCTCGATGCGATTGATGGCCCCTTCCTTGTTATGCTCGGTGACAACCTGCTGATGGACACGCATGCTTCGGTTGAAGCCTATGCCCCATCCACCGCTTCCAAGCGTTTGGTCGAGGCCTATGTGCGCCACGGCGAAGCCACGGTGGGCCTCATGGAGGTGGCTGAAGACGACGTCCAGAAGTACGGCATCGTGGGCATGGACGGCCAGCGCATCGTTTCCATGACCGAGAAACCCTCACCAGAAGACGCTCCAAGCCGTTTGGCCTTGTGCGGGCGTTATGTGTTCCCGGCCAACACCCAAGACCTGTTGAAGACCTACACCTACGAAGCCCACGGGGATTTGCAGAGCATCGCCTTGCAGCAACATTGGATGAAGGAAGGCGCCCTTTACGGAGTTGTTCTTGACCAAACGCAATGGTACGATTCGGGCGCCCCTCTGCTTTGGCTAAAGGCCCAGGTTGACCACGCTCTCCGGCGCGCTGATTACAGCGATGACATGCGGGCTTGGTTGGAAGAGCGCCTCAACGATTAGCGCTGACCGGGCTTCCAGAAGGTCAGCGGTTCGGGCAGTTCACCGTTGGCGTGGCGCGCCGCCAAGTGGTCCGCTCGCTCGTTCCATCGATGACCACGGTGTGCCTTGACGTGCGACCATGAAAGCGGGCGCAGGCTTGCAACCTCGGCCCAGAGCGCCTGAACGTGCGCCACCAATTCCCGATTCGCTTTGGCTTTCCATACGCCGCTGGCGAGGTTACCGGCGTAGGTGGAATCGGCTCGGATGGTCGCTGCATCATCGCCGCCCTCCATCAATAACCATCGAAGGGCAGCGGCGAAACCGCTCAATTCGGCCGTGTTGTTTGAGCCAACTTCGGCACCGATGAAACCGTCTTGGCCAGAGCTGGTGATGACCGGCCCTGCTTCCTCGTGGTGCAATTCACCCGAACCCTTGCCCAAACCAGAATCGCCCACGACCACGACCAAACCCCACGAGGCTGGCGTTGAAGCGTCCACGTTTTGGTTGCCAAGGCACGACCCGTCCACGTAGAGCGTCCACGGGGCGGCCGTCAACGGACTCACTCGCCGATTTCAGCTTTGTAAGCGGCAGCGTCCATCAGTCCGGACACAGCGTCGGGGTTATCGAGGGTCATTTTCACGATCCAACCATCGCCGTAGGGCGAGGAGTTCATGAGTTCAGGAGCGTCTTCCAACTCCATGTTGACAGCGGTGATGGTGCCCGCAAGCGGGGCGAAGATGGGAGAGGCCGATTTAACGGATTCAACCACAGCGAATTCGCCCATGTCGCCGACGACATCCCCTTCTTCGGGGAGTTCAATGTAGACGATATCGGTGAGCATGTCCTGCGCGTGGTCGGTGATGCCAATGGTGACGGTGTCGCCTTCAACTCGCATCCATTCGTGCTCTTTGGTGTAGTACAATCCTTCGGGGACTTCGCTCATGGTCTCGCCTCTGTTTCAAACGAAGTGACGAATGCACATCAACCCTACGATACCGGATTTACTCTTCCTCACCGAGGTCCTGGGTCAAAACTTTGGCCTCAAGTTCAGCCCATTTTGAGGTCACGTCTTCCGAACGGTGCACTTCTTCGATTTCAGCACGCACGCGCCTCGCCATGGCGTCCTCGGACTCATGAGAAAACCAACGAGACAGTGGGCCTGTGCCATTGCTCAAAGTCCAACCCAGGAGAAAGCAAAGCACGGCTGCGCCAATGAACACTTCCATGACAGGGGGATTCGCACCCAGCGTCCGACCCGATTGAAGGCCGAATCCAAGGCCGAGCAGCAAGCCCACGCCCGTACCGTAGAGGAGACGCTCAACGGCCACGCTTGGCGGGTGCATGGATGGCCGAGCGCACATTGCCCCATGAATCAACCGATGGGGCGATACCGTCAGTAGGTTTCTCGCATGAGCTTGTGAATCTTGTAGGGCAGCAGCGCTCTGTTCACCGGGGTGACTTCCAAAATACGACCATCGTCTCGGCGACGAATGTCCTGAAGGAGTGGGTGGCGGCTTTTCTTGTGAAGGGTGAGCAAGGTGGGCATGTCAACCTCCAATGCAGAACGAACGGCCTGAACAAAGGCTTCGGATTCCACTGAAAATTTTCCGATTTCATCGATGACGAGCACTTCGCAATGGTGTTGGGCATGGTCGATGGCAGGGAGGGCAACACGGTTCAATTCTTCGGTGTCAATTCCGTAGCCGAGGACGCGGAGACGGGAATCGATGTTCTTGTGAGCGATGACGCCTTCTTCTCCGGTGACGATGTCGATGATTTTGTAACCCATTCGCTCCCCGTCTTCAAGGAGGGGTTCGGTTCGAACACCACCGATGATGGCGCCTTCTGTGGAACCGCCGCGCATTGAGATTTCTCGCGTGCGCTCATCCAGAAGCATATCAAGGACCTTTTCCATCACCGCAGATTTTCCACTTCGTGGCAATCCGGTGATACCAATCTTAGGATGAACTCCCATTCCTCATTCATCCTCCAAAGAGTGCGCACCGCGTACTAACGGGGCCTGTGCTATAAATTCTAGGGTTCAAATTGCGGGGATTCGGAAAATAAAACCGAATGGATTCACCATCAACGGACAACAGTGCCGAATTGTGGAAAAGAGTCGGGCAACTCAACAGGTAACATCTCCAATTCGTAGTTGTTGACGTTGTTGTTCGCAGCCCATGCTCGTGCCCACTCATCCAGGTCGTTGTTGTTGAGGTGCTCACAAAGCCACTGAAGCCCTCCTTCGATGGTGGTGTGATCGTCGACGAGCCTGGCCTGGATGTCCTCGTGTAGTTCAATGTGGTTCACGCTGTTGCCGAGAACGCTTCCTTCCGGAATCACGGCCCAGCGCAATCGGCGCTCTTGGTGAGCGTTCACGATGGCTTGACAGGCGAGGCGAGGACCGTGCGAGGGGTGGTGGTCGCCAACCCACATGGCCAATTGCCGTTCACTGGCTCGTGATGGAATGTCGGTTCGGAAAGCAGGGTGGCGAATAAACACGCGACCATCCTCGCTTTCTGAGAAGTGAACGCCTCGAATGAAGGGGCGGCTGCGCTTGCCCTTGACCCAGGTCTCGATGCTCTTCGCATGTGCCGTTTGGTCAATTTCACCGACACGAACACGAACTTGTCGCTCATTGGTGGTCAAAGGGTGCTCTTCATCGCTCAGGCGAGGGAGTTTGGCAAGACGGTCCAGCACCTTGAGGGTGTGGGAGCGCTCAACACGGTCTCGGGGCAATCGTGGTACGGCCCATGTGTCTCGTGCCCACGACGTCCATCGCTCTTCGTTCAATTGGAACACGGGAACACGGGAGGAGAGACCTTCGCCTTCACGGCGCAGGTCGGCCCGCGTGATGGGCCCGTGCAGGTTGAGCACGGGGACTTCACCGTTGGCCGTGATGCCGAGAACAACCACGCCTTGGGTCATGCCCGGGAACAAGAGGTTCGCTTCCTCGATGGCCCATGCATGGGTCCAGCCGTGGTGCTTCACGAGCAGTTCACGGAGCGGGTGAGAGGATTGTTCTCGAAGAAGACTGTCAGGAGCGATGATGCGGAGGCGACCACCGTCTTTCAAAATCTGAAGACTGCGCTCGATGAAGAGCCGGTAGAGGTTGACATTGCCTCGCATGGTGGAGAAGCGAGGCACACCGTTATCGGTTAGGCTTCGCAGACGCTCGCCCAATTCCTTGCGCAGCTGGCTGCCGTCTTCCATGCCTCGGAAACGGTCTTTAATTCGCAACCAAGGCGGGTTGGTCAACACCAATTCGGGCGCTGAAGCCCACGGCCAATCACCTTGCAGTGCATCGCCTTGCTTCACGCCTTCATCAAGCAGGGCCTCCATTTCCTTTCGCGAGATTTTTCCGGGCGTTTCGGGTCCGAAACTCACGAGTTCGTGGCGAATGGATTCAAGCAACAAGCGGAGTTTGGTGCTCTTGACCACGAGCGGGTCGACATCGAGAAGTTGGATGTTGGAAAAGAAGCGCCGAGTGTCTTCCTTTTGCAACTCGGGGTCGGCGTCTTCGTGAGCATCAGCGTGTCGCCTGATAAGGCGGGCGTGGAACAGTCCACCACCGGCGGCGGTATCGGCGACAGGCAGTGGAATGCCGCTGAGGGTTCGCTTGTTTTGCTCAACCGCTTCGCGCTCATCATCGTCGTTGACATCACTGTCTTGGGTCGCCTTGGGGAGGTTGAGTTGCTCAACGTGTTGGCGGAAACCAGGAGGGAGATTGCTCATCAGGAAATTGGATTGTTGAACCGGTTTTTTCGGGTTCACGAGGTTGTCCCTCATCTCCGAGCAAATCACGGCGTCAGCCAAGCGTGGAGGCGTGGGATGAGCACCCCGAGGAGAGCGCCCGTCGGATTCGGCGTCGTGGCGAGCAAGAAGGTGGTCAAGGACATGACCAGGATCGGTCAACAGGTTGGCAGGAAGGGTTGGCCAGTCTTCGGGGAGCAGGGCCGCAATGGGCTGAAAAGAGCGGAGGGATTTTTCCCACGTGCTCAGCCAAATATCGATTTGTTGTTCGCGGTTATCGAGACATCGGTCCAATCGTGCATACCATCCACTAACCCCGTTTTGCAATGTCCCCACCAAACTGACGGGACGGCTTTCTCTCTTTGAAGATGTCTCTTCACGAAGGGATGAAAAATGGCCATTATTTGACCAAAATTTCGGTACCTTTCTCGAACCAATTCCACCCTTCTGCCACCCAGTCAAGCAGGTCAGAAAGTTGGTCAGGCGAGACCTTGCCCACTTTCGCAATCTTCCGAAGGGCGGTGAGCTCCTTCCGGTCGTAAGCGCCGTCGACCGCCGCGACCAAGGCTGCGTCGCGCAGCATGACCTGGGCGAACTCCGGGTCGATGTCGGCGATGGATTGTTCAAGAGGAATGGGTTGTTCAAATCCCGTACGGACGGTGATTCTTGATTCGGGATGCATCATGGCCTTCCCCATCATCGCTTCGATCATGGCGATTTCTTCACGGACCAAAGCGCCGTCTGCAGCGGCGATGTAAACCAAGACCTGCGCATACCGCATTCGTTCCTGCGAAGAACGATGGATCATCCCATCGGGGAACATGGCCGCTCATTCCTCAAGCGTATCCAGGAGTTCGTACCCCTCTTTCATCCACTTGTAACCTTTGATGGTCCAGTTGAGGAGTTCCTCCACCGCTTCTTCCTTGAGGCCCAAATGTTCAGAGATGTCCTCGAGAGCGTCGCGCTCGTCTTCGTCCACCGTTCCGTCGGCTGCTGCCATCATCACCGCATCGCGCAGGGCGAGCCGTCCAGCTTCACCCGACAGGTCTTCGAGGCACTCTTCCAAACTTGGTGGATTCTTGAGCGCTGCACGAATGGATTCACGTTGGCCGGGTGAAAGCAGTGCCGTACCGAGCCGTTGTTCAAACATGGCCATTTCATCCACGGTTAATTCGTTGTCAATACGAGCCATGTAGGCCAGCAGGCGAGCGTAGGCAAAGCGTTCTTCTCGGGGGAGTTTGTGAACCGTGTCGGGCAGCATTGACACCCTTTGCGCGCTTCTTCCCAATGAACCCAACGGATGAAACCCCCATCATGCCCCCAATCTTGAAACCCCATCGCATCCACCGAAGGCCATGGTCAAATCGGAACCGGAGGTTGTCGTTTGGACCGGGCGGGGTTGTGCGGCGTGCGTTCGTGCAAAGCAACTTCTGGACAAGAAACGGGTCGCCTACAAAGAGCGTCGCCTCAAGAAGGACCCTGCAGTTCAACGGGCTTATGCACGAGCCACTGCTGGGGCACGAACGGTTCCTCAAATCATCATCAACGACCACAACGTTGGTGGTTTTGACGACTTGCTGAACCTTGAGCGAGCAGGTGAACTCGATGTGCTGCTCGGGCGAGCAGAAGCATCACCCAAAACCACATGGTGGCAGCGCATCAAAGGCGGGATGAACCGGCGGAGTTGACCGAACAAGCGTTCATAGGTTGCATCCCTGTCCACTTGTCCATGCACCCCAGCGTGAATGTCTTGGGCACCAAACTTGAGTCCTGTTCGGAGGACCCGCTCACCGGCTGGTACAGGGATGGATGCTGCAACACCGACGATAGCGACCGTGGGTCGCACACCGTCTGTTGCGTCTTGACCGACGATTTCCTCCAATTTGCTAAGGACATGGGTAACGACCTCATCACGCCTGCGCCCCGATTCAATTTTCCCGGATTGAAGGCGGGCGATTCCTGGTGCGTTTGCGCTCGGACATGGTTGTTGGCGGTGAACGCAGGCATGGGTTGCCCGGTGGATTTGGAGGCGACCCACGAGCGCGCCCTTGACATCATTCCTCTTGATGTGCTGGAGACACATGCTCTGTAGGTGCAGGAGTCTGTTCTTGGCCGGCGGCGTACTGAAAGACCCAAATTCGCATCATCAACCACACGATGACGCCCCATGCAAGCAAATTCACGATGCCGAGGATTCGGACATCCTCTGGAAAGGTCTCAGCCAACCAACCGATGGAGGTACTTGAACCGACCAGACTGATGATGTAAACCGGTACGGCGGTGGGCAGTGTCCACGACACGGGTTTCCAGTCGTCAAACGTGAACCAGCGGTGGACGAAGTGGGCAAACACGCCGGTTGTGCCCCAACACAGCCCCCACAAAATCCGGACATCAGCATCGGAAAAGGCTGCGAGGAGGAAGGCCCACCACAGAAAGAAGATGACGCTGTTGAAACCGCCCGCTATGCTAAAGCGAACGAGTGAACCGCGCGGTACCCGCTCATCAAGCCAAGCGAAGGCATTAGTCGTCATTGGTAACCACATCACTGGGCTTACCCGTTAACAATTCACGCAGCAGGGCGTTGTCCGCTTGCATGGCGTCCATGATGGCGTATTTGACGCCGAGTTCTTGCGCCAACACCCCCAGGGCCGCGCTGTCCTTGGGCAGGCACTTGCCACCAAATCCCCTGCGCAGGCCAAAGATGGGGTCGAGGTGCGAAGGCCCGATGGGTTGAGCTTGTTCGGCCGTGATGATGTCTCGAATGGCGTACCAGTCTTCGCCCATCTCCTGGCAGATATCGTACATTTGATTGGCAAAGGTGACCTTGAGAGCGTAGAAGGTGTTCTTGGTGTACTTCACCAACTCCGCTTGCGTAGGGGACACCTGGAAGAATTGCTCCTTTCGCATCACACCGGCTTCCATGTGGTGTTGAAACACCAAATCAGCCACCTCCTTGTGATGGGTGCCCACGACCAGAATGTCCTGATTGGCGAAGTCCTCCAAGCGGCGTCGTTCCACCAAGAATTCAGGCGAGTAGGCGATGTTCAAGTTAGGATACCGTTCGTGGTATGTTTGCGTCGTTCCTGGTACCACCGTGCTCTTGATGACGGCGGTGAAGCCATCGGGCAGTGCATCCAGCACCCCTTCGACGATGCTCGTATCGCAAGCACCCGTTTCGGGATGGGGCGGGGTGGGAACGGCGATGTAAGCCATGTCAACATGGTCGGTTACATCAGTCAGCGATGTTCCTCGCGCAGGGTCGTGAACGAAGAGTTCGTGAGCGTGACCAAAGCAGTGTTCAATCGCACCGCCGACCATGCCAGCACCAATGATTCCAACCTTCATGCCATGACCTCCTTCTCAACGGTGCGGGTTCGGATTCAATTTTCCGTCTTTGGCCATGGTCGAGGCTTGCAGAAGCGAATCGGGGGTTCCGCAATCCACCCATGTCTCTTCCCCCACCGAGATCACTTCAGCCTCGCCTTGTTTTACATAAACGCGGGTGATGTCGGAGATGGAGAATGCATCTCCTTGTTGCGCGATGGCGCTGTCCAAGAAATTCCAGAAGCGCTCATCAAACAGGTAGATGCCACCGATGGCAAGGTTTGAGGGCGGGTTCGCAGGCTTCTCCACAATATCACAGATTGTTCCTTCTTCGTCCATCACCGCGACACCAAAGGCTTCCAGATGCGTTTCTTCCCGAGCGATGAGCAAGCAGCCGGGTGGGGTGTCTGCGGCTGAGAAGTTCGCGACATGCTGACCGAATTCAACCGTGGTGATGTTGTCGGAAAAATAGACCATCAATCGGGCGTTTTCATTGTACGGACGTGCCAAGTTGAGGGCGTGAGCGACACCCAACGGCTCTTCCTCGATAACGTAGTGAATGCGCTCCCCGGGCAAGCCTTGGCCGACATGGTTTGCGATTTGGTCAACAAAGCGGTTGGAAATGATGGTGATGTCCTTGATGCCCGCTCGGCGTATGGTGCCCAAAGCGTAGTCAATGACCGGACGGTTGTAAAGGGGTAGGAGGGTTTTCTGCGTATAGTGAGTGAACGGATGAAGACGAGAACCGTGGCCCCCCGCCACCAAGATGGCTTTCACCGTCATGGTTGAGAACGCACGCAGGCGGCTTTAGAAGATGCTCATTTGCGATCGTCATCCTCAGCGGTTTCCATCAGCGATGAAAGCGCACCGTCCTCGGAATTTTGCTCAAACCATCCACTGGCTACCAAGTCACCAAGTCGGTCAACCCCGGCCTCCACCATGTCCATGTCGCGCTGCTCTGCGATTTCCCATTGCCGCTGCGCTACCGTTGCGTAGTGCTGATTGGCTTCTTCCACCAGTTTCTCTGAGACCCTCAACTCTCCTTCAAGGCCCTCGTAATCGGCTTCATGGAGCGAAGGGTCCACTCGTACGAGGTTTGGGTCCACACTCGCTTCTGTCTTGTCAAAGGCTGGTCCCTTCTCATCGCCGCCACGGGTGCGCAGATAGGACTCGTTGGTGGTGATTCGACCGATGTTGCTCGCTGCAAAGGCCTGATGGAGGTGGTCCGCTTCCTTTTGGTCCAAATCAAGTCCGTTCAATTCCTCCCAGCCAAATTCGATGCTGTCCAACAGTGCGCCAAGTCTGCGCTGCAAGGTTTTGGTACGGTGCGAGGAGCGCCACTGCACCGCCACAGCGAGGACAAGCGGAACGGTGAGGAACTGGAGAATGCGATAGATGTCCATGCCTTGGAGGTAGGCGATGAGAACGAAGACGTCGGTCAAAATGACGATGCCCCAAATCGCGAAAAGTAATTTCTTCCGACCGACTCGTTCCTGAACGAAGAAGTGTTCAATCAGGGCTTTGCTGTTCATGCGAACCACCTAGCGGTTTGCGATGCTCCGAATCTTTTCCATGGTTTGGTCGTCAAGTTCGGTGTCTGCGTCCCAACCCATGTCCTTCAGCCCGTTGGCGATGCTGGCTTCCACGATGGTGTTCATCCGCTCCAAAGCGTACTGGAACAACAGGCCACACATCAGCACCGTGGCCAAACCAAATTCCCAACGGCTGAGGTAGGCCACGACGACACCGATGAGCACGATCCCCAAGCCTGCGGGGATCAAGCGCTGCTGCACCTTCATGGCCGAGGCCTTGGCGTCGAGAATCCGTTGTGCACCCTCCTTCTTCCCAGCCATGGTGGTGGGAAGTCGCTTCTCAAGGTGAAGATGCCGCTTCTTCCGACAGCCATGCGTTGACCTCGGCGAACGTGTCGCTCAGCGCACGGTCTTGGTTTGTGCCTTCGTTGACCAGCACGCTGTCGCGCATCGTGAAATGGCCACGCGGTTGAGAGATGAGGTGCTGCAGAAGTTCGCTCATCGCCCGTTGCATGTTGGCGGTTTGTTCAACCTGCATGTTGAGCAATCGCTCCATGCTGTTGAACACCACATCGTTGCGCTCGTGCCGGGCTTCGAGGGCGTTTGAAGCGGCGTTCATCGCTTCCTCTTGCCGCTTGAGCAATTCCCGGGCTGCAGGGCTTCCAACCGCATCCCGCCGTTGCAGTTCATCGATGGCGTTGTTCAATTCCACGTGCCTTCTCGTCAGGGCGCGTTCCAATTCCTCGACCTGGCGATTGGCTGCCCGGAGTTGGTTGGACAACGCCTGCCCGTCGCGTTGCATCCGCCGGAGTTCAGACCCGTGGTGGGTCGATTCGGAGAGAAACGCCACCACGATGGCCAAACCAAGCGCCATTTCAGGATGAACCATCAACGCTGTTGCTGAAAACCATGCTGCACTTCCCCAAAACACCGAGCGAACGATACCCATGATGTAACATGGATACACCACCAATAAAGTCCGTCGTTGGGACTGCTACGGGGTCCCTTCACGATGGAAGGAGAATGAAGCAATCGTCGTCCACCTCAAGCACCATGCCGGTTGTGAGCAGGTGGTCAAGGGCTTCATCGGTTTCGGCATCGTCGATGTTGGAGGCGCGAGTGTGGTCAAAGATGGCTTGGAGGGTGGCGACAGGTTCACCGCTGGCCAAGGCTTGTTCGATGGACATGACGACGGACTGGCAGGCTATGGCAAGGAGAGGGTCGTCGGTGTTGGCATCGGGTAAGAGGTCGAGGAAGATGTTGGAGGGGTGGTGCTCCTCGCCCTCCATCTGTCCTTGACTCGGAGATTCGGTGGCCCGTTCTCCTAGGCCTCGAAGAGCGTGAGGTTCGTTCAGGTCAAAACAGTCAAACAGGTTTCGCTGATGCGGGTCATCCCTATCTTGCGCACTCGTTTCGGATGGCTCCAATCGCCGGCCGAGGTCGTCGAGGCGTTGAAGCCGCTGGTCGACCATGACCTTCTCTCTTAGGAGGTCAATGGCCAAGAGGTCCATGGCCATGTTCGCTTGCTCCACCAGCCAATCGTGCACGTTCCACTGCGGGTTGACTCCGAGCATGGCGTCGGCGAGCTGGTGCACTTCCGGGGGTAAATCCTTCAGCGAAACACGCCGTTCCTGGCTGTTTTTGTGCTCGTCTGCCATGATGTTTCTTCTCACTTGACAGCCTATGAAACATCCCCTTGGCCACAACCGAGAAGGTCCGTTTTGAGCAGTTTTTCACGCCTTTTCAATCGGGGAGCACCTCGTTTCTCCGGGGGCCGTCCCGTTCTGTCGAAAGGGTCGCGTTCATGTAGAAGCGCCATGTGCGAGGAGGCATGAGTGACCATCGCATCACGGTTCTGCCAGGCGACGGGACGGGTCGAGAAGTGGCGCTAGAGGCGCAACGCATCCTCGATACCATTCAGGAGCACTCCAATCACGGCTTCACCCAGACGGTCATTCCTTGCGGTGGAGAACACTACAAAGCCACCGGAGAAGAATGGGCTGAGGGCTCCTTTGACTTTTGCAAAAACGAAACGGACGCCATTTTCCTGGGTGCCATCGGTTATCCAGGTGCGCGCCTCCCAAACGGCGACCTCGCTGGCGGCTCGGTCATCTTGGGGCTTCGAAGCGGTCTTGACCTCTATGCCAACGTCCGTCCAATCAAACTCTACGAGGGCGTCCCCCACAAGATTCACGGTGGCTTCCGCCAAATTTGGGAACCGGGCATGGTCGACATGACCATTCTCCGAGAAAACACCGAGGGGCTCTACCACGCCCTTCTTCGCCGTTCTGCCGACCGAGCCCAAGGCCGAGAAGAGTACGAACCCGGGCCCATGACCTTCCCTGGACTGGACGGCGAGGTCGCTTACGACCCCCGCCCCATTTCTCGAAACGGCTCGGAACGCCTGATTCGAATGGGCTTTGAAATCGCTGAGACCCGCAACGGCGCACCTGCTGACGGCGTTCGCCGTGTTTCTTGCATTGACAAATCCAACGTCACCCGAGGATGCCAACTCTTCCGCTCCACCTTTGACGACGTCGCTTCAGAGTACCCTGGTACCGAGGCCGATTACGGCTATATCGACGCTTTCATGCAGTGGATCACCCGCTCGCCCGAGCACTACGACACCGTCGTGACCTCCAACATGTTCGGCGATATTTCCACCGACCTTGGGGCCGTTCTTCAGGGCGGCATGGGCATGGCGGCTTCGGGCAACATCGGTGATGACCACGCCTTCTTCGAGCCGGTGCACGGCTCCGCTCCCAAACACGCTGGACAGAACAAGGTCAACCCCATCGCCTCCATCAACTCCATTCAGATGATGATGGATTACCTCGGTCGAAAAAACAACGACGACGACCTCGTCGCCGTTGGACGCCTCATCGACGAGAGCGTGGCTGACCACCTCAAGGAAGGAAAGCACCTGACGTACGACATCGGCGGAACAGCCTCGTGCTCAGATGTTGGAGAAGGTATCGCCAACCGACTTGCAGCGAAGCTCAAGGAACGCTGAAGCCGAGCAAAGGGTA
>DAGF01000104.1:0-500 GCA_002495645.1 Euryarchaeota archaeon UBA549
AAGAGCATCATCGCGCCCTTGGCGAGGCCGTGTTGTTGCAACGCCCAGCCCTCGGGCAACACCGAGGACATAACGGGTTTTTCCATCGTGAATGAAGGTCCAGGGAAGGACGTTGATTCGACATCGGGAAGCACTTCAGGTTGCAATTCATCCATCATGTTCGCTGACCAATCTTTGGCACCACCGGGCAGACGAAGTTGGCGATTGCTGCGGACGGGTTGAGCGCCCGAAGGTGCCTCGGATGCGTTCGTCATCGGTTCGATGACAGCGGTTTCGAGGAGCGAAAGTACAGCGGGGAGCCACTCGATGGGGAGGTCCTTGAACCACGGGTTGTGGGGCGGGGGCAACGAAGTGGCAAAACGTCGTGAGCACGCCAGCGCTTGCGGCCAGGTCAACGCCAACTGACGCAAACGTTCGTGCCATTCACAGCGGACCCAAAATTGAGCGTTTTGGTCGTCGCATTCTTCGGGAGGATAACCAGGTGTGCCTTCTGGCCACGC
>DAGF01000104.1:891-4352 GCA_002495645.1 Euryarchaeota archaeon UBA549
TCTTCGCTTGACAGGTTGTCAACCATGTCGCTGGCCCACCAGTCCATCGTGTATCCGGCCGGGACCAAGCGCTTGTTGTTCTCCATGAATTCTCCGTAACCGATGACCAGTTCCCCGTTGTCCCAGACCTGTTTGACCTGATTGCGAAGCGCAGCATAGGATGCCGGGTCATCGATGCGGAGGAAGCGGCCGTCCTCCAAGACCACCCACGGACCTTCCGATTCGTCGCAAGGCGTGATGGCGCATGCCTTTCCGGGTCGTTCAATTTTCATCTGTGTCCCGATGGTGATGAAGTCGTCAAGTGCCAGCATGGAAGCGGTGTTGGTGGAGGCGGCAGCGAGTCCAGACGGTCGTGCTCGCCCGTATCGCAGTCTGAAACCACCCGGTTGCAACGGGCCGCCAAAGACCGGCCTGCCCGCAATGATATCGTTCATGAATTTCGTAATGGGAGCGATTTGTTGACTCTTGAAGGCTGCTTTATCGGTCGTTTCCGCGGCCTTTCCGCGGCTGGCGAACTTGGTGATGAATTCCCAGCCGGGGAGGTTCAATCGCTCGGTGTGTTTCTGAATTTTCGGAGCTTTCAGGCACATGCCTTCACCGATGACCAAGAGAACACCGCCACGGATGCGCGCTTCGTCGATGTTACGTACATTGCCGTATCCGGCACACTCAATGCGTTCGGTTGATTCTCCGTTCACCATCACCGGGCATGCCCGAACAATTTCATCAATCTCTTCGGGCGAGGGGCGGTATTGCAAATTGCCTCGGTACAAGCCGAACTCTTCCTTGACTCGTTCCACCTCGGGATCGGTGGGCTGATAGTGCCCGATGTTCAACTCACGGCGAATCATGTCGGCGATGAGGACAGCCAAGGCTTGGGCTGTACCACCGGCTGCACGAATCGGGCCTGCAAAATGTACCGAAACAAATTGCGAGCCGTCCACGTTGTTGAGCAAACGTACCTCGCTGATGCCTTCCAAGGGTGCGACCAGGACCGCTTCGGTCAAGACCGCGAGGCCAACTCGGAGGCCGACATCGATGGATTTCTCAAGGTCGTAGCCCTGTTCTCGAAAACCCCTGGCTACGGACTGTGCGATGATGATGGAGGTTGTTTCACGGTCGTGCTCATCCAACAGTGCTCGGATATCATCGGCGACCTCGTAGCCCTCAAGATGTTCGATGAGGAGTTTTTCTGTTCGCCCTGCCAAATCGGATGCGCGGGGAATCTCAACCCTGTCTTTGTGGTCAAACCCAAGTTGTCTGGCTTGTTCTGCGATCCGGTAGGCGTCATCGGCCCGTTCGTCAAGCCACCGATGGTAGGCCAACATCTCGCGTTCGAGACGCTCCAAATCCAAGCCTAAGAGGGGATTGCTTTTCCCCACTTCAGCGGCCTGCTTGGACTGGGACATCTTGACTCACCCGTTCTTCACCACGACCCTTTATCATCAACACGGTTCGCTTGGATGGAACGACTCCGACAGCCGTTTGCTAAAGGAAAGTTCATGTCATGACGGCCTAGGAAGGTGTTCATGGCCGTTCATGACACCGTTCGCAACCATCCCGACTGGCCCCAACTGACTCAACTCGTTCACGAGTTGGCGTTTCTTGACGGGGGAAATGATGCGGCGTTCACCCTCGCAAGCGGACGGCAATCTCGCTGGTTTTTTGACACCAAACCGGTGATGATGCATCCTCAAGCAGCCACCATCATGGGCCGTCTGCTGAACCTCCGAATCCAAGCTCTGGGCGCCACGCTGGTGGGCGGGCTTGAATTGGGTGCTGTTCCCTTGACCGCTCTCGTGGTCGCTTCTCCAGATGCTGAGGAAAACCTCCGCGGCTTCATGGTCCGGAAATCCCCCAAAGGCCGAGGTGGACGGAAAACAAACAACCCGCCAGGCATTGAAGGCACGTCCCTCGAGGGGGGTGGCGACGTGGTCATCGTCGAGGACGTAACCACTACGGGAGGTTCGTCCATCGTGGCCGTTGAGCGCATCCACAACGACACCGACTGCAGAGTGGTCGCCGTCATCAGCATCCTCGACCGCGAGGAAGGCGCAGAAGCTGCTTTTGCGGAAGCCGGCATTCCGTTTGAATCCCTGCTGACCCGCTCGGATATTGTCGCCCTTTGAGGTGGAGATGTGCATCGCCTGTTCAACCCGTCCGACGTTTCCTCCGACGGGTTGGTGGAACACGCTCAGGACGCCACGGCTCCTCAAGGCCTCGGGTTCTTCCATGCCAAGGAAGGTCGTCCGCTCGCCACGCCGTGGCAGGTAGCCGTCCTTCGTGCTCAAGCGGTGGCGAAGCATCGCTTGCCTGAGGGTGTCGTGTTGGACTGTGCCTGTGGCAGCGGTATCCAACTTGCTGCCTACGCCTCAACGCTTCAACGGCCCGTCCTCGGCGTGGAGTTGGACGAAGAACGTGCCCGTGCAAGCGCCGTGAACCTTCAGACCGTTGCCGGTCATGCGCAAGCGAGTCAAGCGGCATGGTTTCTCAAAAGTTCGGTTGTGGCCGGTGATGGATGCGACCCTCGAGGTGTTCAGTCGGTCCTGGGGGCCGATGTTCAGGCCGTCGCTTTCCTTCATCTCGACCCAGCCCGACCCCGAAACAGCAGAACGCACGCACTCGAAGAAATGCAACCACCCTTGCACACGGTCCTCGAATCGTGGGCGCCGCACTTTGCACCGTCACCGGAAGGTCCAGCCGTGCTCCTTGACCTCTCTCCACGGTTGACATCGTCGCAGCGAGCGGAGGTGGAAGGCATCGTTGAAGCTGTTTGGCCCGGCATCGCCAAAACATGGGAATGGACCTCTCGTGGACGAGGTCGCGTCGACCGGTTGGCCTTGTGGCTGGGCGGTATCGCTTCGGAGGGCGTCGCCCGCCGTTTCGTCCGAGTTCCCGCCTCGCTTGCCGACCTGCCGCTGATGCTCTCAACCAACGAAGACGAAACTTCTCTCACTCTCCGACACCATCCACCAAAACGAGGAGAGCACGTGAGTATCCTCGACGCTGCCCTCGTTGAAAGCGGGTTGGCAACGGCTTGGTTCAATCGCACCGGTAGCGACCGCAACCACCGATGGGCCTTCATTGAAGGCAGACGCCCTCAAGTCCATCACGACGATGTTTTGCAGTTTGAAGGCCAGGATGAGTGGCTCGTCCAAGCCACTGGAAGGGTCGTGGAATTGCTCACCTTTGCCCTCGACCAGTCCACGGTTGACCGTTTGGTGGAGGTGGCGCTCGAGCATCGCATGGCGTCGGTCAAACTCCGCTTTGACCTCGACCCCGCCATGCAACCGATTTTGCAGGGTTCGCTTGACCGGCAATTGCGACGACGGCACGGTGTTCGGGAAGGCTTTGTTGCACGGCATCCGGTGGGCGATGTCTTGCTGCTTTGCGTTTCTCCAACAAAGGATGAAGATTCACCCCCGATTTGAAGGCCGTTTCGCGGCTCAGTGGCGCGGATT
>DAGF01000041.1:0-3454 GCA_002495645.1 Euryarchaeota archaeon UBA549
GAAGACTATTCCGCGATGCTCAGGTCGTTTCTTCCGCCCTCGACGAAGGACGACGCATGAGGAGCATGAGCCGCCCCTCTGTGAAATGCACCTGCAAGGTTGAGGAGGTTGCGACGTTGTGCAAGCCTCTCGAGCCCATGCTCAGCGCTTCATTTTCCAACCCGTATTGAGCACCGGAAAGGGTGATGCCCTCGGCGGTGGGCACTGCGAATAACGAGAAGTTTTGCCCGAGCCCAATTTCTATAGAATAGGATCTATCGGGAAGAAGAAAGCGATGGACGTACGCCTCGTCAACGCATTGGATGTCCATGCTCGTGGCTGCGCAACTCAGGAGGTTTGCCCACTCATGTTCACGGTCGCCTCCCGTCGCACCGATGACGATGCACGATGAATGGCCTTGTTCGCCCGCCAGTACCAAGGCTTTGGCCAAATCATGGGTGTCTTGCTCCTTTCGTTCATGGACTTCGCCTCCGAGGCTGACAAATTGTTCGAGCACATCCCCGTTCACGCTGTCCATATCACCGACCACACCATCGGGGACGATGCCGTTGTCAAGGCAGGTGGCTAGGGCTCCGTCGCAGGCAAGGACGTTCGGTTTTTGGGCGAGGTGGTCGTGAATCACCTCCATGCTGCACCATTCCCCTGCTGCGAAAATGAGGCAGGTTTGAGGGCTCATGCCCCACGACACGGGCCTTGCCTATCTCAATCCAACGGTAGGCGGGAATGAACAGGTTGACCCCCTATGGGGGTCAGTCCGGGCTGAACAATGATTTTCTAGGTTGGAGTCTCTGCTTCTGCCATGGCGGGCGTTGATTTTCAGAAGATTCACTTCAAGAGCGTCATGCTCGTTCTCCTTTTTGTCATCTCGCTGTGGGCGCCGGTCGTCTCGGTGCCACTGGGCGAGGATTCACTGGATGAGGCGCAGCCCGTCCTTTTGACCGCTCCTTACCCCCTTGAGTCGGGCTACGGTCACGACATTGGTTCATCCAGCATCGACGTGGACGGGCTGGTGCAGGCTGAAGTTCGTGAGGAGTCCATGTTTGACATGTGGGTCACCACCGAATTCAACACCTCAAACACCGAACACCACGGAACACCGGACATGAAGTTGACACGCCACGACATGGAGCATTATTGCTGGAGTACGGAGGAGGGTCCTGTTCGAACCGCCACCCATCGACCAAACGGCCATTGGACCACCACGCTGGTGGACACGGTTGCAACCTCCAATGCCACCGACTTGGTGGATTGCGCCATCGCCATCACCGCCAATGAACGTGTTCGTGTGCTCTACGCCGACGGTCCCGACTTGAAAATGGGACGATATGCGCTTGAAAGCCAAACGTACTGGGACGGCCCTCGCTGGCACACACGCACCATCATGGAGGATGTCAATCCAACACATCTCGCGCTTGACATCACGCCGAATGGCCTTGAGTGGGGCTTGATGCGAACGGACTCGGGAGCCCTCCACCAGGTGAACTTCAGCGGAGCGTATTGGACGCATTACCTTCTCGATGCAGGGCCGGTGGGCGAGGATTTTGAATTGGAGGTCGACCAGAACGGTGTCGCTCACGTCCTTTACTCCAGAACCAACACCGGCAATGTCGTCTTGCTTCGGATTGATGGATTTGAGCACGACACACGTATTTTGCTGACCGATGGCGACCTCGTGGACGCTCTAGGCATGGACCTCGATGCAAATAACATTGAGCAGGTGACCACCGCTTCCCAAACCGGTCCAACCTTCACCCTCAACTTGATTCGTTCCCTCGCCGGTCAAGATACTGGCCGTGTTGACCCCACTCCTCAAGACGCACGGCAAGGAGAAGAAGACGAGCAGGAAGGCTCGATGCTGTTGACAGATCTGAATCACGATGGGTTTGACGACTTGGTTATCGCCACCCCAGGGGCTGACATGCTTTCCTACGTTGACAACGGTCGCGTGGATGTATACTACGGTTCTACGGAGGGCCTGTCGGCCGTCCCCGATGTGATTCTCGCAGGGGATGGGAGCGGCGCTCACTATGGCGCCGGTATGGACCAAGGCGATTTCAACAACGACGGCATCATGGATTTGGCCATCGGCGCCCCAGGTTGGGCGGAATCCAACGACGCCAATGCTCGCCACGGGCAGGTCCACGTGTACCTGGGGAATGCATCTGGTCTCGGCTCAACTCCGTGGGCGACGATTCTTGGCGTGGACAATGAATCGCTTGGAAGTGCGGTTGAGGCCCTTGTGCATACAGGCGGGGGCGACCACCTTGCCGTAACGGCTCGAAATTATTCCATGGAAACCGGTTCCAGCCAAACGGATACCGGGAAGGTGAACGTCTACAGCAGTGACGAGACGGGGTTGAGTCCACTTCGGAACTTGACCCAAACCAAAGCAGGAGACTTATTTGGTCGCTCGCTCGAGGGTTGCGATGTTAACAACGACGGGTTTGACGAGCTCATTGTCGGCAACACGGGCTCGTTTGAAGACGCACTTTCCTACTCCTCGGTGGAATATTACTACGGGTCGTCAACCGGCTATAACGGGACGCCTGACCACACCCTTGCTTCCATAACGCAAGGCAGGCTCTTTGGGCTGGTCGTGGCCTGTGTGGGCGATTTGAACGGCGATGGCTACGATGAACACATCATCACCGAACCGCTCAACAGCACGGGCTCCTTCGGGGCGGGCCTTCTCTGGCTCTTTGAGGGCACCAACGGAACCTTGCCTGGCGAGGCTGACTGGCAGTTTGAGCCCACGACCCCCAACACCCGCGTCGGTGAAGCCATTGTGGCGGCCGGTGATATCAACGAAGACGGCTACGATGACGTCTACATCTCAAGTCGCATGGGCTCCTCCTCAGGGCGTGTCGAAATTTTCCTCGGTTCAGCCAACGGCATCAGCAACGAGCGTCAATTGCTTGCTGAAGGGAACAGCAGTGAGCAACTTGGCAAGATCATCGCCGCAAAAGGTGATGTGAACGGCGATGGTTTGAGCGAGATGGTCTACTCGCTGCGTTCATCCTCCCGTGGCGAATCCTACGGTCTGGACTACCTCGTTTTGAGCGAGCGTGATTGGGAATCCATCGCCTTCACCAATCAAGGTACGGTTCATGGCGTTGACCTCGGAACGGCTGGGCGAGGTGAAACCAGCATGGTGTTCACGCATTCAGATGCTTTGCGGCATCACGTTTCCAAGTTGGAGCACATGAACGATGGAACGCCCTCAGGTCAATGGGTTGACCAAACGATCGTCAGCCTCAACACCACCCATCTCGGCGTCAGTTTTGATGTTCGTTCATCGGGCCAGCCGGTGTTGTTGATTGAAAACAGAACGTCGATGGTTTTGCACAGCACAACCTCGCTCACGGCGTTGCAACAAGATGTCGCCACCACCGGCACCATGGGGCAGTGGCTCGGCTCAACGGTGGCCAGTGACAATAAACAAGTTCTTGCTTAC
>DAGF01000041.1:3777-7640 GCA_002495645.1 Euryarchaeota archaeon UBA549
AAGTTCTTGCTTACACTTCGGGCGCTGGAAAACAAATCTACGCTTCCACCCAAGGAACAACGGGTTGGAACAACGAGTTGGTGCGAACCAGCGCCACCCTTGCCTCACCCATTGAGGTGTCCGTTAACAGCCAGAACACCCCGCATTTGGTCTACCGACACGACCCAACCAGCCAGTTGGAACTGGCTGTTGGCGGCGCAAGTTGGTCTTTGACCACCTTGGGCGATGAAGGCGAGGCGGTATCGACGCAGCACCCCGCCGTTGTTCTTTCCAACGATTCCTTGGCGGTTGGTTTGGTCGCCTCAAACGGGACTGGAACCAACCTCGAGGTATGGATTTACGACGGCAGCACGCTGAGCCGACACAACATCACAAACCATACCGACGTGAACAGCGAGCTTCAACTGACCACCCTTACCAACGGCTCGCTTCTGTTGGCCAGTCTGACCACCGACGGCACGCTGAGCGTGCATGAATTGTGGCCTGGAAGCAGCGACTGGCACGAACACACGGTGCCACAACCCAGCGGCACGACCAACGAATACCGCCTCGACCTCGTTGGAGGCGACGAACCGGTGTTGGCCGTGCGTGGAAATGCCATTTCCTCTCTTCTCGGCATGAACGAAACGGGTCATTGGACCACGCTTGCCGAACGCCCCGCTGCGGCCGTTGATGGCGCATGGGACGTGGTTCACATGGGCGAGCACCTCCTCTTGTTGACCAGCGACCCCACCACCCAGCAGTTAACCGTCAACACCGTGGAGTTGAACCACTCACACGGTGCAGCCACCTGGATGTCGGTCATGTTTGGCGACATCACTGCCAACGAGGCCGTCCATGCCACGCTTGACAGCAACGGGACGGTCCACATGGCGTACTGGGACACGGTGGATGACGATGTCATCATGCTGCGATTGTATTCTGACCAAGACCGCGACTTGGTGTTCGACCTCATCGACGCCATGCCGACGGTGGGCAACCAGTGGAAAAACAGCGACGGCGACGCCTTTGGCGATAACCCACTCGGCCCACTGCCAGACGCATGCCCAACCGATGCAGGGGTTTCGTCGTACGTGGTTCAGGGTTGCGCAGACTACGACACGGACGGATTCCGAGATGAGATCGATGGTTGCGACGACGAAGGTGGTACGTCGTGGATTGACCGTTATGGTTGCGAAGACCGAGACCAAGATGGCTGGTCCGATAACCTGCTTGGCTATGTTGATGGCGACCAGTTCTATTCCAACTGGAAGCAAGCCCTTGACACCGATGGCGATGGCTTTGGCGATAACCACGGCGTGGATTGCTGTGCAACCGCCATTGACCCGAACGCCAACAGCGGGGACCTCTTCCCTTACCTTGCTTCCCAATACAGCGATTACGACGGGGATGGATTCGGTGATAACGACACCGACACCGTCCACGGCGATTACTGTCCGTGGGACTTTGGGACTTCATTCCGGGACCGAAATGGTTGCCTTGACAGCGATGGGGATGGAGCCAGTGACCCATCTGATGAAGGGACATTCTTTGAGTGGAACGTTTCCTTAGGTGCTGACGTTTGGCCGATGGACCCAACGCAATGGAAAGACACCGACGGGGATGGCTACGGCGACAACCAATCAGAAAATGCAACCAATCCAGACCGCTTCCCACAACGCAAAGCAGCGGCCAACGATACCGATGACGACGGATATGCGGACAACTGGACCGCTCTCTACAACGGCTCAAACGCCGAGGGCATCCAACTCGATGCCTGCCCAAGCGAGTGGGGTAATTCAACTCGGCGCAGTTTGGCGGTGTATGCCTACGGGTGTCCCGACTCGGATGGTGATGGCTATACGGATACCTACGTGTACGATATCGACCCGGAGACAGGCCTCAGAATTGACGAACTCGGTGACGCCTTCCCGTACGAAAAGACGCAATCACGAGACCGTGATGGCGATGGATTTGGTGATAACCCAACCGGCGTCAACGGTGACCAGTGCCCCGATGAAGCAGGCGTTCAAGACGGAACACCCCCCTTCAACAGCGACTCAGGTGTTGGCTGTCGACTCATTGATGTAGGCGACACGGACGGCGACGGGATCATCAACGAACTTGACACGCTTTGTCCCAACACCCCGCAGGGTGAGCCGGTCAACCAGCAAGGCTGTTCTCAATCTGAGCTGGACGATGACGAGGATGGTGTCAAGAACAACGTGGACTTGTGTGCTGATACCCCAGCAGGCATCGCCGTCGATGCTCAAGGATGCAGTGAAGAGCAACGCACATCGGATTCGGATGGCGATGGGCTCAACGACCCCCAAGATGATTGTCCCAACACCGGGGCAGGCCAAGAAGTTGACGAGAACGGTTGTTCACAGGCGCAACGTGACACGGACGGCGACGGTCTTTCAGACCTCGAGGACGCTTGTGACGACACGCCACCAGGCTTCCCCATTCTAGCCAACGGCTGCACCGATGAGAGTGCGCTGGATACCGATCTCGATGGTGATGGCTACAAGGGCGTTTACACCTACGATATCGACCCCGCCACCGGCCTTCATGTCAATCAAACAGGCGACGCTTTCCCCAGCGACCCCACACAGTGGTTTGACCAGGACGGCGACGGCTACGGCGACAACCCCTCGCCCGCCAACAACGCTGATGATTGCCCCACCGAAACAGGAACGTCTTCTATAGATTTCTTGGGGTGCTATGACGATGGCGATGGTTGGCGTGATGAGAACGAACCCAATGCTACCCGCAACGACCCAACCCAGTGGCGCGACTCGGACTTTGATGGCTTTGGCGACAATTGGGGCGACCCGTCTTGGAACGCCACGAGGGACCCCTCATGGCCCGGTCAATTCGTCGCCGGTGCAACCAATGCAGACCTCTGTCCAAAAACCACGCCAGGTTTGACAGTGGACGAGGATGGGTGCCATATCTCTGAACGCGACTCCGATTTTGACGGGGTTATGGACGATTCGGACAACTGCCCCAACGACCCGAAAGGTGTTGACGGCTACGAAGATGGTTGCCCATACATTCCCGCTTCAGGCGACGGTGAGGAAGGCCTCTTCGGCGTTGATGCAGGCACCATCATGCTCGCTCTCGGTGGCTTGGGAACCTTGCTCATCCTGACTTTGGTTCTCATCCGCCTCGTGCGCAGCGAGGATGATGAGGACGATGAGGACGATTACGACGATTTCTTTGACGATGACGACGAAGAAGAGGAGAGTTTCCTCGACCAACTCGACCGCAAGGCGGCAGCGGCACCTGCTCGCACACGAGCCATGCCGGAGAGGAAAACACCCGCTCGTACATCAGGGCCATCCGGCCCTGCGCCGACTTCTGCTCCCGAACGTAGCCGTGATGGTCCATCCAAGCAAGGACCGGGTGGACCTCCCAAGCGCGGTCCCGGCGGGCCACCAGGGCGAGCGCCCGGCAAAACGCCCGTCGCCAAATCGTCGCCCGAACCGAAGAAAGCCTCGAGAAAGAAAGTGGTGCAGGGGGAGAATGAAGTCGCTGGTGCCAAGGTTCGTAAGGCCAAGATCAGCGTCGATTTGAGCATCTTTGAAGATTGGCAAACTGACGATAGAGAAGCAGCGGTGGACTGGGTGGTCGGCGCCATGGCTGACGGCGAAGAAGAGCGAACGATGTTGATGCAACTCCAAGAAACCGGTTGGACAGCTGAACAATCCAGAGCCATTTGCAACCTCGCGAAAAACAAGCGGTCGTGAACGGTATCATGAGGGCTTAAATGGGGGTCAGCGGTCGCAAGCAAAAGGAGGGAGAAGGATGTCAGACGAGAACCCAACGCCCTCCAACCAAATTGAGGTTGATGATGCCGCCGCCTACTTCGGTGTAACCGA
>DAGF01000048.1 GCA_002495645.1 Euryarchaeota archaeon UBA549
GGCACCATCATGATGAGCACAAGGATGGGGATTTGGATAAGGAAGGCGCCCTTGATGCCCACAATGCCAATGATGGTCCCTAGACCAGCACCACCAACAATACCGCCAAGCGATTTAGCCGTGAACATGTAACTGTTGACCCGTTCAAATTCGTGAGGCTGAAGCACATCGACGGCCAACGCGTCGGTTGAGACATCCTGCAAGGCCGTGAACACGTTGTAGACAAAGAACAAGGCACCAAGCAAGGAGATGTTATTGGTCAAATCGGGCACCATCAGCATGGTCACCAAGAGCGCGATCATGCCCGTTTGAGCGATGAGAATCCATGGGCGACGGCGGCCGAGTTTGGGCATTTGGAAACGGTCGATGATGGGGCCCCAGAGGAACTTGAACGACCACGGCAGCGTACCGAGCGTCAGCAAGTAGGCAAGGTCGCCGGCGTCCGCCCCTTCAGCAGCAAGGAAGGTCACCATGGTGACGGTGATGAAACCCCAGGGGACACCTTGTGCGACATAGAGGGCAGAGAGGGTGATAACACGACCACGGTAGCTGTCAACCAGCGTTTCACCGTACGAGGTTGACTCGCCCTCAACGACCTCATGTTCTGGCTCGCTGAAATCAAGGTCAAGATGGAAACGGTCTCGCTGCTTGGTGGAAACATATGCAATCAGGCCAACCACCGGGAAAATCCATCCTGCGAACAGGAACAGTGGCAGGGAGCCATCGCCAACCGCCAAGGTCGCCGCTTCTTCGCCGTCCCCGTTGAGAATCGTGAAATCCAAAACAAGCAGGCTGACCACGGTGGCCACTTCTTCCCCGTCGTCGTTGTGCGAACACAGCGCGCCGTCGAAGGCTTCGGCATCTACGGTTACGGCGAGGTCGTAGGCCCCACGCGCCTCCTCACCAAAGGCCAACTGAGCCTCAATTTCGCTCTTGGTCAACCCTTCGATAACACCGGACAGAAGAGAAGCGTTGTGCCATGTCAAATTCACGTCGTGAGACCCGGGGTTTTCCCCCGACCCCGAAAGGGTCCATTCGCCTTTGGTGGCTCCTCCGGTGATGGTGTCGGGTGCATTGGCCTCTCCGCCCGTGCACAGCGGACCTCCTGAGGTCTCGTCTTCACCATAGGAGAGGGAAAAGAGGACACCCACGACATTGCCGCCAGCCGCTTCAATGGCCTCGGAAAAGGACGAGGAATCAACGCTCCACTCGACCGTTCCTCCGTCTTGGTAGTAGGCGGACTTCACCTCTACTTCAACGGAGGTCATGCTTGACTCCACGATGTAGGTCCCGGTCGTTTCCGACCCGCCATCACCACCACCGAGACAACCGGTCAGCGGTGCGAGAACGACCAGCATCAACAAGAGGTGAACAGGTCGCATGAGCCAAGGGTTGGCCTGTTCACCTTCAAGATTGTTCACGCCTGTTTGAGGCGCTTTACCTCAGTCCCAGATGCCCATGTCCATGCGAGCGTCTTCGCTGGCGTGGATTTTCGGGTCCCAGCGGGGCGTCCAAACGAGGTTGATGTGAACCGAGGTAAGACCGTCGGTTTGCAGCGCTGCGCGGTGAGCTGCCGCCATGATCTCAGGGGCAGCAGGACAGCCAGGGGAGGTCAGTGTCAGGTCGACCTCAGCATGGAGGCCCTCGTCCTTGTCCTCAAAACGAACATCGTAAACAAGGCCGAGTTCAACGATGGAGAGTTCCAACTCGGGGTCTTCCACCTCATCCAATTTGTCCATCACGGCTTCTTTGGTCGTCATCTTGCTCACTCCACGCTTGCACGAATCTCGTTCATGACCTTGTCGTACATGTTTCGAAAACCGTTGGAACGGCTGGGCGTCAAGGTGTTGGTCAAGCCCATTTCTTGAGCGAAATCAACGGGAATCAACACGGCCTGTGCGGGCGTCAAACCCTCGATGGCGATGCTCAAGACCCCCATCAAACCCTGAACCAACTTGGCATCTGCTGCACCGAAGAAATGGACCAAGCCCTCTTCAACCCGAACACGCACATGAGCCTCGGACTGGCAGCCACGCACGCGAGTTTCCTCCGACCATTCGGTCGCAGGCAACTCCACAATTTCATCGGCCAACTCAAAGAGCATCTCCAAGCGTTCTCGCTTGTCTTCAACCTCTTGGAACTCTTCAACCAGTTCCTGAAGCGCTTCGGGATAGAACGTCATGCGAACTTCTCCGTGATTTCCTTGAGTTCCTGAACCAAGCCTTCGGCTTCTTCACGGGTGTTGTAGACATAGAAGGAAGCCCGGACGGTGCCGGTAATGCCCAGACGGTTGAGGAGCGGTTGAGCGCAGTGGTGGCCGGTGCGCACCGCAAAACCGCGGGAATCCAAGAGATGGGCCATGTCTTCACTGTTGATGGTGGGATGAAGGAAGGAGACCACGGCAGCATCGTGTTCATCGTGACGACCATAAACGGTCATCCCCATGGCACGCAGTTCTTCTGCAACCCATGAAGCGATCTTCACGAGACGAGCATGTTCAGCATCCAAGTCAAAGGAGTCCATCCAGTCAAGGGCCGCCGACCAACCGATGGCCTCGGCAATGCGAGGCGTGCCTGCTTCGAATTTGTGCTCGTTGGTCTGGTAGGTCGAGCCCTCCACGGTGACCGTTTCGATCATGTCGCCACCGCCCATGAAGGGCTGCATCTCCTCAAAGGTCTCCGGTTGCACCAACAGGGCACCGATGCCTGTTGGGCCGCACATCTTGTGGGCGGAAAAGGCCATGAAATCAGCGCCGAATCTGGCGAAGTCAACCGTTGAATGGGGCACGCCTTGAGCGGCGTCGATAAGCACCTTAGCACCAACCTTGTGGGAAGCGGCAATGATGTCTTCAAGCGGATTGCGAACACCCAGAACGTTGGAGGTATGGACCACGCAGACGAGTTTGGCCCCCTCAAGAGCATGATGGAATGCGTCCATGTCGAGGGTGAAATGTTGGGTGACGGGCACGTAGCGAAGTTCCACGCCTCGCTCCTCCGCAAGCATTTGCCAGGGAACAATATCGGAATGGTGCTCCATCTCGGTCAAGACGATGGCGTCGCCCTTGGCCAAGTTCGCACGACCCCAAGCATGGGCGACGAGGTTGATGGCCTCGGTCGTACCGCTGGTGATGATGGCTCTGTCAGCGTTGAAGCGAGCCTTGAGTTTGCGGCGGCAGGATTCGTAGCCTTCGGTTGCTTCACCTGCGAGGGTGTGAACGGCTCGGTGGACATTGGCGTTGGATTTGGAGTAGTAATCGTTCATCGCGTCGAGGACGACCTGCGGTTTTTGCGTGGTCGCAGCGTTGTCCAAATAGACCAGCGGATAGCCGTTGACCTCACGCTGTAAAATCGGGAATTGATCACGGAGTGACACGCTTTCACCTCTTCAATTCGCATTCCAAATGAACCGTCAGCCGCGTACGCATCTCATCCACAAGCGACCGATTGTTGAGGCTTGAGAAACCGTCCTGCATGAAACCCTCAATGAGCAAAGCAACGGCCGACTCTTCGTCCAGACCCCTGCTCATCAGGTAGTGGAGTTGGTCGCGGTCCACCGGTGCACTGGCTGCACCGTGAGCGGCAGCAACTTCGTCGGCGAGGACCTCGAGCTCAGGGATGGCCTCGGCACGCGCCCTGTCGGAAAGCAAGAGATTCTTGAACACCTGACCGGCATCGCAGTGGTTGGCGCCCTCGGCGATGGTGAGCAGGCCGGTGGCGATGGAATGGGTCTGGTCGTCACACGCTGCGTGAATACTCAGTTCCGAATTCGTGTGCGGAACATCATGATGGACTTCGATGTGATGGTCGACGTGGCGTTGTCCTGTGCCGTGCACAGAGATGGCTTGGGTCAATTCGCTCCCCGGCGCATTGAACCGTGTACGGATGTCGCTCTTGCATCGGAATCCACCGATGGAGAGACCGGCCAGTTCAAGGGTTGCATCCCGGTCAACTCGCCAATCTTCGCAGTGGAGGAGTTTCCCATTGGAGGAAAGTTCGTTCACCATACCAAAACCTGCACGAACGTTGTTGGCAACCTCGCCCGTGATGTGGAGCCCCGTCCAATCCGATTCACCCGAGAGGTGAAGCATAACGGTAACATCGTGCTTAAGCGAGAGGTGAATATGGCCGACAGCGACGTGGCCGGAGGCAATGGCCTGGAGATGAACAACCTTGCTGGATCCGCTGCTCTCGAAGGTCATGGCCGTGCCACCCAGTTCGCTGAGGAAGACCCGGCCGATGTCTTCAGCGTTCACGATTCGAGGTGCACCCTCGACCAGTTCACCACCCTCGATGACCTTGAAGCGGACCCCAGATGCTTCGGGAACCACGTCAACTTTCGACGGGTGAATGCGTGCCCATGGAGTG
>DAGF01000087.1 GCA_002495645.1 Euryarchaeota archaeon UBA549
CACATCACCAACGGCGATGAGGATAGTTTGGGAGGTGTCAATGTCTTCCAGTGCCGCCAACATGGCCACTTCCGGAGCGGTTTCGGGCCCCTCGTACAGCACCCCCATGGGCGTTTTCAATTCGGGTTCGGCCCGTGGATGCATCCGCAAGACTTGGCCCTCCCATGCAGGAGAAAACCATGAATGGCCCTCCACATCGACCAAGCCGTTGCGGATACGGGATGAACTGATGATGTCGCCTGCGATATCGGTTAAGTGAGCCACCTCGATGATGTGCAATGGAGCGAGACCGTTTTCAACGCGTCGTTCGTTGATGCGTTCGCATTCGGGCTTCGTTTCTGGCGTGGCGACGATAGCATCGGCTTTTGGATGGCTGGGGGCGGGCCCGTGCTGGTCGGTTAACTCGTGCACGGAAACCCGGGTTGGTGCATTTGAGGCAACCCAATTCAACACCTCGTCGCGACGCGTTTCAAAGGATTGCATGTTGACCGACTTTTGGTCCGCCATGGCGTCATTGGTCAGGTGAACCTCCACACGAGCGGCCGCCCGACAAGCGGCATCAAGGAGCAGACGATGGCCTGCATGAAGCCGGTCAAAGGTGCCCCCGACCAAACAGAGTTGGAACCGAGGGGGTGCTCCCATGGGTGCTGGTTTGGTTTTCGGCCTTTGAGTTCATCGCCAAAAAGGAAGAGAAAAAGACGCTTCAAAGAACTGTGCCCCGACACCTAACGGCCTTGTTCACTGTTTCCTCCGAGGCCTGACCCTCGGTGTCGGGGCGTTCTGTCCGGTAAGGTGGTTGTCTTGCGTTCATTCTTGCGTCGCACAAGGACCCATAACCCACCGATGGTTTACCGCATTTGCACCGGAAGTCACTCCCCGAAGGGTCGTCCCAGTCTTCGATTGCGGCCGTACACGTGGTGTCAGACGTCATTGCTCGTTTCACAGTCGCTCAGCCTGATGTTGCAGGTACGGTAAACAACCCTCAAGCCGACTCCATATCAACTCATCGGCTTGCAGGAGGATGCTGAGCGGCGAAGCTTCTGGCAAACAACAACTCGCCAACCTTTGGGTCTCCCACGCCAAGGACCTCGGAACCAAAACGAGGCCATTCAATCAATGGCCGCACCAACCAACCCGCAAATGGATGGGTGGCTAACACGGGCACTGGGAGGCCTTGTTCGTGCGCATAAACCATCTCGTAGAGATCTCGAAGATGCTGGTTCTCGCCCTCGGCGTTCAGCAAGTTAGCGCCCAGCAAGTCTTCCGTTGTCAACTGAAATCCAGGATGTTGGACGTCAAGACCGGGGAAGCGAGTGTGTTCCCCTTTAGGTCTCGTCAATTGAACAACCCAAGAACAAGCAAATGTTTGGAGCCATGTTCGCCCTGCATGGTTGCCGAGTTGGGTCGTCAACCATTGGCCTGCAAAGACAGTCCACCAAGAATGAGGAAGGCGTTCCATCACCACGCGCTGCGTTTCAGAGAGCCAAGGTTCCCTGTTCTGTGCGATTCGAAGAGCGGTGGCCCAGGCGTAAAGAAGTGAGGATTTCGGTTGCCTTTCTGCACGCAGTGCCCATGTTGCGAGCATGTTATTTCGGCTGTGGTCGCCTTTCGCTGTACCCAACACCGTTTCCAAAACCTCCTGCTCGCACATGGGGGAGGTAAACCATACCTCGGTGGTTTCCGAGAAAAGTGCTGCTTCCTCTGGCCGACCAGCTTCAAGGGAGCAAAGAAGGCACGTAGCATAAGCAGGAGCGAGGGACGTGTTGGCTTTCAAACCGTCTCGCCATTTCACCAACACACCTGCATCGACCTCGGAAAAGGCTTGAATCCTGCGCAAAACCAAACGCCGCCAGGCTGAACTGGCACCGAGCATGGCGATAGGAAGGTGTTCAAGCGAAAGCGCATCGGCCGATAACAAATCGGTCCAACCCTCGGGGAGGCGGCCATGAAGGCGCAACCAACGAGCCGGACGATGTTCGTCAGGAGAAGCAATCCAAGCCGCAAGTGGATGTTCACGCTCCCACATGTTGGCCTGTTCTTCATCACCAAGAGGGTAGAGTTGCAACGCCTCGGCAAGAACACGCCCCTCATCTCCTTCAAGCGTATCGCCAGTGTAGGATTCAACATTGGTGACTGAATGATGTTCAAGCAGTTCAAGCGCATTGGCTGGTGCAGGGGAGAGAACTGTCCCTGCCGGTCGCTGCGACATTCCGGGCGGGTTCAGGAGGACATGGAAGAGCGTAGATCTGCCCTCCCATACGGACACCACCCCCATTTCATCGCCATCAACGATGACCGACCGGTGGACGCTATGGTCTGGAAGAGGGCCCCTTCTTGAAACAAAGGAACGGCAAAGCGGGTGTTCAAGTAAGCGGGTGAGCAGAGGTTGGTCCATCTCTTCAAACGGCCAATCCACGCAAAAAGGTGTTGAGGTGTTGCTGACCACGAAATGCAACAAGGCCGAGGCCCCTCGAGGCGTCATCCCGTACAGGTCCAAATAGCCCTCTTCGAGAGGATTGTTGGTCCAAGTTACACGCCCGAAATCCATCAGGGCTTCTCGTTCAAGGACCGAAGGTGAACCCGTTGGTCGTTCACCTAGCAAGGACATCAGGCCTTCGTGAAGTTCCAAGATACGCTGATTCTTCATTCGTGGATGCTTCAACACCAACCACTCTTTGAGGACACCGTACGGCAGCGACCGATGTTTTGTAGCGTGCCGATCGCCAATCTCGAGGGCGCCTTGGGCCAATGCTTGGAACAGAAGTGAACGATTTAACGCCGAATGCAAGTGACCCCGCAGGCCTTGTTGAGGGGCGTAGGCGTAAGGGGCTCCTTCAACATGGCCGACCATCATCGTCCCCATCTGAAGGCGACGAGGAGGTGGGCCATCGCCCTGCTCGGTAGGAAAGAACTGGCCTTCGACCAAACGTGCTTCGCCAAGCCTCTCAAACACCTCACCTCGCACCAAACCCACCCGTTGAACGGAGGGCTCGAAATCAGCGAGCGTGTTCGCCCTAGAGAGCGGAGGTTCTGCAGGGCTTCCATCGGCGAGATGGTACCAGCGAATGTGGGCTTTTGGGGCCAAAACCCACACCCCCCCTTTGTTTCCACTGGACGAAGCTCGCTCGACCGAAACCGGGTCGGGAACGAAAACCAGCGAACTTTCGGGCACATGCGTGTAAGCAAGGAGGACATTGGCATCATCAGCGTGGAGGACCATCGGTTGCTTCGTACTCGCCAAAACCTCGCTGTATCGCATCATTTTACTCACCGCATCTTCGGTCAGCCGCTCAACGCCTCGCTGGCTGAGGAAAAGAGGTGCATTTCGAAGCCCCCCTGATTCGTCCCGAGTGACCAACCCTGCTTCCCTCAATTGGCGACAAGCAAGCGAGGCGTGAGGCATTCGCATGCCAAATTCTGTAGCGATTTCGGAGACGGTGGACGAGCCGTGACGAAGCCACACCAGAATTTGGCGGTGAGCGGCTGAACGGATGGCGCGAGAAGACATCACAGGTCACCTTTCGCCCCCGGGGGCGCTTCACCCCACTTGTTTTCTTTGTAAAAACATTACTTAGTTAATTATAGTTATACATTTCCGGTGGAACTGTGAAAAATAACTTACTTTTTAGGTGCATAGTGTGGGATTTACACCTATATTTTATCACCAAACGTAACCAAGTCGTCATCCGAAGGAGGAACCATTATATCAGCGGCCTCGCTCCTCAAGAACAGTGGCACATTCCAACGAAAGCCGCACCTAAAATGACAGGAGGGACCAAACATGAAAACAACACGCATCCGTGAAAAAATCAAGAAATTCTTAGGCGATCGACCACGAAACACTGCAGAAATCCTGGAGTACATCAACAGCACCATGCGACATGGCACCACCAGCCAACAACTCGGCAACGTGCTGTCCAAGGACAAGGACATCGTGAAGGTCGGCTACATCAAGCGCTCCGGCATTTTGTCAGGCGGCTACGACATCTGCGAGTGGGCCACCCGCACCTGGGTTTCTGAGAACTGCCCCGAGTGGGTCGAAGGCACCCCTATCATCGTTGACAGTGAAGGCAACTTCATGACCAACAGCGATGAGAAGCTCTGAGGATTTACTCGTCCTCGTTGTAGTCCATACCGAGATGCCCTATCACGGCGTCCATCTTGGCTTGCAGCCGCCTCAACTCGGTGTTCACGCCGACCTCTGAATCAGCCTCCAACGCAACAACCGTGTTGGTAAAGATGGCCACGAACATGTTGAGAAAGGTGAACGTGGTCATGAAAATGAACACCACGAAGTAGATGGCAACCCACCACCCCTCTTCTTGGATCAACTGCCTCACGATGCCGTTCGACCATGACTCGAGGGTCATCACTTGGAAGAGGGAATACAGGGAACGACCCAGGCTGCCGAAATATTCGGGGGAAACCGTTTGGAACAACACCGTTGAAAGCACAGCGAAGACGTATGTCACCACAAATAACAGGGTGGCGACGGCCGAAAGCCCACGAATGGAAAAGATGAGCGATTCGGCCACAAGCTTGAGTTCCGGAATCCTCGACACAAGCCGGAACGCCCGCAGCACCCTGAAGACACGGAAGACTGCGAAGAAATCACGCGCCGGTATGAGGGCAATGCCGACCACGACGAAATCAAAAACACACCACGGGTCTTTGAAAAAATCCCCACCCATGGCGTAAATTCTCAACAGAATCTCAAGGACAAAGACGGTGAGGAATAACCCGTCGATGGTCTGGAGAAAACCGTCCCCTCTGGGCCCCCAATCATAGGTTTCGAAACCGATGGCGATTGAACTTGCAAGGATGGCGACAAACACGATGTTGTTGAACCGGTCGGACTCAACAAGTGTTCGTATTCTTTGCCGAGTGGCATCGGACATGGGCCAGAATGTGTTGAAGCAGGCGTATAACTCCTGCCCCGGACAGACCCAATTTCACTGGCCTTCGAAGATGGCCATGGCTTCGTCAACCGATGCCCCTTCGCAAATGATTGCATGACAAGCGGCCGTCATGCGAACGGCTTCTTCAGTCTCCTTTTGGTGAATGTTGCGGCCAGTGGCGGCTCCCCGACAGCCTGAGACGTTCATCTGGTCGTGAAGACGTTGCAAGAAATCTCGAGGTGGAAGCGAACCACCGCCCGAGCAAATAATGCCCGTTCGCCCAGCGGCTTCAACAGCAATCTTCAGCGATTCGGGTTGCGTCATGCCGTCAAATGCCTTGGGGTAGTTTACCTTGGCGAAATCGGCACCGATGCAACTGGCTACGCCAGCAGCGCCCGAGATGAGTTGTGGGTCTTTTTCATCGGCCACGGCTTGCCCACGAGGGTACATCCAGACCACGGAAATCATGCCAAGTTCGTGGGCTTGACGGATGAAATGAGCGGCTTCGGTCAACATCTCGTGTTCGTATTCACTTCCGATGTAGACGGTGTAGCCGATACCGACCACGTTGATGCCGTTGTGCACCAACGACATGACATCGTCCATGTCCCACAGCGCTTGGCTGATAGGGTCTCGTTGAGCGGTCTTAACCAAGTGCGATTTGGAATTCAACTTCACGAGGTAGGGCACGTCAGGGTGGTCTCGAGCGTACTGAGCGATGAGACCGCATTGGCCTGCAAGGACACCAATGGTGCCGTCGGCATGAGCTCGTGCTCCAATCTCGAACAGATGACCGGGGTCGTTTGACGACAACGGAATGGTCTTGCCACCGTCGTAGAAATCGTCGTTCAAGTGCTCAATTTTCTGGTCGCAAGCAAAGAGGTTCATCGAACCGGTGCCGGCCGTAGCGGCCCGCATGTTATCGAGGTACGTCTCAATGAGTTCGTCTGGCACATCGGCTGGAACGTTGATGTCGCTCATGGAAACCACGTCATCAATCACTCGCCAGTGAAGTTGGCCACACGCTTCTCGACATAGGCGGCGATACCTTCCTTGGCGTCGCTGCTGTTGAAGAGCGCTGCTTGGAGTTCACGCTCGAGCGCCAAGTGGTACTCGAAGGGAATCTCGGGGCCGGTCTGGCAGGAACGCTTGATGTTACCAACGGCCTTGACGGCCTTGTTGGGCAGGGTGAACTGGCTGCACCAGTCAAGGATGTCTCGGCGGAAATCATCGGCGTCGCCTTCCCAAATGTGGTTGATGAGGTTGCAAGCATGAGCGTCCTCAAAGGACATCAATTCGCCCGTGACCATCATTTCGAGGGCCTTGGCCTTGCCGATGAGGCGGGTCAAACGAGCGGTACCACCGGTACCGGCGAGCACACCGAGGTTGATTTCAGGCAGGCCGACCTTGCCGGAGTTCTTTCGAGCGATGCGAATGTCTGCGGCCATGGCGATCTCGAGACCACCACCAACAGCGTGGCCGTTGATGGCACAGACCACGAGCTTGGGGGTTTGCTCAAGGCGAGAAAGGGTCTCGTTCGCGTGAAGACAGAAGTTGTACTTGAAGCCGGGGCTGACGCTGTTGAGCATCTGGATGGAAGCACCCGCTGAGAAGAAGGAGGCCCCGTTGCCGGTCAGGACAATACAGGTGACGCTGTCATCAAATCGAGCACGAACGACGGCCTCGTCGATGTCTCGCATCATGCCGTGGGTGTAGGTATTGGGCGAGCGGTCGTTGGGGCCCTCAAGGGGTGCACCAGCCGAGTCGGAGGTCAATTCAATCACGGCAATACCGTTCTCAGTCACACCGTAGTTGACCAGTCGGTTGGCCATGGGTTCAAGTTTCAATCCATAGAGGTCGCTCATGCCCCAAGCCACAGGGGTTGGCATTAAGAAGAAATCGCTGTGTTTTCTTGCCCTGCGCCGTCGCTTTCCTTGTCGTCAGCAAAGGAAACATGGCCACCTCCACGGCGTATGGTGTCCCACTGTTCACCAACGGCTTGAGCAGCCGCAGACGGCTCCCAGACATCCCGTTTGAGCGCTCCACGAAACGGCATCCGTCGAACGCCCCGGCCGTGGGCTTTGGGGTCGTTGACGAGCATGAAGGGACTAACAATGCGATACAGTAAGCGTTTGAACAAGGTTGGGCGGAATAATTTTCCAATCCAAACCAGTCCGTCACCCCGCTTTTTTTGGTCCTTCATCCACGCTTTGCACATGCGCTTGAACATGCGGTCACCCACCCGGTTCATCAGCCAACGATTGGCCACGCTGGTTCGAACATAGGGCATCAATTGCTTGCGGACGTCCTCTTCGTAGTCGCCTTGACCCAGAATATCCCGCGCCGCCAGCACACCGGACCAGACGGCCATGCGCATGCCAAAGCCCCACATGAAATCCTGAAGACCTCCAGATTCACCGACATAATAGCGCCCGTCCTGCTTGTAATTTCGATTGATGGTGAAGTCGCCTTTCCCTCCCACCCGTTTGATGGGCTGGCGATTCAAGTTGGGGTAGTGTGCCTCGTACCACGCGATGGTTTCGTTGAGGAAGCGCTCAGACTTTCGTTGCTTTCGCCAAAGACAGGTGCAGATGAGACCGACACCGTCGATGATGATGAGGTAGGAATAGGACCCTGGAGCCAGCCGGTCGTTGAGTTGGAAGGCGATGTGATTGGGATGGTCGGTTCGGAAAATCTCACCGTAGGCCACCGCCGATGTGCCTTTCGGGCCGCAGGCGATGATGGTGCAATCCTCTTCCTTGACCCGAGACTTGTAGTGGATTTGCGCGCCTGCTTCGAGGGCTTGTCGCTTGAATCCCTGGTCAATGGTGTGGTCAGATGTTCCCCGTTCCACGATGCGGTACGCTACACCGTCGGTGTAGGCTTGGGTGATCACATCGTCGGGATGAATCAAATCCACCGTGTCAAAGGTGGTGGCTTTGAAGGATGACGCATCCAAGCCCCACTGGGCCAATTGGTCGAAAAAGTCAGCATCCATGCTCCAGTTTTCAAGCGCTTGAAAATCACCGTCAAAGCGAGCCCCTGAGTCAGCACGAACATCGTGAACATGAACCTCTTTTCCGGCTTTGGCCAGCACGATAGCGGCAGCCAAACCCGACAACCCTGCGCCCATGATGTGAATGGGTTCGGATGTTGAAGCGGCATCGGCCATGCATGGCCATGGAGGCGTGAGGTTTGAATGATGTGCTCTTCTCGTTCCACTTATGTCGGGCGCAGTCTTGGTTGAAGAAGCACCTGATGTGCTCGACCCAAACGGCCTGCGCAGCCGAATGGACACCAAGGGGTGTGGAGCCGTGGTCAGTTTTGTTGGCTTGACCCGAGAAACTGAAGGCGACGCCGATGTGTTGCGATTGGAGTTTGATGCTTGGCAGGATAAACTGACCCCGGTGCTGTCTCGTTTGGCACAGGAAGCCATTGGGCACTTCGGCGTACGCTCGGTCGCCATGGCCCACCGCACCGGTTCGGTCGGCCCCCAAGAGCCCATCGTGGCCATTCATGTGGGCAGTCCTCATCGAAAAGAAGCCTTTCAGGCGTGCGAGTGGCTGATTGATGAGTTGAAAAAGCAAGCACCCATATGGAAGAAAGAGGTCACCACCGACGGGGAGACCTGGAAGGAGGGATTGGGCTGAGTGAGAAATCCATCGAAGGCATCGTCAACATCGGCAGCAAACCCGTGGTTGAACGACGGGCGACGGCCAAAGGAAGGGTCATCCTCAACCAGTCCACCAAAGCTGCGATTGTGTCTGGCGGTATCAAGAAAGGCGACGTTCTGGAAGCCTCGACGATTGCGGCCATTCAAGCCGTCAAGGACACCCCTAGAATTATTCCTCACTGCCACCCGATACCGCTGGAAGGCACGTCGGTCGAATGGTCGTGGGAAGATACCAGTTTGTGGTGCACGGTTACCGTCAGTGCTCATTACAAAACGGGCATCGAAATGGAAGCGTTAACCGGGGTGGCTGCAGGCCTCCTGTGCGCTTTTGACATGGTAAAATCCCTCGAAAAAGACGACGATGGGCAGTACCCAGTCGCCCGCATCTCCGACCTTGAAGTCGTTGAGAAATTCAAGGGAAACTGAACCGCTGACTTGATGGCGTTCCCGCGAGTCCAGCCTATCATGGGCATCGTTGGCGACCTCGCACACCACTTCGTCGAAGCCGTTGACCAAGCGGCCATCGCCAGCGCTGCCTGGCGCGGAAAAGGCGACAAAAACGCAGCAGATGACGCCGCTGTAGAGGCCATGCGACGCACCTTTGACGCCGTCCCTTTTGACGGTAGAGTCGCCATCGGTGAAGGTGAACGAGACGATGCACCCATGCTGTACATTGGTGAAGAACTCGGTTCGATGATCGGTGCGGCTGGAGCGCCTCAAATCGACATCGCCGTTGACCCGCTGGAGTGCACCAATAACTGCGCGGATAACCTCCCCAATTCCATCGCCGTGCTCGCAGCGGCTCCACGAGGCACCCTACTCCATGCACCTGACTGCTACATGGACAAACTGGCAGCCGGCCCCGCCCTCGCCGACCACGTCGCCCTTGAAGGCGGCGTGGCCTACAACATCGAACAGGCCATGCACGTGCT
>DAGF01000113.1 GCA_002495645.1 Euryarchaeota archaeon UBA549
GTTCTTCGGTGCCGAGTAATCCTTGATGTAGGAAGAGAACGGGGCTCCGTTCATGTTGAGGCCGACCAAGCCCCAAGGCACCCTGTTTCAAGTCCACGGTTCTGATGAACTCCAGGTGGTTTCAAGCCCCGACCGTGTTGTGATAAAAGGGTCCTCCTTTGCATGGAGTGATGTCCTTTTTTTCCTGCCATTTGTTGCGTTCAGCCTGTTGTTCATCGGTGTGGGACTCGGCGGTGCGGCCGTCGGTGCTTACGAATGGTGGATGGCTGGGGAAGAACACTGTATTTCTTCAGATGACGAACCGTTTTTCACCGGGGATGGAACAGCCCACTGTCTTGACCATGATTCACAGATGTCGTATGAGACACTCGAGGCGTCCGAAGATCGATTCCGTTATTTGAATGGAGAAGCCATCAGCCATTTCCGTTGGTCTGCTCAGGGCGATTACATCGTCCTCGCTGAAATCGGGGATGATGGTTATGCTTATTGTGATTTTTTTCGGCCAGCATCCACGCTACCAATGGAATGGTCTACAGAAGACCTGACGTACCCGTCCATATGGAGTGCAAGACCCTCCTGGTGCGATAATATCGACCTTGGAAACGATGAAGACTTCACCTCAACGCAATCCGCACCGTTTGACGGGGAACGGCTCTACCAGGTCTTTGACATGACCTACAGTCATGTGTATTATCTTGAATTTACCAACACCACGGTGATTGACCGAGGGTATCTCGTTGATGCAAACGACGGTCTCATGGGTGTTTTGTTCCCTCTGATTTTCAGCGGCGTTGGTTTGTTTATGCTTCGTGGCATGAATGATTTCCGTAATTTTCAACTGACCTTCAACCGACCGTCAAACTCCATCCAGTGGCACAAATCCTTCACTGGAACAAGGTTCTCGGGTTGGAATTGGGAGGATGCCGACCTTAACACGTTCAAAGTCAAACGAACAAGGGAGGAGGTTTGGTATTCAGGCCATTCTGACGATGTTAACGATGGCTATTATGAAACCAAGTGGGGCGACCGTCTGAGTGTTGATGCAGGTGGTGCTGAACAGGCCCTTGTGTTTTTCATTGGTCCATCGTTGAATGTTCACCAAGACCCCTTTCTCGTGGCGCTGGCACAAGCTGTCGGCGTCGATGCGATTGTCAGGATTGAGGGTGAAGAGAAGGAACCTACCACTCCAAATGGCGGGTCGCAAATGGATCTTGCACCAGAGGTTCCGTCCGAAAAAGATGAGCAAACGGGAAGCGAACCTCAAGGCGGCAGTGATGCGTTCTGGTCAAGCGTTGGATAAACCCTCAAATAGAACACTGCGAGGTTGCTGTGCATGGTTCACGGCGACCCCATTCTATGGGTGAAAAACGACCGTGGTTCCCATCGAGTGGTCTCCGACGAACAAGGGACTCGACTGGAGCCCACCGGTGGCTCTGCCGTTCGCATTGCCATGAGTCTAATTTTGCTCGTGGCAGCCTCTATGTTTTTGGGCACCAGCGCCTCCATCATCCAAAACCACACAGAAACCTCCAGCGTCATTGACGGCGAGGAGGCTTGTCGTTCGGACCAAATTGAAGTCAAAATTGGAGATAATCCATTGTATTGCAAGTGGATTGGATTCCCTGATTTCAATGAATTGGTCAGCCTGGAAGTGAGCGAGGACCAACACATTCGCGAAGAAACGCGATTTGAAGATGATGTTTGGGTGGAAACGTACCGATGGGAGGACGTGGATGAGTCAATCGTTTACGGGTTTGTTGAGGATGGCACCTACTTCTGCGAACGCCTTATTCCCGAATTCAGCCTTGAAGAGGATTGGAAGGTCGAAGACCTCTATGGCTCCTTCACCTATCCAGAGTGGTGCGGCACAGAGGTTGCTGATGGAGAAAGTCGAACATACGAGGAGGGTGCTCACCCTTACGACGACGTTTGGATGTACCACGCTTCCGACATTGGCGCAATGACGACCTTCCTGCACATGCACAAAGTTGAGGGGAGCGCTTGGTCCTACCAGGAATTTGAATCAAGGGCTTCGGTCTCAGCAGACCTCGCTTACGATGCTTGGCACGAGCAAACAGAATTCCCTCTTGAATTGGTGTGTTGCAGCCTTCCCATCGGCTTGATATTTTTATTCGCTGCTGACCGACGACGCACAGTGTTCGTGATTGACCGCACCGGTCAACGCATCACTCGCAAGCGTGCAGGCTCCTTACCTTCCTTCCCCACCAACTGGTCCGGCGTGGACTTCAACTCTGTCCAACTTCTTCGCAGTGTTCGCATCCAAGAACACAGGTCGGGGGGTGGGGACGAAGGGCCTGTGCGATACTGGACGACGCAACATCCCGGCGTGAACGTGATGTTGACCATGGAAGGCCACACCCAAACGTTGTTTTTCTTTGAAGACGACAACGACCATACCGTTCACGAAGGGGTTCTCAAAGACCTGATGGGGGCCATGGGCGTTGATTCGGGCGCATTGAACATCAAAGAACTCGATCGAGGTACTCGGGACCGACCTACGCTTTACTACTTCACCGAGGTGCAGTCGTGGGACAGTGATGGCGACGCTAAACATATTCTCGAGTGGTACTACCGTCAACAATCGGTGGATGTTGTCTTTGACCGAGGTGAGGCCGCCGATGAGGTCTACAGGCGCCCCATCTACGAGGGTGCGGGCCTGACAACGGTCGCTAACAGGGAGGACGCCGAGCGCTTGTTGGCCTATGTCATCGCCTTGAGGGACAAAGAGCGAGAGGCGGAGAAAAACAAACCAGTCGATGCGTCAGAATCCAAGCGTGTTGTTGAAGGCGACGGTAAAACCACGACGAAACAAGCCGCATCCTCTAAGGCTACGAGTCCAGTCAACAAAGGCGGACCGTGGGGCTACGGGCCCATTGAGGACAAGACGCCACCCGCCGTTCCTGAGGATGAAAAGAGCACGGGCGATGGTACCACGCCTTCGTTTTGGTCCTTTGATGGAGCCGAAAAGCCTTGAACCCCACCGTTTTGGCTCGCAGTGCCTCATTTTTGGGGCGTTGTGACGGCGGTTATGTTCATATACAGGTTGTATGTGGCTTGGTTGCTTGCGTCGTCTGGGAACGGCGTTGGGGGCAGAGTCTTCGGACAATGACCGTCTCCATCCTCCCTGATGCAAAGCCGAAGCGAATGCGATCCCAAGCAGACCTTAGCGGGTTTTGGGGTCAGGTAGGTGATCGAGATTATGACGTATTTGTGCAAGAAGCTCAAGTGCATTATTCTCTCGC
>DAGF01000117.1 GCA_002495645.1 Euryarchaeota archaeon UBA549
AACATGGACCTGGAACTCCTTGCTGGCTCAGACCGCGTGGAAGTTTACGTTGCAGAAACCAAAAAAGCCAGCAAGGCACGCTCAGTTTTCGGCCCCTTGTCCATGAAAGTCGAACTTGCTTCTGCTCCAGGCATCGTCGCTGTCGCTTGCCTGCCCTCTGAAGGCGCAGAAGTGCAGATGGCCATCGGCGAGTTGGGCGGTAAACCTGTTCAAATCCCCAACATGAGCGGCTCGCCCGATGAGGTCTTGAAGCAACTGCTGGCAAAGCGCAGCAAGGTCGAAGGCACCATGTTCTCCGCTTCTGAAGATGCACAGCGATGGGCCCGAAACAACGGCCGCAACATCCTTGCCATCCACGAGTACTTGACCAAGGAAGACGAAATTCACACGGCGCCCACGCAATTGGCCGTCTCCGGTCAAGCCTTCGCCCTTGATGCGTGGGTTCCAACCTCCAAAGCGGGCAGTGTGAAATCCGCCCTCAAGGACATGGCTTCTCACGTTGAAATTGAGGCCTTCGTGAACGACCACCATCATCACGACGACCACGACGATCACCACCACGAGCCCACGCCACCGGTTGCGCTGGAAAACGACGCCGTCTCACGCCCGTTCGAATTGATGGTGGGCTTGGTCGGCCGACCAACGTACGGGACATTTGACCCGACCTTCTTCCTGATGCTCACCTTCCCAATGATTTACGGCCTCATTTTGGGCGACTTTGGCTACGGCTTCATCATCTTCCTTCTCGGCCTCTGGCTTGGAACACAATCCTTCGCCGCCGACCCCGTTGCTAAGAACGGCATCACCATCCTCAAGTGGATGGGCGTTTGGTGCATGATTTGGGGCTTCCTCTTCGCAGAAGGTTTCGGCTTTGTGTGGGACGACACGGGTCAAATGGGCGACGCCTCCCCGTTGGCTGGAATTTACGCCTGGACCTACGACAACATCACCTTCCCAGCCTTTGTGACGGAAACGCTGAACATGAGCTACATGCACATTCCGTTCCACCGAGCCACTTCTTCGCTCAGCGAATACGTCCTCCTCTCGGTCTATTTGGGCGTGGCCCACCTTATGTTCGGGTTCATTCTCGGTTTCATCAACGTGGCTCGAGCACACGGCATCCTTGCAGCCTTCTTTGAGAAGGGCAGTTGGATCATCATCCTCGCCGCTGGAACGCTCCACATCTATGGATTCCTGACCACCGATCAGGGCGTCTTCGATGCAACGCCTTACGCCATCGCTACCCTCGTAGGTGTTGGCTGCCTCATCATCGGCTTGGCCGTCTTTGAAAAGTTTGGATGGGCTGGCGGTTTCATCATGGGTCCCATCGAGACCTTTGGCCTGCTCGCCAACACACTGTCCTACCTTCGTGTGATGGGCGTCGGCGTTGCCGGCGTGAAGATTGCCGAAGTCTCCATCACCATGGGCTGGGAATTGATGTGGTCCGGCGGCGGCGTCGTTTCCATCGTCCTGGGTCTCGTGCTGTTCCTCTTCATCCAAGCCTTTGCACTCGCTCTCGGATTGCTCTCACCGAGCATCCACGCTGCCCGTCTCCACTTCGTGGAATGGATGGGCAAGTTCTACGACGGCTCCGGTCGGGTTTTTACCCCGATTGGCGGTCGCACCCTCCACACGGAGGGGCAATCATAGTCCCATGGACACAAAACTGGAGGTAGAAAAATGAACAAGAATACCCTAAAAATGAGCCTACGCACACTGATCGTTCTGGCAACGCTCGCCTTGGTCGCCCAAGGTGTCGCTGCTGCGGAAGACGCATCGACCGATTCGAGTGCAACTGACGGAATGACCGGCGACGTTGGTGTCGGACTTGCCCTTGGCCTTGCCGCCATCGGTGCAGGTTTCTCCCAAGCCGCCATCGGCAGCGCAGCTGTCGGCATGCTCGCCGAAGACGGCAGCAAGTTCGGTGTCGCTTTGATCTTCACCGCTCTCCCAGAATCCATCGTGATTCTCGGTGCCCTTCCGCTCTTCCTCAACTGAGGACGACGGTTGACCGTTGGGCTCTGCCCAGACCTGAACGACGAACAATGGAGACGATACGATGACCCTAGAAACACTTGCCAATGACATCGCTGCGGCCGCTGAAAGCGACGCAAAAGCGTTGATTGCAGACGCTAAAGCCGAAGCCAAGCAGTTGCTTGCCGACGCCGAAGCCAAAGCCTCAGCGCTGCGCGAACAAGCCCAGCAGCGTGCTGAGAAAGAAGCCGAGCAAATTGCCCGAGAAACCGTGGCAAGCGCCCGACAATCCAACCAGAAGGACGTTCTGATCGCCCGTCGCAAAGTGCTCGATGCAACCCTCGAGGCTGCACGAAGCCACATTGCTGACCCCGGCATGAAGGGACGAGCTGCTCTTCTGAAGTCCCTGCTGGCCAGTTCCAAGAAACTCGCCAAAGGCAAGTTTGTGATTCGTCCCGTAGAAGTTGACCGCGCCGCCATTTCGAAGGAAGCAGGCGACCGCAAGGTTGGCGAAAGCGTGGATGGACTCGGTGGTTTCGTTTTGGAAGCCGAGGATGGCTCCGTTTCCTTTGACATGCGATTTGACAACATGCTTGAGCGAGCCTGGTCCAACCAACTCGCTGCTGTGAACGAAACTTTGTTTGGATGAAGAAGGTGAACACATGATGCTCGGAAACACCCCTTATGTCGTCTCACGTGCCAAGGCACGACGGCAGAAGTTGGCAGACCGAGCTCGCCTTCGTCAACTCATCAACCAATCCGTTGACCAATTGACGGTGGCGGTGGGTGATATTGGATACCGAACTGAAATCGACCTGTACGCCGGAAAACTCTCCGGTGGCGACTTGGTTGAAGCGGCGTTGACGCACAACCTCGAAGGTGAATTGACCGAGATGGTGAACATGGCCAACAGGACCATTCGCCCGCTCATCGAGATTTACACGTCCCGATTTGAGTACCAGAACGCCAAGGCCGTGTTCCGTGCCATTCACAACGAAGTCTCGGTTGAGGAAGTTGGTAACAGCATCCTTCCGGAGATCAACGATGTCAACACGCCATGGCTGAAAGTGGTCGAAAGTTGCGACGACATGAAATCCGCTGCTGCCTTGATGCGACGAAAGTCCTTCGGCTCAGCGCTCGCCAAGGTCCCTGAAAATGGTTCCTTGGCCGACTATGAAGACGCACTTGACCGCCACTACTACGCTGCGTCACAACGAGCGTTGCTTCTCTCCAAAGGAGCCCCTGCCCGGTTCTTGTCCAGGTTGTTTGCCGCAGAAATCGATCACAAAAACATCGTTAACATCCTGGAAGCCAGTTCGGTTGGCATCTCCAACGAACAACTGGTGACCTTGTTGATTCCTGGTGGACGTCTCGTTCCAAAGCGTGCGTTCTCAGCGATTGCCGCTGGTGGGAAGGATGCGATGCTTGACCTGCTCCGCGCAGGCGACCGGTTTGATAACGCTGCGTTTGAGGCGGTGCTCGAAGAGGCCGAAGCCACTCGCAGCCTGGACCCCGTCGTCACGTGGATGAAGGCCAGAGAATACGCCATGATGCAACGGATGAGCTACCTCCATCCAGTATCGGCTCTCCCCATCATCCACTACATCGCCATGAAGGTCCAGGAAGTCTCCGATTTGCGATTGATTGTACGGGGTCGCTTGGCCGGCCTTTCCGCTGAAGTGCTTGAGGCGCACGTCCTCTGAGGTGAAATCATGGATATCGCGGTCGTTGGTTCACCCGCCTTTACCCTTGGCTTCCAGCTCGCTGGACTGTCCAATCTTCATAATCCCGAGAGCGATGACGAATTGCATGCTGCACTTCGCTCGCTCCTCAACAGTAAAACCGTTGGTATCGTGGTGGTCGACTCCGCCGTGATGTCCACGCTGCCCGACCGATTGAGAGATCAATTGTCGGCGTCCGTTTCTCCCACCGTGCTCGGCATCGGTACGGAGGAAGACACCACCTTGCGAGACACCATTCGCAAGGCCATAGGAGTCGATTTGTGGAAGTGATGTTCCAACCAAAAACAGGAGGAAGAAAAAATGAGCAATGAAGGAGTGATTTACCGAATTTCGGGACCTGTCGTAACCGCTACGGGCATGAACGCTGCAATGTATGACGTTGTACGTGTTGGCCATGAAGGTTTGATGGGAGAAGTGATTGAACTGCACGGCGAAAAGGCTGTTATCCAGGTGTACGAAGACACCTCGGGTATTCGTCCCGGTGAGCCCGTGTTGAACACCGAAGAGACGTTGTCCGTTTCCCTTGGGCCTGGCCTCCTAACCCAGATTTACGACGGTATTCAGCGACCTCTTGCTTCCCTTGAGGAAGTCATGGGCGTGTTCATCACCCGTGGTGTTGACGCCGACGCCTTTGACATGGAAAAGACCTGGACCTTTGAGCCCCAAGTCGCCAAGGGCGATGATGTGGTCAGCGGCCAAGTGATTGGCCACGTCCAAGAGACCGAGACCATCGTTCACAAGATCATGGTCCCACCCGGCAAAGGCGGCAAGGTCAAGTCCATCGAATCCGGTGATTTCAACGTCACACAAACCGTTTGTGTGCTTGAGGACGGCACGGAGTTGCAGATGATGCAGAAGTGGCCCGTCCGCTCCCCACGCCCTTACACGCAGAAGTACGCACCAGACACCCCATTGGTGACCGGTATGCGCATTCTGGACTTCCTGTTCCCACTCGCCAAAGGCGGTGCAGCAGGTATCCCCGGCCCATTCGGTTCCGGAAAGACGGTCACACAGCAATCCCTTGCCAAGTATTCTGACGCTCAACTTGTCGTTTACATCGGCTGCGGGGAGCGTGGCAACGAGATGACCGAAGTGTTGGACGAGTTCCCTCACTTGATCGACCCGAACACCGGAAAGCCGCTCATGAACCGAACGGTCATGATCGCCAACACCTCGAACATGCCTGTGGCCGCTCGTGAGGCTTCTGTGTACACCGGAATCACCATCGCCGAATACTTCCGAGACATGGGCTACGACGTCGCCCTCATGGCAGACTCGACCTCCCGTTGGGCAGAAGCCATGCGTGAAATTTCGTCCCGTTTGGAAGAGATGCCCGGTGAGGAAGGCTACCCTGCTTACCTCTC
>DAGF01000003.1 GCA_002495645.1 Euryarchaeota archaeon UBA549
GTCGACGCATTGCGGCAATTCGTCGGCCGTTGGTGAGCGGCGTGTCGCTAACGGACCGGGCAAGAAGGGGGCGAGGTGGGCTTTCACACCGATGGGGCCTGAACCGGGACCGCCACCGCCATGGGGTTGCGAGAAGGTCTTGTGGAGGTTGAAGTGAACGGCATCAAAGCCCATCAATCCGGGAGAGGTGATGCCGAGGATGGCGTTGAAGTTCGCACCGTCGTAATACATCTGGCCACCAGCCTTGTGGACGATTTCACTGGCTGCTTTGATGTCGGCTTCAAACAGACCCAGGGTATTGGGGTTGGTGATCATCATCGCCGCCGTGGTTTCATCTGCCACCGCTGCAAGCGCATCTAAATCCATTCTGCCGTCCTCGAGACTGGGAATTTCAACAATCTCGAAACCGGACATGGCGGCGCTGGCGGGGTTCGTGCCGTGAGCCGAATCAGGAACGATGACCTTGGTTCGCTGGTCCTCTCCACGCAGACGGAAGTACTCCTGAATGCAACGAACGGCCGTGAACTCACCTTGGGCACCTGCCACGGGCTGGAGGGTGACCTGGTCCATACCCGCACAGACCTCGAGCATGTGCTGCATCTCGTAGAATATCGAGAGCAAGCCTTGCAGGTGATGCTCGGGTTGGTGTGGGTGAATGTCGGCAATACCTGGGAGTTGGGCAATGACTTCGTTGACCCTCGGGTTGTGCTTCATCGTGCAGGAACCCAGCGGGTAGAAGCCGGTATCAATACCGAAATTTCGCTTGGAAAGCCACGTGTAATGGCGCACCATTTCGGGCTCGGAAAGGCGAGGCCAGCGAGCGGCTGCTTTGCGAACCAATCCCTTTGGAACGACCGGTTTGCTCTCGCTGCTGAGCGGAGCGGGCTGGCTGTATCCCGTGTTTTCAGCACCGTTGTGGTTGAAGAGGTGGCTCATGCGCTCACCCCCGAATGGGACGACCACATGGCCAATTGGGCGGAGAAGGCTTCGATATCCCGAAGCGTCGTTTGGTCGGTGGTGGTGACCAGAATTTGGTTGGTGGTTCCTTCGTACCAGCGAGCGAGGTCCAATCCTCCGATGATGCCGTTGCTGTCAAGATAAGCCAAACATTCAGCAGCGGAACCCTGCACTTGGATGGCAAATTCGTTGAAGTGGTGAGCGTCGTGAACAACACGAACGCCAGGGGTCTGTGCGAGCACTTCCTTGGCCTTTTGACACGCCATCATGTTCCGGTGGGCCAAATCTCGTAGCCCGTCCGGGCCCAGAAGCGCCATGTGCATGGCCCCCATCAAAGCGATGAGCGTTTCATTGGTGCAGATGTTGGAGGTTGCACGGTGTCGACGAATGTGTTGCTCTCGTGTGGAGAGCGTGAGGCAGTAGGCCTCTTTACCATCGACGTCAATCGACCGGCCGACGATGCGTCCGGGCATCAAGCGCAGGTAGGGCTTGGTGCAGGCAAAGATGCCGTACAACGGGCCACCGCCGGTGACCGGGCTGCCCAGTGGTTGACCTTCACCGACGACGATATCGGCGCCGTAGTGGCCGGGTGCTTCCACCATGCCCAAGGAGACGGGTTGAACACCGACGATGAGGGCCGTGTTGGGACCGATGATTTCCTTCACGGACGTCAAGCCTTCGTCCAAGACGCCTAAGGGATTGGGTTGTTCAAGGTAGACGCCGCACGAACCGGCGGCGGCTTTGAGTGCTTCAAGGTCCAGGGTACCGTCGTCGTTGTGGGCGATGAATCGGATGTCAATTTCGGCACCTTGGCAATAATTGTGCATGACGGAGAGCTTGTCGGGTGGGGTCAGAGCGGAGACGTAAACGGTGTCGGGTTGGGTCGCTTTCCGGTTGTGAACTCGCACAGCACAGGTGAGGGCTTCGGCGGCAGCGGTTGAGCCATCGTAGAGAGAAAGGTTGGCGATGGGTAGACCGACGAGTTCGGAGACCAGTGTCTGGAATTCCCACATCGCTTGGAGCATGCCTTGGCTGACCTCGGGTTGGTACGGCGTGTAGGCGGTCAAAAATTCACCACGAGTGACCAGTTGGAACACCGAGGCTGGAACGTAATTTCGGTACAAACCCGCACCGAGGAACGAGGGTCGACTCCCCATGGCTGTGTTCGACCCGAGCAGGCGACGTGCATCGCTGAGAATCTCCTCCTCTGATTGGGGTGCGGGCAGCGGCAATTCGCCGTTAAAACGGACATCAGCGGGGATGTCAGAGAACAAATCCTCCATGGATTGTAGGCCCATTTCCTTCAGCATTTCCGCTTCTCGGCCCCTGTTAGGTAGTTGGTCGACCATGATGAACACACTCCAAGCGATTGGGTATGTGAAAATCCATGCGCGCTCCGCTCATAATGAATTGCTTCGCACCACCTGAACACAGGGAACAGCCTATGACAAGAAAGGCCGTGCGAGGAGCATGGTCCGAGTGGCGATGGTGGTCACCAACGCGTGCGCTCCGGACCCTCGTGTGTTGCGGCATGCTCGTTGGATGCAAGAGGCCGGCTACACCGTCACCGTCCACGCATTTGACCGCGAAGAACAACACCCCATGAGCGAAAACCACCACGGTGTCCGCATCATGCGGTACCGGCTTGGTCCTGTGGCCTACGGTGGAACCATCAACACCTACCGTGGCATCCGCCGATTCCAGCAAAAGGTTGTTCGGACATTGGCCAACGAACCCCCGGCCATGGTCTATTGCCACGACGCCGACACACTTCGCGTGGGTTGCGCTCTCAAAGCATCACACAACGTACCGTTCGTGTTCGATATGCACGACCTTCAACACACGTGGATTCGCTACGCTGCCCCCCAGTCACGAATCCGAGCGGGTATGAGCGGCCAGATGAAGAAGCGGATGCTTAACCGAGCAAAACAAGCGACGACCATCATAGCCTCAAGCGCACAACTCGGCGGCGGCAAGGCTCGGGGATTTTTGGAGTGGTTACACCATCATGGACTGGACGGGCATGTTGTGGAAAATCGGCCCATGCCGCCGTTTGCGGAAGCAAAAACACCCCCAACAGACACCTGGACCGTCGGCTACATTGGACGGGTACGGGACATCAAGGCCTTTGACCTGCTCGTTCAAGCCGTGAAATCCTTGCCACCTCGCGACCGACCCAAAATTCGGGTTGCCGGGGATGGCACCATGGCGACCAAGGTGCGCACGATGCTCATGGAGGAAGTCGAGAAGGGCACCTTGGAGGCAGAGGTAAGCGGGCCGTACGGCCACGATGAACTTCCTGAACTTCTGAGTGAAGTCGACGTCATGTATGCGATGTACTCGCCCCTGCGGGGCAACATTCTGCAAGGGGCACTTCCGGTGAAGATGTTTGATGCGGCGGCTCAAGGCATCCCAAGTCTGGTCAATGACGACTGCTTGATGGGTGATGTTGCCCAAACGGAAGGCCTTGGTTTGGCAGCACCTTGGGGAGAAGAGGAAGCCATCGGTAAAGCCTTGCTTGAACTCAAGGACCGGGTGGTTGAATTGACAGCCAGCGGTGAGCGTGAGCGCCAGCGTTGGCTGGATGCCATGGACGAAGTTTTTGGGATGATTCAGTAAAACGGTGGACGAACGACAACAGCCCGTACCGATTTGCGGGGACTTGCAACGACCAACACCTCGTCGCCTTCCTTGACGTTGGCCAGATAGCCGATACCGATGCCGGTGTTGTCAAGGCTTGGCGAGGGCGCACCCGATGAGAGGCGGCCAATGGGCTCGCCATCCAGAGACGTCACATCTTTTCCTGGACGAGGAAGCGGCCCCTTCTCCAGGTATTTGACACCCCACCAGCGCTCATCGGAAGGGTCGTGGCTCACCACCCGATGTTTTCCAATGAATTCGTGATTCAAGTCCAGCCCGAACGGAACATTGGTTTCCCAAGAATCCCTGGCAAGGAAACCGTCATCATCTTCAGAAAGGGAGGGTGAACAGAAGTCAACGCCAGACAACAGGTAGCCTTTCTCAAGACGCAGCGTATCCCGTGCACCCAGGCCCACTGGTGTCGCTCCATTGGCCACCAAAGCACGCCAAAGAGGAGCAGCTTCCTCGTTTGGAACAAAGATTTCGTAGCCGGCCTCACCGGTGTAGCCAGTCCCTTGAATCCAACCGGAGGTCCCGAGGTTGTTCTCGGTCAGCGCTCGCCACTTGAACCGGCCAACGTGTTGTCCTTCACCCATGGCCCCATCGAGAATTTGCTTGGCATTCGGCCCTTGAAGGGCCATGATGGAAGTGGCAGAGGAGAGATTCTCCATGACCACTGAACCATCGCTGGGCAGGTGTTTTGAGAACCAGGTCCACATGACATCGATCATTGATGCGTTGGGAACGCCGAGGATTTCCGTCTCGCTGACCACGGCAAAAATCATGTCGTCGATGAGGAATCCGTCCTCGTCGAGGAAATGGGTGTAGGCGCATCGAGGTGCTTCAACGGAGGTGACCCTTTGGGTAGCAATGGATTCCAACCATGACCGAACATCGGGACCTGAAAAGCGGAACGAGCCCATGTGTGAGACATCGAAGAGACCTGCACCAGACCGGGTGGCGAGGTGTTCATCCTTGATGTTGGAATACCAAATCGGAAGTTCAAACCCATGAAAATCAACCATGTTGGCATTCAAAGCCAAGTGCTCCTCAAACAGCGCTGTTCGCACAGGTGGTGTGTCGCTCATGCCACAACGGGGTTCAATGGACTCCATAAACATCCGTTCATGGTTCGCTGAGCGGAGGCAGGCCCCGACAGATTTCCTCGCCGTGATGAACAACACGCTCGAGGAAGCGGTCGAGTGTTGTCCGGTTGACGTTTTGATTCACCACCACCATGCGGAGAATAACATCCTCACCGATGTTTGAACGGCTGACCATGAAGGTGCCTTCCTGAATCAATCGCTTTCGGATTTCGGTGTTGAGGGAGTTCAAATCGACTTCGCTATCCTCGGTCGTAAAACGGAAACAAACATTGGTCCACATTCGCGAAGACATCATCTCGAGCGAGGGGTGGTCGGTGATGTTCTGTTCCAAATAAGCTGCATCGGCCATCCGAGTATCGACCATCTTCGCCCAGCCTGCATCGCCACGAGCACGCCATTCAAGCCAAAGTTTGAGTGCATCATTGCGCCGTGCACACTGGAGCGAATAACGCCCCAAATCATCGAGCTCGGCCTCGCTGTGAAACAGGTAATGGGCGACGTTGGTGTGGTCGCATAGTCGGCGTAACACCATGGGGTCCTTGACCAAGAAAGCGCTGCAAATCAACGGCACCCCCATCATTTTGTGGGCATCCCAACAGACGCTGTCCGCCTTGTCAATGCCGTCCATCAATCGTCGATGTTCATTGGAAAACAAACAGGTCCCACCCCAAGCAGCGTCAACATGAAGCCAGAGGTTCTCGCGATGAGCGATGGTAGCAAGCGCCTCCAAGTCATCGTAGGCGCCTCGGACTGTGGTGGCAGCGGTGGCAACAACGCACAACGGCTTGAAACCTTCTTGACGAGCAAAGGCAATCTCCTCCTCAAGGCGATTGGGCATCATTCGGCCGTCGTCATCGCATTGAACCTTGATGATGTTTTGGTGCCCTATACCGATGACATTCGCAGCCATGAGCACGGAATAATGGGCCTCTGCTGAGACGAAGATGACCGATTTACGACCATCAAAGCCCGTTTTTGTTGAACCAACCATCTGGTGCTCTCGGGCACACAGCATTCCGAGCATGTTTCCGTTTGAGCCGCCCGTGGTGAGCGTTCCGAATCCATCAGGGAACCCAACCATCTCCGACATGCGTCGAAGGATCGTTTGCTCAATCACCGTACCGATGGGTGAAAGTTCGTAGGTGTACATCGAATTGTTGGTCATGGCAGCGATCATTTCTCCGGCAAAAGCCGGAAGGGACAAGCCCCCCCACAACGGGTTCATGAACTCTGAACGGTGGGTTTTGACGCTGTTGGCGATGAACGTATCCAAATCGTCCAGCACCGCGTTGAGCCCATGACCTTCCAACGGGAGTTGGATATCGAGGGTACGTCGCATGGTGGCAAGGCTTGCCGAAGGGTTGACTCGCCCCTCTTCATCCTTTGAGGCGATGTAGGCTGCGATACGCTTGGCCACCTCGTCAAGGAACGCTGCCGTCTCCATCTCGCTCAACCTCGGGTTTTCGCGTGCCGCTTATGAGCATGTGTATGGTGAAAAACCACCGTTATTCTCGTTGATAG
>DAGF01000030.1 GCA_002495645.1 Euryarchaeota archaeon UBA549
ACCATCAAGAGGGTGAGCATGAGCGATTTCATCGCTTTTTTCCGCTCTGCGAGGGCTGGTCGAATCGCGGCCGCATTGGAATTCGAGCCTGTCAGCATGGGTCTCACGCTGTTGGGTGTGTCTGATGCCTCATAAGGGAAATGGTACGATGTTCATACAACAACGATTTCATACGCCGGATTGAACTCACAAATCTTCGAGTTCTTCAAGCAATTCCAAATCATCATCATCGTCTTGTTGAGCGAGCACGGGAGCGGGCAAATCATCATCATCGTCGTCAATGGGTTTCACCTCATTCTCAACCTCAGCCATGTCCTCCTCGTAGAAGACGTCCCCTGTACGACCGGACCGGCCACGTGCATAGAAGAGCAGTGCCAAAATTAGGGCGTAAAAGACGATGGTCTGAGGTTCGGGATTGATGAGTTCGAGCAACAAGCAGTTGACGCCGCTGCACTCGGTCATGTAGGGGAAGGTGAACTTCTGGACATACTCATCGGCAAAGGGCGTCTCGTTGTTCATGGGGGTGACCCTGAACTCAAATTGAGCCTCCTCGCTGTCCTTGAGATCCTCGGGAGCAACCATCGTCACGCTGAAGTCCTTGGAGGAATAAGCGGGGAGGTTGATGATGAGGAAATCGCTGCCTTGCTGACTGGAAGTGGCCCGAATGGCACCCTCCCAGCCGGCGGGTTGGTCGAGGCGGATGACCACGTCAAGAGGGATGTTGTTTTGATTGCTGATTCGGTATTCGAGGTTCTTTGACTCCCCAGGAGCAAAACGAGATTTCTCGGTCTTGTCCGTTATCTCCAATCGGTTGGGGACAACCTCTTCTTGGATAACGACTTTAACCGGGAGGTCGAAATACCGAGCGTCTTCAACGTCGACGCCCTCTTCAATAATCCGAGTGTAAACGGTGTGTTCACCTGCTTCGACTTGGCCTCGCAAGGTGATTTCGAGTTTCATGTCGATGTACTCATCGGGCGCCAAGTTCACGGCCACCAAATTCGAGTTGGTGCCGTTGGAAATGATGTAGTCCCATGCAGCGTATTTCGGATTGTTCTCTGCGTTTTGTTCAACATCTCGCGGATTGACGATTTTCCACGTTGTTGAACCAGCCCCCGTGTCGCTGGAGTCGGTGACTCGCAGATTGAAATAGACCGTAGCGTCGCCGGTGACGGGACCAACTTGACCCAGCGGATTGTCCTCGCCGGTGCCATCGCTATCGGAAATCACCTCAACAAGAATACCAAAGGTGCGGTGAACGGTGAACGCCACATCAGTGCGAAGTTCTGAATCCTCTTTGCTTGAGACAGAGATCTCAAACAGACCGATGTCAACACCGTCGCGGTCAGCTGGCGGGTAAACTTCCATACGAATGGTCAAGATTTGTGTTGAGCCGATATCCGGCGTCAGTGAGTAGATGCCTTCCTCTGCGAGTTCAAGTCCCGTATCGTTGTCGTAAAATCGGTATTGCCAATCGTCGGGTTGTTCAAGAACTCGCATTTTGAACGAGTCCGTTTGGAAGCCGAGATTGAAGACATCGATGTAGAAATCACCGATTTCATCCGCATCCACATAATGAGAAAGCGTTTCATCGTACGCCTCTGGTCGGGTGGAATCCGCAATTTGCTTTTGGTGCTCATCGTCTTCATAGACGAATATACGGGGTGCTGCAAGGGTATCAACTTCCTCAAATTCAAGGGAAAGCGTCCGAATGGCAACCTCTTGATTCTGCCCCTGTTCGTTTTGGGCGTAGACGCGTGCCTCAATCTCGAGGGAGTCCGGAGCACTGTCCAAATCCCCTTCTGGCACTTCTAAGATGAGTTCAGGAAGAACGGAGTCACCACCACCGGTGAGCGTGTAGGTGTTGCTGGGTGCACTCCACTGTGGGTCAGACCATGAGGACGGAAGGTTGGTCTCCAAATCGAAGATAACATCGATGCTGCTGGACGATGAACCCGTGTGTTCAACCAAAAATTCAACCTGCACCACCGCTCCTGGGGCAAAGAGCACGACATCAGGCTGATTTGATGGAAGTGTGAGATAAACATCGTTTTCAAGCATCGTGATGCCAGGGTGTTCAAAGACCACCGAATGCCCTTGGACGTCATCAACCTCCAAGCGGATTGGATAATCGCCAGCGGCGATATCGGCCTCGTAGGTGTAGGTGAAATTGCCGACCAAGCCGTTGTTGTCAAGTTTGAAATCATCGTCCTCAAAATTCTTCTCAAAGACGACGTTGGCTCCGTTGGGAGTGTCCATGATGAGTTTCACATCCTCAATGTCATCCCTACCAAAGGCATCCCGTACTTCAACGGAGAACTGCATCTCTCGGAAGTCTGGACGATGGTTCGGGGACCACTCAAACTTCTGAGCATCGTTCCAGTTACAACCGTAAGCAGCGTTGCAGCTGTGGACCCGGACGCTGGAGCCCGACAGGGCGTTGGTCATGATTTGAAGGCGAGAATAGCCACCGGAACCCTGCATTTTCCCAAAGGCGATGTCCACGGCACAATCGCCACCTCCTCCGCCTACGCCGCCTGTGCCACCAGTGCAGGAGACCTGAGCATCGATTCGGATTTTCAACTGCTTGCCCTTGGCGACCATGAACCCGTTGGAACCTGCATCAAATTCCACCTCGATGATGGACCAGTCGCAGCCACCATTGGTCAGGAAATTGGGGGAACATGCATCATCCAGTTGCCGACTAACAGAGGATATTTGCGTGTCGCCGGACTTTAGGGAGAAGGTCACATCGGCCGTTGCTTGGTCATCGCCTGTGAATTTAATGTAAACCGAAAGACGGGCGGTATTGGACGCACCTGTGCCGTTGATGTAGAGATCACTGATCATTTCGGCACTGCGGAATTCCAAGCCGGAAACTGCGCTGCCTTCTTCTTGACCGCCGTTTGGCTCAATGGTGGTGATGGAGCCTTGACCACCCGTTTCAGAGGTGGGTGCATCAAGGTAGAGTTCGTAGGTCTGTTCGGGGACCGAGACGGGTGCCACTGTGGGCTCGTCAGCCAGCACCTGAACGGGTGCGAGCATCGGCGCAGCAGGGACCATGACACCGATGAGGGAAAGGAGGAACAGCGCCACCAACCCGGAGGCCACGGTACGCTTGCCATTTTCGGTCCGACCAAACAGCATCAAGTCCACCGTATCGCCGTGGTGGAGGGGGTGTTAAACGGTTTTGCATGGTTTGTGCAACAAACTGACCTTCTCAGTCATCCAAAACCGGCGTGAAAATGGTGCAGGGGGTGGGATACGAACCCACGAACCCATACGGGACCGGATCTTAAGCCCGGCGCCTTTGACCACCTCAGCCACCCCTGCGTTGAGAAAGCACGCTTGGGCCTAGCACTTGAATGAATCTCATCATTCGTTCAGTGTCCAGCCACCATCGACATGGAGCACGTTGCCCGTAATGGTCCCGTTGGTCAACAAAAAGTGAATGCCTGCGGCAATGTCCTCTGCCTGCCCTGACCGCCCAAGCGGCACCTTCTCGAGCACTTTGGCAAAATGTTCCGCCTCCCATTCTGCGGCCATGATGGCCCCGGGAGCCAAGCAATTCACACGAACCCGGCCGGCCAGTTCACCAGCGAGGTTGAGCATCAATTGGCGCAGACCCGCTTTGCTGGAGGTGTAATGCGCCAAGCCCTCCCACGCACGCCCCCAAGAGGTATCAACGACCGCGACCACCGAACCATTTGCACGTTCCAAGGCTGGAAGCAGGGATTGCGTCAACATGTAGGGTGCCTCCATGTGCAAACGGTTGAGAGACCGATAGGCTTCAAGGGAGGTTTCTTCAAACGAACTTTGGCTATAGAACGATGCATTGTGAACTATTCCTGCAAGACCATGAGCCTGTACCAACGGATGCTCAAGGACCTTTCCAACCACGTGCTGAAGGCCCTCATCATCCGTCAAATCCGCCACCAAAAGCGACCCTCTGGATTCACCATAGGTCGCCTCCGCTTGGTCCAAAAGAGCTTGTGCTGCATCGACCGAAGAACGGACGTGGACAAGCACATGCCATCCCTCCTCCATCATGCGTGCAGCGGTGGCTGCACCAAGGCGCTGACCAGCACCCGTGATGAGAACGACCCTGTCTTGCACATGTTGCACAGCACGCATCAATTCATGAAGCCTCGTATATCACTGGCGAGAAAAAATCGCAATTCGTGAGTCAGCACACCTTTTTTGCTGACCGCTTGGTGGGTTGGCACACAGGGGGCATCACATGGAAGGAAAACCGCTCCCGATGGCCACCGTAGCCGAACCCCGTTCGCCTTCACGACGTTTACCCGATTGGTTCCGAACCAGCCTTCCAAGTGGCGAAGAACAGGCGACCTTCAACGCCACCAAAGCAGCGGTAAAGGACAACAAACTCCACACTGTGTGCGAAGAGGCTCGTTGCCCCAACATCCACGAATGCTGGGCGAGCGGGGACGCCACGTTCATGATCGCTGGGCAAGAATGCACCAGAGGTTGTCGATTTTGTGCGGTTGGGACCATCAAGCGTCCACCACCCCTCGACCCCGAGGAGCCGGCGCACCTTGCAGAAGCGGTGGCGTCGATGAACCTGCGGCACGCCGTCATCACGGTGGTCAACCGCGACGACCTTCCCGACAGTGGCGCAGACCACTACAAGCAGTGCATTGAGGCCGTGGCCACCACCTCGCCTGATGTCACCCTCGAATTGTTGTGCTCCGACCTGGCTGGAGACCTCGAGGCGCTGGCCCATTTACTGGACCAGAGTCCTTTGTCGGTATTTGCTCACAATGTAGAATGTGTCCCACGGTTGGATGCGACGGTTCGAGACGCCCGAGCCTCGTTTGCCCAATCCATCTCCATCCTCAAAGAGGCCAAGCGCTTGCGTCCCGACATCATCACCAAGTCGTCCTTGATGGTTGGCGTGGGAGAAACCGATGAGGAAATCGACGAAGCCCTCGGATTCTTGCGAGAGGCGGGCGTTGACCTCGTGACCATTGGCCAGTACCTCGCCCCCTCCAAAAAACACCTTGCAGTGGACCGATTCCCTGAGCCACAGCGCTACGACGACTGGGCAGAGAAGGCCATGGAACTTGGCTTTGCAGGGGTGGCCAGTGGACCGCTGGTTCGTTCATCCTACAAAGCAGGCCTTCTTGTGCGCAAAACTCGAGACCCCAACAACGAGGAAACCATGCTTGGTGCCTATGTTCGGGTTGCACAACCCCATCCATCCTCACCGACACCACTTAAGACGGACGAGCCCTGAGGTGAATCAATGACGGAGCGAAGCACGGTCACGACCACGCCCTACACCATCGGTGTCGCTCCGTTCCGCCCCGGTGATGAGCCCTCTTTTGGTGGAAAATTCACCGAGCAACCCGAGGATTTGAACCGCCCCGACCCGGCGACCTGCACCACCGACGACACCGTGGAACACGCCAAGGGCCTCATTCGTGTCCTGGACGACGACGGTGAAGCCAAGGGTGAATGGGACCCGAACTTGGACGCAGCAACCATGATTCAGGGTCTTGAATACATGATGAGACTTCGAATCTTTGACGACCGCATGATCAAGATGCAGCGAACCGGAAAACTCTCCTTTTACATGCGCTCGTTTGGCGAAGAAGCCATCGCCATCGCCCAAACCATGGCCCTTGAAGAACAAGACTGGCTCTTCCCATCTTACCGCCAACCCGGTGCACAATTCGTTCGAGGCCGAGACATGGTCAGCATGATTTGCCACTGCATCGGCAACACCGAAGACAACGTCCGTGGGCGCCAAATGCCAGTTCACTACACCTGGCGTGAAGGACGATTCATCTCCATCTCCTCCCCGGTTGGCACCCAGTTTTCGCAAGCTGTGGGCGTTGCCATGGCCAGCGCATACAAAGGCGACGACGAGGTCTGCATCTCATGGCTTGGCGACGGTACTTCAGCCCAGGGCGATTATCACTACGCTCTCAACTTCGCTTCCACCTTCAAACCCCCCGTCATCCTCAACGTGGTCAACAACCAGTGGGCGATTTCCACCCACGTCTCTTTGGCCACGGGTGGACGAACCTTTGCCGAGCGTGGCCTAGCCTACGACATTCCCTCTTTCCGAGTGGACGGCAATGATTTCCTCGCCCTCTACAGCGTGACCAAGTGGGCTCGTGAGCGAGCCTCTGCCGGCCTTGGCCCGACCCACATTGAGGTCTACACCTACCGTGCAGGTGCCCATTCATCATCCGATGACCCCTCCGCCTACCGTCCGGGCAATGAATTCGAATGCTGGCCGGGTGGCGACCCTGTAGAACGTCTTCGAGACCACCTGATGAAGATCGGAGAATGGGACGAGGAGAAGGACAAGGCGCTGGCTGAAAAAATTGACAACGACGTCATGACGGCCTACAAGGAAGCCTGTGAATTTGGGGATTTGGCATCTGGGCCCTACCCCCCAGCATCAACCATCTTTACCGAAGTCTACGAAACCGTGCCGTGGCACGTTCAAGAGCAGCGAGAGGAGCTCGGGAAGTGAGGTGAGAACATGGCGAAAATGAACATGATTGCTGCCCTCAACTCCGCCTTGGCCCACCAGCTCGAACGAGATCCCAACGTCGTCATCTTCGGTGAAGACGTCGGCTACTTCGGTGGCGTGTTCCGAGTTACGGCCGGCCTGCAAGAGAAGTACGGCCCGCACCGGGTCTTTGATTCACCACTCGCCGAAGGTGGCATCGCTGCCATCGCCATGGGCATGGGTCTGAACGGCTTGCGACCCGTCGCTGAAATTCAATTCGCCGACTACATCTTCCCCGCCTACGACCAAATCGTCAACGAAATCGCCAAACTACGCCACCGCTCCGGCGGCGAATTCTCCACCCCGGTCACCTTCCGAACACCTGCCGGTGGCGGCATCAAAGGCGGACACCATCACTCGCAGTCTCCCGAGGCACAATTCACCCACACGCCAGGCCTCAAAGTCGTCTACTGCTCTAACCCTCGCAACGCCAAAGGCCTGCTCACGAGCGCCATTGAATCCAACGACCCCGTCATCTTCTTCGAGCCCAAGCGGTGCTATCGTGGCCCGTTTTACGGTGACCCGCACAACGTTCCCACTTGGAATAACCACCCCGACGGCGAAGTGCCCGAGGAGTATTTCGCCATCCCACTCGAGGAAGCGAACATCGTCATGGAAGGCAGCGCCTGCACGGTCATTGCCTGGGGCGCCATGGTCCATGTGTGCGAGCAAGCCATCAAGGACTCAGGCGTTGACTGTGAACTGATTGACCTCCAGACGCTCGTTCCTTGGGACCGGGACACCGTGGTGAATTCCGTGAAGAAAACCGGCCGAGTCGTCATCGTTCACGAAGCGCCCAAGACCAGCGGGTTTGGCGCTGAGATGAGCGCCTCCATCCAGGAGCGTTGTTTCTACCACCTCGAAGCGCCCATCGAGCGCGTCACCGGATGGGACACGCCGTTCCCTCACACCACCGAATGGGATTACCTCCCAAGTCCGTCTCGCATTGCTGAAGCCATACAAAGAACACAGGAGGAATAAACATGGGAAAATTTGAGTTTAAACTGCCCGACATCGGCGAAGGTGTCGTTGAAGGTGAAGTCGTTGAATGGATGGTCGCCGTTGGTGACACCGTCAAGGAAGACGACCCCATTTTGTCCGTCATGACCGACAAAGCCACCGTGGAAATCCCCGCACCCTGCGATGGTGTCGTGGCCAGCATCGTCGGTGAAGCTGGCGATATTTTGCCCGTTGGTGGCGTCTGCATCGTCTTCGATGTTGATGGAGAAGGCAACGCTTCGGAAGCATCAGAAACCTCTGAGCCTGTTGCTGAGAAACCAGAAGCCGCCGAAGAAAAGGCTCCTGTTGAGGAAAAGGCCGCTGCGCCTCCCGCACCAGAACTCCCACCTGTCGCTGCCCAGCCCGCGACCGCTCCGGTCGCTCGTGCTGCAGGCACCAAGGCCCTTGCATCACCCGCTGTGCGTCAGCGAGCACGAGCCGCCAACATTGATCTTCAACTCGTGGCCGGTTCAGGCCCCGCTGGTCGCATCAGCCACGCTGACCTCGACCGACACATCGCTGGCGGTGCTGCTGCTGCCACGCCGTCGATGCCCATTGGCGGTGTCGCCAAGGTCGCTCGAAACGGCACTGAGGACATCAAGGTCATCGGCCTGCGACGCAAGATTGCCGACGGCATGATGTCGTCGTACAGCACCATTCCTCACTTCTCCTACTTTGAAGAAGTGGACGTCACTGAACTGGAAGCCCTGCGTCAACACCTCAACGCTACCCGCCCCGAAGGTGCTCCAAAGCTGACCTACCTCCCGTTCATCATGCAGGCGCTGGTCAAAGCCCTCGCACAGCGACCCGAATGCAACGCCGTCTACGACGATGAAGCCGGCGTGGTCACCCGTCACGAAGCCATCAACCTCGGCATCGCCACCCAAACCGACCGTGGACTCTACGTCCCCGTCGTCAAGCACGTGGAAGCCATGGACATCTGGCAAGCGGCTGCCGAGATGGGACGTGTCACCCAAGCAACACGAGACGGCAAAGCCGGTGTTGACGACCTGACCGGCTCCACCTTCACCATCACCAGCCTTGGACGACTTGGTGGCCTGGGTGCTACGCCCATCATCAACAAGCCCGAAGTCGGCATTCTTGGCGTTCACAACGCCAAAGACCGAGCCGTGGTGCACAACGGCCACGTTGTGGTTCGCCGCATCATGAACCTCTCTTCGTCGTGGGACCACCGTGTGGTGGACGGCCACGACGGCGCCAGTTTGGTTCAGTTGGTGAAATCCTACTTGGAACACCCAGCCACCATTTTCATGTGAGGTGGATGAGATGAAGACCAAACAATGCCAAGTCCTCGTTGTCGGCGCTGGCCCCGGTGGCTACGTCGCTGCCATTCGCTCTGCTCAACTCGGCCTGAAGACCGTCATCGTCGAAGGCGAGCGTGCCGGTGGAACCTGCCTCATCCGAGGTTGCATCCCAAGCAAAGCCCTCATTCACGCTGCCCACACCTTTCACAACCTAGCCAAGCACGCTGGCAAAGACGGCCACATGGGCATCTCCATCCCCGGCCCCGCAGAACTCGACATGAGCAATCTGGTCGGCTGGAAGGAAGGCATCGTCGACCGCCTCAACAAGGGTGTTGAAGCGCTTCTGAAGAACGCCGGTGCGGAACTCGTCAGCGGTTGGGCCGTCTTCCAAGACGCCAAGACCGTGAAAATCGGCGAAGGCAAGGACGCCATGCTGATTCAAGCCGACCACGTCATCATGGCCCAAGGCTCGGTGCCCATCGAACTCCCCTTCATGCCCTTCAGCGATCACGTGCTCTCCTCTCGAGAAGCCCTGTCCCTCGAAGACCTGCCCGACCATGTCGTCGTCGTGGGAGGCGGCTACATCGGGCTTGAACTCGGTATCACCTTCCGCATGCTCGGCTCGGACGTCACCGTGGTGGAAGCCATGGATTCCGTGCTCCCGCTCTTCGACAAAGAATTGCGCCGCCCCCTCGAGTTGTTCCTGAAGAAGAACAAAATCAAGGTCCACACGGGTGTGTTCGCCAAAGGTGTTGAAGACGCCAAGGGTGGCAAGGTGCAACTCAACTTCATCGATAAGAACGAGAAGGACGAGAAGAAGATGCAACATGTCATCGCTGACAAAGTGCTGGTCACGGTTGGACGCAAACCCGCTTCAAGCGGCTTGGAGTCCACCGGCGTCGCCGTGGACGAGCGTGGCTTCGTCAAGGTGAACGAACGCTGCGAGACGAACATGAAGGGCGTTTATGCCATCGGAGACCTGTGCGATTCAGGCGAGATGCTGGCCCACGTTGCGTCCTTCCAAGGCGAGATGGTGGCCGAACTAATTGCCGGCCACAAGCGAGCCTACGACCCTGTGGCCGTGCCCGCCATCGTCTTCACCGAACCTGAAATCGTCTCCGTCGGGCTCTCACCCGACCAAGCCAAAGAAGCAGGACACCCCGTTATCATCGGTAAATTCCCGCTGGCGGCCAACGGTCGCTCCTTGACCCAGGAAGCCGAGAAAACCGGCGGCTTCGTCCGTGTGGTAGCCCGTGAAGACGACCACCGCATCCTCGGCATTCAGGGCGTGGGTACCCACATCAGCGAACTTGTTGGTGAATGGACATTGGCGCTTGAAATGGGCGCTGTGCTTGAAGACATTGCGCACACGATTCACGCTCACCCAACGATGACCGAGATGACCCACGAAGGTGTCCTCGACACGCTGGGCCACGCTATTCACAAGATGTGAAGTCCGCTGAAAACGGACTTTGAGGCTCATGCCTCGATCGCCTTTGAGAACCTGGACATGAACGCCCATGCAATCCCGTTCGTATCCACCGTTCCTCCGTTCCCAGGGAACACATCGTAACTCTCCTCGTAGGGGTTGTGGTCGGCGGCGTACAACGTGACGAGCGACACTTCGGTGCCGTTCGCGCAGTTCGTGAAGGACTGGACGGAGTAGAACACAGACGGCGAGTTGGAGTCTGGGGACTTCCCCTCGCACCCGTTCATTTCCGCCCACTGCTGGAGGTTCTGAATGGCGCCATGCTTCTGTGCGTCGAGGTTGGGCAGGTGAATGGCGTCGTTGGAGTAGAGGATGATTTGGTCCTCCAACCCGTGGATTTCCATGATGGGTATGGGCGAGTAGTTAGGCCTCGGGTCATCAAGGAGGTAGTAGGACATACAGGCAACCGCAGCGAACACTTCGCTGTGGTCGTTGGCGAGTTTTTGACTCAATGAGCAACCGTTCGACCAGCCGGTGAGGTAGATTCTGCTTTCGTCGATGGAGTGGTTGGCCACCACCCTGTCAACGATTTCAAGGATGAGGCCGGTGTCGTTGAGCTGCATCTCACCGGCTGTGCTGCAGCAGTAGCCGGAGTTCCACGAGTTGTCGTGGCCCTGCGGCCAAACAGCCACCACCCCGTTCTCCTCCGCGATGTCATCGAACTGAGACAAGTCGCGCTGGTTTTCCATGGTGAGGGTGTTTCCGTGAATGTCCAACACCAGTGGCACGTCTGCGGACAAATCGACCGTCTTGGGCACAAAGACGTTCCAGCACCGCTCCATCTCCTCGTGGTTCATGCACTCAACATAGTCGAGACCCTCGAACACCTCGTCGACGGAACCCTCACCGGTGGTCCCACCTGGGAGACCTTCGTCTTGCGAAACGCATCCGCTGAGCGTCATCGATAGCAACAACAGCGAACAGAAGACCGCCGGGCTCGGTCGCATGCATTGAATTCCGAGGTCTCACGAATAAACTCTTTTGCGACCAAAACAGGTCAAACATGAAGAAAACGCTGATTTTACTCTTCCTCAACATCGTTGGCCATCATGACAGCGACCGGCCGGGTGCGCTCGTTCTCATCCAAAATCAGGCGAGCCATGATGATCATCGGCGCACCTATGATGGCGCCGGCAATCCCCCAAACTTGAGAAAACAACATGACGGTCAGCAAGAGCACCAACGGTGAGATACCGATTTTTGCACCCGAGAGGTTGGGTTCCACCAGCGAGCCAAACATTTGCTGGTTGCCGATGAGGAGGGCCAGCATCAAAAGGGCCGACACCGGTTCGAGCATGATGAAACCGATGAGCACGGGAGGAATGGTAGCGAAGAGCGCCCCAAGAATGGGAATGAAATCCAAAAGAAAACACAGAACGCCGAACAAAAACCATCCTGGAATATCAAAGCCAATCGGCGAGATGATGATGGTCATGACAATCGCTTGCCCTCCACTGCAGGTCACCTTGGAGACGACGTAGGCACTGATGGATTCCATGGAATCGTCAACGATTTTTCGAGCCCGCCCAGTGGATTGGGGGAAGGCTGCGTTGAAGCGCTTGGCGATGGTGTGCTCTTCAAGAATGATGAACAAAAGGAAGATGAGGACGGTGATCATGCTGCCAACAAAGGCGCCGAGCGACCCCAAAATGGCCAGAGCGAAGACCTCAATGTTGCTGGGTGAGGCCAAAACATCAACCCAAGTCGAATCTGAAAAAATAATTTCCAAACCGTAGAGGTCAGATGCTGCATACTTTGCTCGCTTTTCTTCAAGCTGCGCCGTGATATCTGGCACTTCTTCGACGAAGAGGGAGAGTTGTTCATAGAGGAAAATCGAGATGAAGTACATGCTGATGATGAACGCCGCCAGTACGGTTCCATAGGAGACCAACTGGTTGCCCACCTTCTTGTGGATGTATTGCTCGATGGGCTTGATGAGGAAGAACAGCAACACGGCAATGGCCAAGGGCATCAAAATGGGTTTGAGGTGGACGAGGGCCAAGTACACGACCACACCGACGATGGCCACGCTTGCTGCGGTTGTTCGTTTGGAGTCAATGCCAATCTTTGCGTTCACGTCCATGAGCCCCACCTCGCTCAAATTGCATCTAAGGTTTCCTCCATCAGACATGGAGGAACAGGCGATTCCTCGTGAGGGAAAGGTGGAGCCGTCAGCTACCGCACATCAGACAGTCGTCAGGGCTGTCGAGGCTGCACGCAATGGCTTCGAGGCTGTCGGCATCGTCGGCTCGCTCGGCGAGGCCGCCCACCGTTTGGTCCTGCTTGGTGGAGGCTTCAACGGTGAACTGGATGGCGTCGGCAGCAGCCTTGGTTCGCAAGTAGTACATGCCCGTCTTCAGACCCTGCTTCCATCCGTAAAAGTGCATTGAGGTGACCTTGGCGGGGTTGGCGTCCACCATGTGGATGTTGAGCGATTGGCTCTGGTCGATGTAAGCACCACGGTCGGCTGCCATGTCGAGGACGTGGCGCTGCTTGATTTCCCAGGTGGTCTTGTAGAGGTCTCGGATGTACTCAGGAATGCGGTGAATGCCCTGAATGGAACCCTTGTGGCGGAGGATATCGTCTTTCATTTCCAAACTCCACATGTCTTCTGCAATGAGGTCGCTCACGAGATGCTTGTTCAACACAACGAACTCGCCCGAAAGGGTGCGGCGAACATAGAGGTTGGAGGTGAAGGCCTCAAAACACTCGTTGTTGCCGAGGATTTGGGAGGTCGAAGCTGTTGGCATGGGGGCGAGCAAGAGCGAGTTGCGCATGCCCTTTTCCATGATTTCAGCCTTGAGCGAATCCCAGTCCCAGCGACCGCTGTGCTCGTTCATGCCCCAGAGGTCAAACTGCAACAGACCTTCGCTGGCAGGTGAGCCCTCAAAGGTGGAGTACGGGCCTTCAGCGATGGCAGCGTCCTTGGAAGCGGTGCAAGCAGCGAAGTAAATGGTCTCGAAAATCTCCTTGTTGAGGGCACGGGCAGCCGGGCTCTCGAAAGGCAACTTGAGCATGGCAAACACGTCGGCCAGGCCTTGAACGCCAAGGCCGATGGGGCGGTGGCGCATGTTGGAGTTGCGAGCTTCTTCCACTGGGTAGTAGTTCACATCGATGACGCGGTTGAGGTTGCCCGTGGCGTGGTAGGTGACATCGTAGAGAAGTTGGTGGTCAAACACCCCATCGCTCGTGTTGACGAACTTAGGCAGGGCGATGGAGGCGAGGTTACACACAGCAACTTCGTCCTTGGCGGTGTATTCCATGATCTCCGTGCAGAGGTTGGAGGAGCGAATGGTACCGAGGTTCTTCTGGTTTGACTTCTCGTTGGCGGCGTCCTTGTAGAGCATGTAGGGCGTACCGGTTTCGATTTGGGCTTCGACGATTTTGTCCCAAACAACACGAGCAGGGAGCGTTTCACGAGCCAAGCCTCGGCGTTCGTAATCCTCGTACATGGACTTGAATTCGGCACCGTAGACATCTTGGAGGCCCGGGCACTCGTTGGGGCAGAAGAAGGACCAGTCGGCGTTGTCTTCAACACGCTGCATGAAGAGATCGGGCGTCCACATGGCGTAGAACAGGTCGCGGGCTCGCATCTCTTCCTTGCCGTGGTTCTTCTTGAGGTCGAGGAACTGAAGGATGTCGGGGTGCCAAGGTTCGAGGTAGACGGCGATGGAGCCCTTGCGCTTGCCGCCGCCCTGGTCAACGTAGCGAGCGGTGTCGTTGAACACACGCAGCATGGGAACGATGCCGTTGGAGGTGCCGTTGGTGCCCTTGATGTAGGATCCCTTGGAGCGAACGTGGTGGATGGAAAGACCGATACCACCAGCAGACTTTGAGATGAGAGCACACTGCTTGAGGGTGTCGTAAATGCCGTCAAGCGAGTCGTCCTGCATGGTGAGCAAGAAACACGATGACATCTGGGGCATGGGCGTGCCCGAGTTGAACAGTGTCGGCGTGGCGTGGGTGAAGTAGCCCTGGCTCATCAGGTCGTAGGTGTGGAGGGCTTTCTCGATGTTGGCGTGGTGAATGCCGACCGCCACCCGCATCAACATGTGTTGCGGGCGTTCAGCCACTTCACCGTTGAGCTTGAGCAGGTAGGAGCGCTCCAAGGTCTTGAATCCGAAGTAATCGTAGTTGTGGTCTCGACCGTAGTCGATGTGGTTGTTGAGCACATCGGCGTTGGCCATGATGATCTCGTACACCTCTTCGGAGATGAGCGGAGCGTGCTTGTTGGACTCGGGGTCAATGTACTCACGAAGGTCGGTGATGACATCGGTGAAGGTGTCCTTGGTGGAGCGGTGGAGGTCGTCCACGCAGATACGGGCAGCAAGGCGACTGTAGTCGGGGTGGTGCGAAGCCAAGGAGGCGGCCGTTTCAGCAGCGAGTTGGTCGAGTTCTCGGGTGGTGACACCATCGTAGAGGCCCTCGATAGTCAACTTGGTAACGTGGCCGGGGTCAACCCAGGTAGGGTCAAGACCTTCGGAGAGCTTGACGAGTTTTTCGTGAATCGCATCAAAGCGTACATCTTCTCGCTCGCCCTTCCTGTTGACAACTTGCATAGCCATGATTTATTCCTCCTCGTATGTTCAAATGAGTGCGTGATATCTTTCTTTGTTCGCGTACGGTTCAAAAGTCTTCGTCCACAGAGAAACGCTGTTGTACGCTTCCGAGGGAAGCGCTGTCCATGACACCGGCTTTCTGATATTCTGCCACACGCTTCTCGAAGAAGTTGGTCTTGCCCTGCATGGAGATCATCTCCATCCACGGGAACGGGTTGCCAACGTTGTAAATCTTTGAACAGTTGAGCTGGACCAAGAGTCGGTCGGCCACGAACTGAATGTATTGGGTCATCAATTCGGCGTTCATACCGATGAGATTGACAGGGAGCGCCTTGGTCACGAATTCAATTTCGATGTCGACGGCTTCGGCGATGATGCGACGAATCACGTTCTCGCCTGCGCCCCGAAGCAACTTGTTGTGAAGCAAGCAGGCGAAGTCGCAGTGGAGCCCCTCATCTCGGGAAATGAGTTCGTTGGAGAAGGTCAACCCAGGCATGAGCCCTCGCTTCTTGAGCCAGAAGATGGCACAGAACGAACCGGAGAAGAAAATTCCCTCCACGGCAGCGAAAGCGACGAGGCGCTCGGCAAAGGAACCTCGCTTTCGGGACAACCAGCGCATGGCCCAGTCGCCCTTCTTCTGAACGGAGGGCACCGTCTCAAGCGCCTTGAACAAGTGGTCCTTCTCCTTCTCGTCTTCGATGTAGGTGTCGATGAGCAGAGAGTAGGTCTCTGCGTGGATGTTCTCCATCATGATCTGGAAACCGTAAAAGGCACGGGCTTCAGGCCAGCAGACTTCGTTGGAGAAGTTCATGACCAGGTTCTCGTTGACGATGCCGTCGCTGGCAGCAAAGAAAGCGAGGATGTGCTTGATGAAGTGCTTCTCGTCCTTGTTGAGGTTCTTCCAGTCTTTGAGGTCCTCGGCAAGGTCAATTTCTTCAGCCGTCCAAAACGAGGCTTGCTCCTGCTTGTACATGGCCCAGATATCATCATGCTGAATCGGGAACAGCACGAAACGGTCAAGGTTCTCCTGGAGCATGGGCTCAACGTGTTCCTGGGTCAAATCGATGTTCATGCCGTCATCCTTGCTGTGTTCAATGACCATGTTTCGTACCCCCGTGTTTTGCAGACGCGCTGGATTTTGTTTGCCTTCCTCGGACGCCTATAATATATGCCCTCTCGGCGCGATTAAAGTGAACGGTTTTTTGACCCGAAGGGGCGGCCGCAGACTTCTTTGCAGTGTGTCGTTTTTGCAGATGGATATTCGCTGTTATATTTTCGTCAAAAATCCCGAATTTCATGTCAAAATCACCTTCTTTTCCACTGGAACCGCATGTGGGTGAAATCTTACATTATCCCAACAGTCAAAAAGGGATGTTTGGTGAGTTCGGATATGGACCGAATTTCCCTCGAGATTCCGTTCGCCCGACTCGACGATCGCGCCATCCTGCCAACCCAAGGTTCTGCGCAGGCGGCAGGCTGGGATTTGTACGCCATTGAAGACACGGTGGTGCCCAAAAACTCGTCCGTTCTCATCCCCACCGGATGGGCGGCTGCTATTCCTGAAGGATGGGAGGGTCAGATTCGTTGTCGCTCTTCACTTGGCAAAAAGGGCATGATCATGCCCAACGGACTGGGCACCATCGATTCGGACTACCGTGGCGAACTCAAGGTCTTGGCCACGTGGATTGGAGAAGGGGACTCGTTCACCGTTGCAGCCGGCGAACGCATCGCTCAACTCCTTTTTGCCCCCGTCCCCTTGGTGACCCTCGTGGAGACCACGATGGACAACCTCGACCGGACCGAACGGGGTTCGGGTGGATTTGGCTCCTCTGGAAAGTTTTGAGGCGGTGGCACGGTGTTGGATGTCCAAGAACTCGGGGTTGTACCCTATGAGGAAGCGCAGGCGCTGATGAAGGACCTCCAACAACAACGCATCGAAGGGGTCATCCCTGACACCCTGCTTCTTCTCTCGCACCCCGAGGTTGTTACCGTTGGCCCTCGCGCCCGCAACGACGGCGTCGCCCCGCCCTCCGATTACGAAACCGTACCGGTTGACCGTGGCGGTGGCCTGACATGGCACGGACCGGGTCAAGTCGTGGGCTACCCGATTTTCAAATGGGGCGAGCGCGATGGAGAAACCTCGGTGGCCGACATCATCCACATCATCGAGGGTTGGCTGATTGAGACGTTGGCGACGTTCGACGTGAAGGGGGAGCGGGACGACCGCATGCAGGGTGTTTGGGTCGACGGCCGCAAAGTCTGCAGCATCGGCCTCTCGTTTCTTCGCTGGGTTTCACGCCACGGGTTCTCTGTCAACCTCAACACGCCCGCAGGCCGGGTGGAAGGCGTGGCCGGGTGCGGCCTGGTTGCCGATACGACGACCTCGCTGACCAATCTTGGGTACGACGTCACTCCCGAAGCCTTTGTTCAAGCGCTCCTGCCCGTTGTGCGCTTGACCCTCGAGGAGTAATCGAAAAACAACAAATGTTGGCATGATGGCCGTGCGCACCTAAATAGTGCGTTGAGAGTAGAAATTCATGGCCCGAGTTGTCATTGAGTGTTCTCAATGCGGGCAAAAATTGAGCGTCCCTCAAAAAACGGGGGAATTGGATTGCCCAAAGTGCGGAAACACCATCGCGCTGAAGTTTGAGCCAAGGGTGGTCTACACGCCTCCCTGGTTCAACAAAACACTCGGGTTCATCCTCATCTTTTTGGCCTTCTGGCTTTGGGCCAATAACCTCCCATGGCTACAAACTAACTTGCCAACACTTCCTTTCGACATTTCAGATTTTATTGAAGGGCTTGCAAACTTCTTGTGTTTTGCTGGGGTCATGGTCATTGCACTTGCAGACCTTGTGCAGAACCGTGGTCGTCTTTTTGGCGAACAGGCTTACCTTACTCCAGCCATCGAGGGGCACGAACACGCCGACGGTCCCGAACACACCGAAGCAGAGAAGGCGCAAGTTGTGCCGATCATCGCACCAAAATTAGGTCGTAATTTCTACATCGCCCTCTTGGCTCCATTGTTGATGTTGCCTGTTTCGATTTCCATCCCAGAAGCGTTCAACTTGTGTGCGACTGAGTGGTTCGTAACCTGCAATGAAATTGGTAAAGGAGGAATGTCGCTCATCATGTTCTTGCCGTTTGGAGTTTCGTTGATGATCATGGCCATTGGGTCCAAACCCTCGAACAAAAACAGCAACGAAATCCTCCTCGGTGCCAGAATTTCAGGTGTCATCACCTTCGTATTCTTTTTCATATTCATGTTTGCGATATATACTGTCTCGCCTGTTTAGGCCAACACAACTCAATCCTTTGAAAGCGAGGGCGGCCGACTCGACCAAATCGCCCAGGTCCCCGTCGCACTCGCCACAAGCCGCTCGCCCACCTTGACTTCGCCCGCCAAATGAGCCACGTTCTTTCCACGTCGTACAACGCGCCCTTCCGCCACCAGGCGTTCACCGGGTCGGGCGGCCGCAAGAAAACTGGTGGAAAGCTGGGCGGTCGCGCACCATTCTTCCACCTTCAGGGACGCCACGAGGGCACTGCCCAACGCCGAATCGAGCAACATCATGTGAATCCCGCCGTGGGCCACGCCACCCTTGTTGAGGTGGTCTTCGGTCAGCGTGAGTTCCAATCGTGAAGCCCCCGGGGTCCACAGCGTGCGCTCCACGCCCAGTTCGGCCATGTAGCCAATCGGTTCAGGCGGTGAAGACAGCGTCACTGGCTCATCACCCCGACGACTTTCACCAGAATGCGTTTGTTGCGCTGGCCGTCAAATTCTGCATAGTGAATCTGCTCCCACGTCCCGAGATGCAAGCGCCCGTCTCGCACCGGCATCGTGACCTGCTGGCCCAGCAATTGCCGCTTGAGGTGTGCATCCCCGTTGTCCTCCCCCGTGCGGTGGTGGTGGTATTCCTCTCCCTGCCGACCGTCGCTGCCGTAGAAGGGTGCCAGTTTCTCCAGCCACGTCATGATGTCGTGGTGCAAACCGTACTCCAAGTCGTTGACATAACACGAGGCGGTGATGTGCATCGGGTTCACCAAGACAAGGCCGTCAGCAATCCCACTTTCAGCCACGACCCGCTCGACGTCTCGGGTGATGCAGACGATTTCGTAGCGCTTCTCGGTGTTGATGTGCAGTTCTTCCACGTAGGTGGCGGCGGTTCCGGT
>DAGF01000025.1 GCA_002495645.1 Euryarchaeota archaeon UBA549
GACAACACTGGAAGATTTTCTAACAAACCATGGTATTTGCAGATAGTTTCCCGGTACGATCACTCTCTCTTGCTACTTCTTCATTCGGAAGGTTGCAACCTGTTTACTGCAGTGCAGCCAGGATATTCTCACGACATTTTTCAGCTTGTTTTCTGGTGTCAAAACGCAAACGTTGTTTGGAATTTAGTTGAAGGTCATAGTACGTTGGGTCATCACTACCGCCGGATATCTTCGAAATCCCCAGAGACATTTCCAAATAAGCCACTTGCGTTGGATACGAACCGTTTTTGTAATCCGTAATGGTGATGATGGCTTTTTCAGCAGGATCGATGTAGTCTCGCCATCGTGTAATGAAAAAATATTGCTTATATTCTCTGCCGGAGTTTTGGCCATGGTGAACAAGCACCCATATGAGGAGAAATGGGATTGTTAAAACGCCAAGCAGGAGGAAGATGACGCCTCCTATTTCTGAATGCGAGCGCACACTGACTTCAATCAAGCGGTTTTCTGGTAATTCGCCATTGACGTGTGCAATATACTCCAAGCAATCTTGAGGGTGCAGTCTATCCAAGGCGAGGCCCCAATAGTGGTCAGAGTAATCAACCTCAATTGTTGAATTTGATTCAACTTCAAAATCTGAGGCACAATGCGGGCATTCAAAGACCGAACCCTTCCCTGGTTCAACCTCGACCTCTTCACCACAATGAGGGCACTCAACCAGCATAGGAGAAAGCACCCCTCCGTCCTGTAAGAAAATATTCCCGGAATTGGTTGGAGCGATTAAACCGCCTAATCCAGCAAGAAGAAGAGTATAGAAACTCCGAGGACCTCCAAAAGGCATGGGGCTGGAACGAGGTTGGGCGTGGACCCTTCTCATCGTCGCCTTGATGGCCTCTGTCCCGTGGACACCACTGCTTGCCAATGACGGTCAAACGCTGGCCCTTGACGACCCGATAATGGAGCCCCATGAGACCGTCCAAATCACCAGCCAATTTGCCACCTCCAATGGCTTCACGCACACGAATCTCACGCAATCCGCCACCACAGGGCTCACCCAACTTTCCCGCCCGCAGGTCTCGTGGACCGCCACGAACGGCTTTGGGTTGATGTCGGCGCGCACAGGAGCGTGTTCGGCCTACCTTCCCGCAACCAACGAGGTCTTTCTCATCGGCGGGCGTATCGATGTTGACCCGGCACAAACGGGCGATGAAGCCAACACCGACTCCGTTGAAATCTTTGACATGGTCAACAAAACATGGGCCCCGTCCAATGAATTACTCAAGGAAACTCAACAATACCACGGTTGCGCCGTCATCGGCGACAAAATTTACGCTGTGGGCGACCACCACCCGTTCTCAAACCCAGCGGTTGAAGCCGCAGGGCTGGTCCAAGTGTACGACGCCACAGCTGGAAACTGGAGTTATGGAACGAGCATGCCAGGCAACCAGTCCGTCGGCCTTGCCGGTGTGGCCAGCCAAGATGGCATGCTCTACGTCGCTGGCGGCGTGTCGGCCGAGGACCGCTCGGATTCCACGGACCGCCTGCTCCGCTACGACCCCGGCAACGATACATGGACCCAACTGGCCGACATGAACAACCGTCGACATTCCTTTGAGTTGGTGTCGTTCCGTGGGAAACTCATCGCCTACGGTGGTGTGGCTGTGTTCTTTGACCCTGCGGCCAACTCCACTGTAGAACAGGAAACCAACTTGACTGAGGCCTATGACCCCATCACGAATTCCTGGTCGCAACTTCCCAACGCCACCCACGCCTTCTCGTCCTATGCAGCGACGGTGTTCAACGACGAAATCATCATCCACGGAGGCTATGAAAACTCAGGCTGGTCGGGAACAGCCAGCGACAAAACCTACGGTTACGACCCGTTCATCAATGAATGGAATGTTCGGGCGACCTTGCCGATTGGCATGTACGATTCGACGCTCGCATTGGCCAACGACACCATGATTTACGCCGGTGGAGATTCGAGCAATAACCGATTCAGCACGTGGAGCATTCAGTACCTCGCCGCCAACGACTACCATGTCAACCCAAGTTCACGGGAGGGGCTGCTCACCTCATCAATTCAGGACCTCCGCAGCAACACCGACGGTGGTGCTAGCCCCCTTTGGCTCCATTTCAACTCCCTTGAACCGAGCGGCACCATGATCGGCCTGCAATACCGAACGGCTTCATCTCAACAGGGCATCGCGTCTGCAGCATGGCTTCCGACCACGGTTCCGGTCAACACCTATTTTTCGGCGGGAAACCTGTCGCTGACCGATGTTCCGGAAGATACACCCTATCTGCAATACCGTGTGAAGTACGCTACCAATCGCCTCATGGAATGGGTCACGCCAACCCTGCTCAATGTGGGCATTGGCGCAGATACGGTTGCATTCGCCTCCCCTCCACCGGCTTTCATGCAACCCACATCCTCGCCGGTCAGCGTGGTCACCGAGCATCACGCCACCACCCAACCCGGCACCTACACCTTGGCCATGCACCCAACCGACGCCTCGGGGAGTTATGACGCCGATTCGAGCTGGCTCACCCTTGAATGGAACAGCACCACGTCCACCTTCAGCATCGACGACCCGGATTCACTCTTGTTCAACCAACAAGCGAGCGTCACTCCCGGCTCCATGACGGCCGACGGCCAGACGATGAACTGGACCTTCTCACTCAGTGGCGCCCTTCCCACGGGCCATATGAAATTCAAAGCGACCACCCACGCCGAGCGCAACACGACCTTTGTCCATCCCGACATCACGTCCATTGACCGGGATGTCTCCGTCACCTTAGAGCGGGTCACGGCCGATGCCTCCAGCCAAGGTGATGCCACGGTTGAGCCCGGCGAGGTTTTGCCCGGCAACACAGCGTTGAACTTGACCATCGACCATCGCTTTACCAACAGCGGCCTACGACTCTTGGGCGGCAACATTGAGTGCAGACTCCACCTCGATTTGCAAACGTACGATGAAGATGCGGTGGGCGAGCGAATTTGGTCAAACCAAAGTTCAGAATGGTTCACGCTTCCAGCAGGCGAGGTGGAGCACGCTTTGGTGAATGTGCCCGAGGCACTCTCGGGAGAATTGAGCCTGTGGTTTGAAGCCCGAACAAGCGAGGACTGGAGCTTGAACGTGGACTCAACCCCACTTACCTTCATCATCAATGGCGAAGGGCCAACCTTGCTCGATGTCTCGCCCGACCTCGATGCCTACATCAACGAAGAAGTCTATCGGACCGTTTCCTTCACCTTCCATGATGTTGGGGGTTTCTCAAACGAGACGCTCAGCGCCTACACCTGGCTTGAGGCTCGCGATGATGGCACGAACGGCGGGGCCAGCGATGGCGTTCCTCAACGAGGAGAATACCAGCCAGCCCTGTTCTACACCCAACAAAACGGGAACCTTTGGACCGTGAACATCACCGTCAACGACACCATCAACGATGACCACCAGTGGGGACGAGTGCTGCTCGAAGGAACCGACCTTGCGGGCTACAACATACCTGTGGCTTCGGCTGAAGAAGGCCATGCCCGATGGGAATCAAGAACGCCATCCAAAGGAACACTGGTGGACTTCGCTCCCACGACCAACCTCCTGAGCGAGACCATGATGCGCTTGGAGCCATCCAAAGACATCGGTTGGCGCCTTTCAGTGTCCGACGCCAACGGTTTGGACGACCTGACCGAGGTCCGCATTGAATTGGGCAACGACGACACCTTGGGCGTGAAATACACCACGCTCGACAACACCTGTTCGACTCTGGATGAACGCCTCCTGCTGCTGCCCAGCGGTTGCGATGTCAGCATAGAGAATGATGTCCTCACGGTCGAGTTCACCGCAACCGTGCAGTGGAGTCTAACTCTGGCTGGATTGATCCAAGGAGAACTCGATGTCATCCTGAAAGATTACGACGGCACCCAACGCTTTGACTTCACGGAATCATGGGTACTCGAGCGAGAGATGGCCATTGATGTTGAGCGATTGATGGACGAGCAGGGACCTGTTCAGCAAGCCCTGTCCGAGGATTCTGTCGTCATGGGTGGCGACGCCCTCAACGTGACCGCACAGGTCACCTACCGTTCGAGTCAAACACCTTACTCGGGTGATTTGCGCTTGCGCTGGGATGGACTCTTGCAGGGCGAAGCATGGCGTGGAGGCGCAACGGTCTCCATCGTTGACGGTGTTTTACAATCCGGCATTCCAACCCCCGAGGAGTCCGGCCTCGTCCAAGACATGACGCTCACGCTGTGGGACCCGCTGGAAACCGAAATGCTCAGCACCTACGACCTTCCGGTGTTCAAGTTGGATGCTGTCGCTCCGGAGATGATGCCCTCGGCCATCACCGATACCATCTCTCGCTACCACCTTGATGACGTTGAAATCGGCGTCAACATCGCCGAGGAACAAGGCTGGACATCATCGCTTTCGTTGACCTGCCAGATACGGTCCTTCGCACAATCTTGGGAGCCAATCACGCTGGTGCGAAACGCCACGACCGTGTTCGATGGGAAAACCATGTTCAGTTTCCGCTACGACTTCAGTGACCTCGGCGACCCCTCCACCCTCTCCGAACAGGCCGACCTCAACTGCTGGGCAAGCGGTACTGACGATGCAGGCTGGGCGCTTGTATCCTCAACAGGCAACTCAGAACTGGACCCCTGGCTTGAAGCACCACTCAACAACATTGGACCGGATTTGGCCTTGGAAAACGTCGTGTTGGAAGGGGATTTGAAAGCAGGCGAAAAAATACGGCTTTCCTTTTTGGTGACCAACGGTGGTGAAACGCTTGAAACACCGTTCAACGCCACCATCGAATTGGTCCAGGGTGACGAACGAAGCATGGTTGGACGAGCCGTGTTCTACTCCATGGACGCCAACACGGCAAAGTCGGTCAAGCGGTCCTTCACGGCCCCTGAAGGCCCATGGACCTTGGAGATCACCGTGGACAGCGAAGCACTGATTTGGGAAATCGATGAGACAAATAACGTTTGGAGCCGAACCGTGAGCGATTCCTCCTCCGGCTTTGGTGCCGCAACCGTCATGCTTGGTGGTGGAGGTCTGCTCGCCCTCGTCGGTGTAGGTGTCTTGCTTCGACGTCGTGGAGCCGGTGCTGTGGAAGAAGAAAAAGTCGTGGCCGCCTTGAAGGCGACCGGAGAGGCCGAGGCGGCTCCAGCAGCGGCCAAACCACCTGCAACGCCTCCGACAAAACGCCGAGGACCGCCCGGCGGAAAGGTGGCAGCCTCCTCTGGCAAATCACCTTCCCGTGGACCGCCACGAGGTCCACCAAAAGCCGCCAAGGCCGAGGCAGAACCCACACCACAGGAAATCGCAGCCATGCACATGGCCGCCCTCGGGGCCGTGGAACCGGCGGCTGCTTCAGAGCAGGAACGGGTGGACGATTACTCGAAACTACCCGGCGGTGGCGAGTACGAATACACTGCGGAAGCAACCTACTATGTCGGACCAACCTGCGGTCGATGGATATTGAACGAGGACAAATCCTTCACCAAAATCCCCGATCAGGATTGATGCCTACCTTCATGAAGACATCCCGCTTCTCCCACGCCATGGGTGAGGATGCTGACGACGTTCGCCGAGCCCTGACCATTGTTTACCGTGGTCATGAGGGCATTCCTCAAGCCGATGTTGAACGCATGTTCTCCTTCGACATGGAGTGGGTTGCACCCCACGAGGCAGAAGACGTGGTGAACGCCTTGCTCAACGCTGGTTGGCTGAAGTCCGACAACGGCCAGATACACCTTGCGGTTGAACTGGGCGAGGTTGAGGTGCCCTTCGGGTGGTTTCCCCGACCAACCCGCCTGATGCACCCCGTTTCGGCGACGGCCTCCCCTTCTCAGGGTGCCGCTGCCCCCGCTGCTCCCGCTGCGCCAACTGCACACACTGCGTCTGGCCCGGTGGCCACCAAACCTCAGGCTGCACCCTCACCGTCTCCTCCAGTTGGTGAGCCAGCGCTCAGCGACGACCCGAGAGCGAAGTTGACCAAGCGTGTAGCGAGGTTCATTGCCCGTCAGAGTGGGTTGGACTTGGACGAACTCCAGCGAAGAGCTGAGCGGAAGACGCGTGCCTTCCACCTCATCACGCCTTGGATGGCCTACGCCTTGGTCGCTCGCGAGCAGGGTCTCGTCATGGACGACATCGTGCAGTCCTTGGACGTGGTCTAAGCGCTTTCTTCCTCGCTTATGCTCTCTTGGCCGCGTGCGGCCAACTCCACCAACACAGGCAGGACCATCAGCGCCAACACGAGCGAAAACAACACCGTGATGGCGGTGATCAAACCGAAATCCTGGATGATGGGCATCGGGGAGAACAACAAAACGGCGAAACCTGCCATGGTCGTGGTCGCACTGAGCATCAGCGCCACACCCGTGGTGTCAATGGCTTCTCGCAGAGCACCCCAGTGGTCGCCACGTTTGGCCAGTTCGACCTCGAAGCGACGCCACATGTGGATGGAGTAATCGATACCAATACCCAGCGTTAACGCAGTCACCATCACGGTCAGCACGTTCCACTTGAGGCCGATGAGCGCCATTGAACCCACCACCCAAAGAGAGGCGATGCCGACCGGGAAGAGAACGATGATGGCGGGCATGATGCGGCGGGTCAACAAGAAGAGCACGAGGAAGGACACGATGAGGGAAATCGCCGTGCTCTCAATTTGGGTGGTCGTCAAACCGGTCAAGACCGTTTCAAGCATGACCAAATCGCCCGTCACATGGAGGACAGCGTGGTCCTTGAGTTGGTACTTGAGCGTCCCTGAATCATCGGTTGAGCCAAGAATTTCCACGAAATTGTTGATCACTCGGCTTGATTCAACCGAGGTGGAGGCCTCAACTCGGATTTCATGGCGAAGGTGGACGATGGAGGTGCCATCGAGATGAACCGTTTGTGCCAGTCGCTCCTCCCATGTTTCACCCGTCAAGGGGTCGGCCACGCTGGTGTTGCCCACGAAGGTGGCATAGAACGAACCCAAATCCACGGGCTGCGAGCGGTCGATGGGGTAAACCTCACCAGCAAAGATTTCCAGATTGTGAGCCTCACCCAAACTGGTGTTTCGCAACAAAGCGTCCCTCATCAGCGGATAAGGTCCTTCGTAGGAGGGAGATGAGATTCGGAAATTCGTCCCAACAATGTCGTTGTTGGACTTGAGGTCAAAGTGGAAATTACGAACCTCGCTGAGCAAATCCAAATCTCCGGGGATGGAGGATTGGTCTTCAGCCGGCTCCATCAACAAGTGAATGACCTTCCATCCAGCGCTTTCATACCCGTCGTTCAATTCATCGCGAACCTCCATGATATCCATGTCTTCATTGACGAAGTCGGCCAAATCAAAATCCGTCTCCAGCGACGCAGCCCCGTAAATGGCCAAACCAGAGATGAGGACGGTCACGAGGATTACGCCGACTTGCTGCTTTTGTTGAACCCGAACGATTTGGTTGGTTAGGGCAGGGAAACGAAGTGAGGGTCGGTCAACCACCTCGACCTGTTTGGAAAACATGACGTGCAGCGCCCCCACAAAGACCGTGGAGGAAATGAAGGCCGAGACAACACCCAACGAGAGGGCGTAGCCCAAGACCGCCAGCGGCGGCAAAGGTGAGATGACGTTCGCCATGAAGGCGGCCACGGTGGTGACCACTGCCAGCGAAAGGGGCATGGAGAGGTGTCCACAGGCTCGCAACCACGATTCAGAGACGGTCGGGAACTCGTCTTTGAAGGTCCGTTGGGAGCGTTGGAGGTGAATTGCATAGTCAATGCCCAGGCCCAAGACAAGCGGAGCAACGGTTGCTTCCAAAGCGGTGAACCGTGCCCCAGCCACGTTGAGAATCCCGTAGGTCCAAATCAACGCACTGGTCAAACCGACGATGGGGAAGACAACGCTTGAGAGCGAGCGGAAAGCGACCGAGAGCATCAGCACGACGACGATGAACGCCAGCAGGACGAGAAGGAGCAAATTGTCAAAGGTGCCCTCATCGATATCGTGGGCCAACAGGTCGTTGGAGATGACTTCGTAGGTCAGGGACGACGAGGTTGAACGCTCGTTGAACACATCACGAAGCTGATCTTGCAGCATGCGACGGTGCGTTTCATCAAGGTCGGGATCCACCTCCAGCACCCAAAGCGTTGAGGTAGCCGTTGGGGTTGCCGTGCCCGAACCGTCGTCGAGGTAAACACACACGGGCTCGTAGTCAAGGTCCTTGTGAAGAAGTGCAGAGGAAGCATAGGTGGCGGCCGAAAGCAACTGGTCGTCGGCCGTCAAACCGCACGTTTCATTTTCGTCAAACAGGACATCCAAGACATCCGACCAGGAGGTAAAGGAAGCGAGGTCTTGGCCGTCGCCCTCCTCGTCGAGGGCCAACTGGAGGATGCCCGGGGCGGTGGTCCAAACCTTGACCATCTGCTCGCGCTTGTCCGATTCGTTTTGGAAGTGAGTCAAATCCTCGTTCATCGCTTGCAAGTGTTCCAGCGTCAGGACATTGGTTGCGTCGTCTGCGGTGACGTGGACGAAGAGCGGACGCATCTCGTTGGGGAAGTGGGCATGGATGCGGTCGTGGGCGTTGGATGCCTCGGATTCAGGCGAGAAATCGTTGAGGTCGGTTTGGAAGGTTGGCGGTGAGACGTAGAGATGGCCTGCCAAAACGAGGGTCAAGATGGTGAAAAAAGCGACGATGAACGGTGCACTGCGCTGAAAAGATGGTGCGGCCTTGGCGAGGCGTTCCTCGAGGTCCGCCTTATCCATGGTCATGCCCTGTGTGTGAAGCATAAAAACCAACAGGTGATTTTGTGGTTGAGAATTGTCCTTCTTCTACACCAAAACAGCGGCACCGATAGAGGAGAAGGTTCAAAGGAAGAAGGCAGGTCGGAAGGCCGGTTATCATGGGAGTTACGGTCCTCAAGCGAGAGAAAAACGAGTTGCGCCTGCGAATTATTGGCGAGAGCCACACGGCCCTCCAAGTCCTCCGTGAGCGACTCAACAACCACAAAGACGTGGACTACGCCAATTATTTCCCCGGCCATCCCGAACTCGATGACCCCGAATTCTATATCCGCACCACCTCCAAGGCTGGTGTTGAAAAAGTGTTGAACGACATCATCGGTGGCGTCGCTTCTGAGTTTGAAGGCGCCAGTCTCTGAAGAAACAGGTCGTTTCCATGTCCGACCCCATCGCTCAAGCCATCGGCTTGCAGGGGTATGCTACTTCCCATGACGGCATCGGTGGCCGAATTAAGGCGAGGGTTACGGACTTTCGCGTAGAAGAGATGGCCACGCCCGTCCATCTCGATAACCGTGGTCGCTTCACAGTGGCCAAAATCACCCTGACAAATTGGGAAACAAATCGCTTTTGCAACCAACTTTCTGCAAAACTCCGCATTCCTCGCAACAGGGTCTTTTTCGCAGGGACCAAGGACAAGCGAGCTGTGACCTCCCAACTCTTTGTCATCGATGCGCCCATGAACAAGGTGGCCGAAGTTGAACTCCCGGACGTGGAAATTGAGGTCCTCGGTCGAACCCATCAGAAAATCGGCTTTGGTAATCACCGAGGCAATCGCTTCACCATCGTGGTGCGAGGTTGTTGCCATCCCGACGGCACACCGATGACCGATGATGAGGCCATGGATGAGGTCAACCGCATCCAAGACGACATGGAGGCCGCTCTTGGCGGTCAACGATTCCCCAATTGGATCGGCCCGCAGCGGTTTGGTTCCGGTCGCCCCGTTACGCCCCATGTTGGTCGTCATGTGGTCAACGAAAACTGGGAAGAAGCGGTCATGACCTACCTGTCCATGGAGGGGCCCAACGAAGGTGAGGAAGCCCAGGCCATTCGCCAACGCATCCGTGAGAACGGTATCGACGAGGGGTTGCTCGACGACCTCCCCCGTTGGATGGGTTTTGAGCGACGTATGATTGAGCACCTGCTGTCAAACCCGGACGACCATGTCGGCGCTTTTCGAAAACTGCCCACCAACCTGCAACTCATGACCGTCCATGCCTTGCAGTCCATCGTGTTCAACAAGTCCCTCCAGCGACGTTTGGAAGAGGGCCTCCCGCTTGCGCGCCCTGTGGTGGGCGACATCGTGGGCCGCGTGGATGAGAAGAGCCAACTCGATGTGAATTCCTGCGTCGTAGTCCAAGAGCGCACCCTCAACCGCATCAGCCGAAACTGCGACCTTGGACGCCTGATGACCACCGGTCCGCTGCCCGGTAGTGAAATTTCCACCTCAGAAGGCGAGCCCGGCCAACTTGAACAGGCCACCATTGAGGCAGAAGGCCTTGGCGACCTCTCATGGGATGTTGAGGCTGTACCCCGCCTCTCAAGCAAGGGGACCCGTCGCGGTTTGGTCGCTGAATTCAAGGAATTCTCTGTTGACACCGTCCCGATTGCCGAGGGCAGCACGCTGGACAAGCGCTGGGAAGAAGGCCCAGGTGAAGACGACCGCTGGCATCCAGAAGGTGCGTGTGTTCGGTTCCGATTTACCCTGGGCTCGGGAAGCTATGCAACGGTGTTGCTTCGCGAATTCATGAAAGGCCCCCTCGCCAACATGTGATGCTGGCTCCTCATCGGAGCGAGCAGGTCTATCCCGTAGAAACTGAGCGGGATGATGGCTAAGCAAAACACGCGGGTGGAAATGGCCTCGTTCAATCAGTAAAGAGTCGCCTGAAACGGTGAAAGCAAACTGTTTTCACGGCTGGAAAAATGTTTATGTTGACCACCCCCCCAAATTATCCCTTCATGAACCGTCGGGATGGTTATTTTCATCAATATCTTTTGGGAGTGGTGAAACAAGATGGAAGGAGGGGGCGACAAAAGGGATGGAAAACCCCCTCAAAACATTGTTCTGAACGCCTCATACCTCTCAGAAAATGACGCATCAGAAGAGAACCACTCGCCTGAAATTCGTACTCAACCCCAACCATCTGCTCCTGCTTCAATGGGTCTAAGCATCGCTTCGTTGCGTGAACGCTTTTCACGAGCATCTCCCGTGCAACAAAAGCGATTCACTGCAGGCCTAATTGGTTTTCCAATCGTGGTAGGAGTATTGTGCTTTGTCCTCTATATGGCGTTCTGGACTGACTACGACTCAAGAGGAATGGAAGAGGGAAGGAGGGTCCAAATTGATGGTCAAAGCCATGATGTCTACGAATTTGACATGCCTTCTCGCTTTCAAGATGAATTTCCTGCCGAAAGCGGCTGGAACATGAAAATTCGTCATGATTTTTCTGAGTATGATTATCGCATTAGGAGCGATTTCTTTTCCGGTACAGCCATCGATGATGATGGCTCAGTATGGCTGGAATTTGAGGAGACAGAGGACAGACCCATGTACATCCAAGTGGAAGACGACATCATCCGATTAGCCCTCTCCTACAGCGCATACGAACCGGTCAAAATCTCCTACTCTTACACGCCTGACGCCATATTTTTCGCCTTTGAGTGGACCGTGTGCCTTGTTTGGCCGGTATGCGCATTCGCCGCCATCAAGTGGGGCTTCGCCTCAAATCGACCAGAATTTGCTTATGGCGTCATGATTTCTGGGGGCATTGCAACGTTGTTGATTTTACCAACCCTTTGGATCATCGTTTCAAGGCCCTACCCATTTTTTTGATTCAATCAATGTCCCAGAACGGATTTTCGTCATTTTGTTGAATTTGTAAATCTCGGTCGTAGACCAGATACGTTGTGAGGCCAGTTTCAAAGCGGGTGATGTTTCCAACCTTGTGCTGAGCAACGATTTTGCTCGTGATGACCTTTTTCGTGAAGTTGTTTCGGTGATCGGGAATCAAGCCGTTAAGGCGTTGGCCATCAAACTCAGCCTCCTTCATCCAAACTTCCTCTTTGCTGCCGGCGCGGAGCAGCACCTCGAGGCTGGTTGAAGCGTTATCTGCGGCTCCTGTTTCCGCCACGGACGAGTGTCTTTCTACAGACCCCATCCTGATGACCGCAGCTATCGATATAATCAGTGCAAAGCCGCCAACGCTCATCAAAACCGCGCCTGGAATTAACATTGCGAGTCTGTCCTCG
>DAGF01000077.1 GCA_002495645.1 Euryarchaeota archaeon UBA549
GCTGCGCTACGAATCGCTTGGATGCCTCCGCCGAGTTCGCGTATTCTGTTCGCGATGTGGATTGAGAAGTCTACACCGACACCGACCAAAATCGAGCCGATCATGACCGTTACAAGCGATAACGGCACATCCATCCGCCACATGACCAGCCACTGCAAAGCCACCGTTGCAATCACCGGCGAAGTGGTCCAAATTGAGTAGCGAATATCTCTGAATACGATGGCGAGGGTGATGAGGGTCAAGATAATTGCAAAGCCAAGGGAAGTCCATTGAGAGCCGACAATGAGTTCGTTGACTTCAATGGCGGTTGCAGCAACACCGGTCAACTCCTCTGCTGTTTCGCCGTATCGACCTTGGAACGTGGCGGCTTTTTCGTTGACTGAATTAACGCTCTTGGCGGTGTCGGCCACAGGAATGAACGGCATGTCAACGTAAATGAGCGAACGGCTGAAGTCCTCGCTGACGAAGATTTCACGGGTTTCCTTTGTCAACGAAGCATAAAACACGTCCAAGAGGAAAATCTGACTCTGCTGTGAACCAGGTAGTCCGAAAGCGTCTGGGTCGTTGAGGAGGTCCCAAAAGGAGCCGTCCAATGACTGGCTTTGATTGAGCAAAACATCAGCGGTGGACTTGACGTCTTCGCATTGTTCATTACCAGCGCATGGAATCAATTGGAACAACTCATTGACCTGTTCACCCGAAACGGTCACCTGTACGCCCGAGGATTTCATCAAGAAAACAACCGACACGGCCGTCGTGTTCTCAACGGTGTTCAAAGAGGCTTCCAGATTGTCTATTTTCTGTAAAATCGCCACGGGGTCATCGTTCGAGACATCCTCGTCGTTAAAATCACCGCTGACGTTGGCGTTGACCAGCACCATGCCGACCTGGCCGGCTTCAAACTCATGACTGTACTGCTTCATTTTGACAACAGGAGATTCTCCTTCCGGGGCCATACCGAGCAAATCGATGTTCTCCTCGACGTTGGCCTGACCAATCGTGGCCGAAAGAAGAATCATCAAGATGAAAATCCCAATGACGCCTCTGTTTCGCTTTACAGGGATATCGACCAGGACATCAAAAGCCTTGAGTGGAGGATGTTTTGGTTTCTTTAAATCCAATATAAGGGTAAGATTGGGAACCATGAACATCGTGAGGAAATAGACGATGACAATACCACCGGAGAGGGCTATACCCACCGTTTGGATGGGCGCCATCGGTGTGAACACAAGGGAGATGAACCCAATCACCGTGGTTACAGCAGATAGGAAGACTGCCCGGCCTGTAGAACTCAACGAAGCCCGCATTTTCTCGCTCTTCGTTCCTTCTTCTTCCGCATAACGATTGGTAATGTGTAACCCGTACGATACACCCAACGCGAGTAAGATGGGTCCGACGATAATCACCGTCATGGTGACTTCGTAATTTGTCGCACCGATGAGACCTAAGGTCCAGAAAACGGCACAAAGCGTTGGTAGACCGGCAATGACGATGACCTTGAAGCCTTGAAGCGGGCGAATACCCGTCAAACCGGCTTGGAGAAGGTCAGAGTGGAATACAAACAATCCGATGGCAACCAGAACAACGGCCTTCGGGAATATGTCCCAAAACAGTTTGAACGAAAATTCTGTGACGGCGTTGGTGATTGGAACTGGCCCGGTGAGCACCATGGTCAGTCCAAGGTCTTCCCAGTTGCAAACGCCCTCGGATTCCACCGGGTTGCCGTTTGCATCGTACAAGCAAGCGCGTTCCATCATCGAAATGGTGTCAAGAACTTCCTGTGTGTCGGCGATGATGTCCTTGGCCGGTCGCTCTTCCGTGACGGCAATGGCCATGATGGCTCGGTCGAGCAGGCCATCGGGCCCACCGTCTTCGCCACCCTCAATGTCCCGAGCAAGTTTGTTCATACCGGCCGATGGCTCACCTTCGTCGGTGTACATTTCACCAACAACAAGATCGATGGTGGTCTGACTTGGAATTTCATAGGACCCCCCCAAGGTGTCGTCGGTTGTGGCCATGGCTTCGTTCAAATTTTCAGCCAAGTTCCGTGAAGGGCAATCTTCGGTCGGGTCGTTCGAACATCCGAGCTCCCCAACTTCTGTGATGATGGCTTCTCGTATACGCGGTGCACTGGAATTCACTTCTTTGAGCACGGTTGAGAGCGAGAGAATGTAGATGACGTCGTCAGAATCATCAGAGAGGTACGGATTGAGAATGTTTTCCACATAACTGATTTCTTGCAAAATCCGCTGGTCCGTGATGTTATTCTTGTTCGATTCAATGTAGACAACCATCACGTTGGTCGACCAATCTTCCTCAACTTTTCCGATGAGTTCAGCCACCCGACTTCCATCTGGCAAGTAGACTTCCAAGTCCCCGTTGACATTCAGAGCCGGATTTTCGGGGTCGTCGTCGAACTGCGTGCCGTCGAGGAAACCCGACTGTGTTACGAAGTAAACAGTGAGCAGCAGGAAGACGAGAATGGTTGGAATAGGGAATTTTGTGATGGCTCCGGTTGCACCGGTTTTTTGCCATTCTCGCTTGAATCGCTTCGGTGCATCCAACACAGCATCGAGCGTTCTCTTGGAATCAATGGTTTTCATTTGCCCAACGAGTTGGTCTCTGACCGCTCGACTCTTTCCCGAGATGGCATCAAGCCTTCGGTTTCCTTGGGAGACGGGCGTAGATTCCTCGGGTGCGGTGATTTTTGAAGCGTCATCTTGCGAAGCCACACCATCACCTCATTGTAGGCCAAACCATTGACCTTCAAAGGCTTACCTTCGCCACGGACGTTGGTACCTCCTCTTTCTCGGTTCAGCCGACGGGTTGAAATGATGGTCCTCACCCGACGGATTGGACCCACCTCATTGACCGAGGCGGGGCCAGGTGAGGCACATGCCAGCCCCAAAAATCCCCGAGAAAAGATGGTCCATTGACCTCGAGAAGACCATTCAAGAAGCCCACTACGCTGATGAGGAAGCGTACAGCAGACGCTACGGCTTCAACCCAAACAGCGAGAAGGAATTCTTCGTCATTGACACGCCACCTCCCTACCCCTCCGGCACATGGCACATCGGTGCGGTTGCTCAATACTCGATGATCGATGTCCTCGCCCGAAGTCAACGACTTCTTGGAAAGGAGGTTTACTTCCCTTGGGGTGTTGATAGAAACGGGATTAACATTGAATTCACCGTTGAGAAAAACACCAAGCGTAAGATGAAGACATACGACCGAGAAGAATTTCTCAAACTCTGTGAAACCACCATCGAATCATTTACCCAAGCCATGCGAAACACAGCAAAGCGAGTCGGTTTGTCCTGTGATTTTGCCCGGGAATACCTGACCGATGCCCCAGATTATCGCAGCGTTACCCAGTCCATCTTCGTTGAATTGTTCAAGAAAGGGGACATCGTTGAAGACCTCCGCCCCAATATCTACGACCCCGTTGAAGGCACCACCATCGCAGATGCTGAAGTGGAACGACTTCCTCGGAAAACGAAACTCGTTGATGTGCGTTGGACTTGTGAAGACGGCACTGAATTGGTCATCTCGACAACGCGTCCTGAACTCATCTGTGCCTGTGGCGTTGTTGTTGTTCATCCTGAAGACGAGCGGTACAAACACTTGGTTGGCCAACAGATTTCGCTACCAATGCAAACCAGTGGACGCTCAACCACAGTGACCGTTCAGCAACATCCCTCCGTGAAATCCGATTTCGGCACGGGTGTGTTGATGGTCTGTTCGTTTGGCGACCAAAACGACGTAGCCGTTTTCAGAGAACTGGGCCTTGCACCGTTCCAAGCCATTGACCTCGAAGGAAAGATGACGGAGGTCGCCGGTCCCTTGCAGGGATTGACGGTTTTGGAAGCGCGAGCACAAGCCATTGAATTGCTCGAACAATCAGGCCGATTGGTACAAGCGGTGGAGCGAGACCAGGATATACCCGTTTCAGAACGTGGAAAGAACCCTGTTGAAATCATCCTTCTCAAAGAGTGGTATGTGCGTCAAACCCACATCCAAGACCGCATGCGAGAACATATCGATTCGATCAAATTCCACCCGGTTCGTAATCGCCAATTCCTCCTTGACTGGATGGACAACATCAGCATTGATTGGCCCATCAGTCGCCGCCGATGGTACCACACAGAAATTCCAATCTGGTACAGTGAAGACGAGTCAAAGGTGGTTGTTCCACCCGCTGGGACTTATGTGCAACCATGGAAAGATAGCCCCCCTTCGGGAAGCCGAGTGCTCGACCGAGAAACTCGTGAGGACCTTGGAGCGTTTGAGGACATCCGAGACACACTCGGGGCTATCGTCGGTGAGGAAAAAGTGTTTGACACGTGGATGGATTCTTCAAACTCAAACCTCTTTGTCAGCGGATATCTCAACCACCCCGATGTCTTTGCCAAGGCCTTCCCCACTGCACTGCGACCACAAGGCAAAGAAATTGTTCGTACATGGCTGTACTACACGCTGCTCAAGTCGACCCTTGTTTTGGACCAGCCTGGCTTCCACCATGTGTGGATTGATGGCCTCGGCATGGACCCTTGGGGACGAAAGATGAGCAAATCCCTCGGCAACGGTATCGATGCCGACTCCGTTCTTGAATGTGGAGCGGGTGGGCGAACCGGTTCCTGGCAAGTGAAGGGACCTGACGGTTCGGTTAAACTGCGAGCGAACAAAATTGGCAGTGAGTGTTTCCGATTGTGGAAGGCTTGCGACGCTCAGGTGGGTGATGATTTCCACATCAATCCCGAAGAAATTGAGAAGAAGTACTTCGGCGTCTTAACGAAATTGTTCAACGTCGCCCGATTTGTCTCTCAATTTGATGTGCCCGAGGACCTGGATGCGCCACCCGTATCCTTGGCCCCTGAGGACCGTTGGATTCTCGCTGAATTCCAAAACACCATGCACACCGTTGAATCATCGTGGTCAAACCTGGACATTTACACAGCAACTCAGGCTCTGAAAACGTTCGGTACGGGTCTGCTTCCAAGCCACTACCTCGAAATGGTCAAGTCAAGACTCTACGATGAGGACGAAGCTGCAGCGTGGACCCTGCACCGCATCGTGCGTGATTACATGGCCGCTTTCAGCCCCGTCTGCCCCTTCTTCACCCACCACATTTCAAGCACGGTGTACGGGACATCATCGGTTGATGTGGACGCCTTCCCCTCAGCACCGCTCACCGAAGTGGCGGTCGGAACCGATGAAGGCGGTCGTCTTTGCGGGCTTTCGCATGCCTTGCAAGAGTTCAACGGGCAAACATGGGCTAAGAAGAAAGAAGCTGGCATCTCGCTAAATCAACCCATTGCAGGCCTCTCAATTCCGGACGAGTTGGTAGAATTTACGGCCACCCTAACGAGAATGCACCAGTTGGAGTGAATTCACTCCTCCTCGAAGAGCGTGGTTTGACGGGATTCAGGAATTTCCAATTGTCCGAGCCGAAAGCCGATGAGGCGAACGGACGAATCGGGGCGGATGTTGGTCGCAAAAAGAACGCTCGCAAGTCGTTTGAAGACCCCTTCTTCGTCCATGGCCACGGGAATGCTTCGACCGGAGGTGTGCGTTTCAAATCCGGTGTAACGAATCTTCACTTCGGCCAATCGCCCTGAAACACCCAGGCCAACCGCACGCTCCATCACCAACGACACCAATTGCTCCAATCGGCGCATGACCTCTTCGTGGTCGTTTTGATCGCGTTCGAACGTGTGCTCCTTTCCAATTGATTTACGACTTCGCAACGGGCTAACCACATCGCTGCTCTCGCCGTCAACCACTCGCATGAACCACGCTGCAAAGCGTTCACCAGCAAGCCGTGCAAGTGATAATTCACCCAACTCATAGAGTTCATCCGCCGTGGTGTAGCCCCACTCGGCCAGTTGTGTTGCGCGCTTTGGTCCGATTCCGGGGATGTCCCGAAGGGAACGCCCGTCAAAGAAAGCGTGGACCTCATCGGGCATGACACGAAACACGCCGTTGGGTTTGTTCACCTCGCTGGCCATTTTCGCAACGAGACGGGTCGGTGCGATTCCAAACGACGCTGTCAGATTCACCGTTTCGAGAATCTTCTGCTGCAAGTTCGTCGCCAAAGCGAGAGCTGCATCCCAATCCCCGCCCACACGTTCTGTGACGTCAAGATAGGCTTCGTCAATGCTCGCTTTTTCAAACACATCAGCCACATCACTCAGAACCGACATCACCTTTCGGCTCGCTCTGCTGTACAATCCCCGAGTTCCACGAATGTACATCGCCGGGCCAAACGGAGCGGCCGGACAACGGCGCCATGCTTCGGAAACTGGCATGGCCGAGCGGATGCCGTAGGCCCTCGCAGCGTAATTGCAGGTGGAGACAATACCTCGCCCCCGCCCTTGTTTGGGGTCGGAGCCGATGATAAGAGGAACGTCGTCATCAAAACCGTGGTGGAGTGTTTCAACCGCTGCAAAAAAAGCATCGAGGTCACAGTGAATGATGACACGGGGGCCGTCGCCTCCATCTCCACTCAAACCGTCCACCACATGGCTACAACACTGCCAGGGGTGTTTGAACTTGATGTGGAGATTCAGTTCAACCAAGGGGTCTGCGTAAGGATAGATGGCTTCGTTCACCGACAGTCAATGATTCGTATGCAACACCAACGACCAACAACGAACGTCAACGCAGGGTTTCTTGAGCGACGCTGGGGCATTGACCCAAGCGCCCTGCAACCCGTACGTGGACAACTCTACCAACTCAGTGGCCCTGGGCGTGCAGGCAAGAGCATTCGTTGTGTTGCAGAATATTGGGTGATCCATGCATTGGCTCAGGGAGAAGTGGTGCATTGGGTGGACGGAGCTTGTCGGATAGACCCCTCCCGCTTCATTCCCGGATTGGAAGCACTGGGTGCGGATGTGGAAGCCTGCCTCGCACGGCTGTACTTGAGTCGCGGATTCACGCTTCATCAATTGGACCGACAAATTGAGCGCTTGCCGCACGAACTTGCCATCACGCGAGCACCCATGGTTGTGGTTGACGGGATACTTGCCATGCACAGCGATGATGCTGTTTCACGCCTTGAATCCAGAACCCTGTTTCGCAGACATGTCCGGATTCTTCGAGAATTGGCACTGCGGCGACATGTCGCTGTTCTTGCCATCACTGGCATCGCTGACTCTCCATACAGCGACCCACGATTGCTTCAGCACCTCCACCGGCACGCCCAAAATCACCTCGAGGGGACGTGGAATGGGGCACGAAGAAGGCGACTGTATCTACGGCACCGCCGCTCAGGACTTCGTGGCCATTGGCAACCTTTCGAAAACACCTCGCAAACCCGTTTTCGTCTCACGGAACGGAGATTTATTCGCAAAAGAAGGCGTTCATCGGTTGGAATCCTCAGCCTTCAGCACCAGGACGAGTGAACTCGAGGAGACTTGGTTGTCGGCCATCGTGTTGAATTTGTTCGGTGGTCCAACCAAACGGAGCGAGCAGGGCCCAAATGGCTCGCTCAGCGAGTTCACCGTAGTGAGCACTGCAACCGGAGAGATGCCCGTTGGACGCTTCAAGTTCTTCCACCAAACGAACACGCTGCAGAGGTTCGGTGGATGAACTGTCCACGACGACGTAGCGTACTTTCCCACCAGGAGGTACAACATAGCCTCGCTCGTGCGCACGCATGAGCGCACCATAGGTCAGATTCTTCACGCGATAATCAGCCAACGCCTTGGAGGTTCTTCGCGAGACCACGAGGGAAGAAAGAGGAATTTCTCCTGCTTTTAATCGCTCAAGTTCGCTTCGATAGTGCGCCAACACCGACCGTTGGGTTGCTGGCGATGGAAGGCCTTGGACACGGTCGCCGTCAGCCAACAATTGCAATCCTTTCTCCTGAAGACCCCTCACCCATTCGGGCGTGGAATGTTGACGGAGTTCAATGCCTCGAACCTTGAACTCCTTGCCTGTGCAGGCCCAATATTTGGTCAGAGACCCTGAACCGTGTATCCGGCTTGGAAGGAAAGCAATGAAATCGTAATGCGCTTCGAACTCAAGGGGAATACCAACCTGTGAGGAGATACGTTTCGCAAAATCCTCAGCTGCAGAACGCTGTTGTTCGGGAGAACGCCCCCTCGTATCAGAAAGCCAAACGCAATCAACAATGGCATGAAGCACATCCCACCCCTCGTGTTGAGCCGCTTCAATCGTCGTCAGCAAGAGGTCTCGAGACCATGCACAAATGGCCTCGTGTGCTTCAATACGACCAAAACGGGCGTTGCGATAACCCGTGTACCCAAAGCAGGTCACAAGCAGCCATTTCAACGCATTTTGACGCAAATCATGAGCATCGCCCTTGTGCTTTCGCAGACTTTTCAACACCCGTCGGCGTTCAATGATCGGCGCAACCACCCGACCAAGAAAACCGTGCGTTCGCCCGCATGTGTGCATGTTGAGCCCCGGCACGGGGAGGGCCTTCTCATTGGCGAGCGGGAAGAGGCCGTGCCCAAATTTCGATGATACCGTTCGCTCCCGAAACTCCCGAGCGGCTTCACGAGGATGCAGCGGCACCACCCCTCGTGTCGTGTTGGAAATGGGCGCTTGACAGCACGAGCAGTTGAGCGTTTCAGGTGAAATATTGCGGGTGGCGATGATGCTTGGGAAAAGACTCGCAAAATCGAGTTCAATCACGGAAGCATGCACGCCTGGACGGCTATCAAGATACAAGCCACCTCGGTCTGCATGCAAAAGGTCCAGGGCCGATTTGGTGTCCTCAGGGCGATTTTTCTTCCAAGGCACCAGGACCCCATCGTCCATGGCCACTCGCATTTGTATGGCGCTGATGACCGAACCGGGCGAAAGGCGGGAAATGATTTGTGCAGATTGCCGTGAATGTTGTGCCAATTCAAACAGACCAGCAAGACCTCCTTCGTTCACGATGAAACTGTTTTTCACATCAAGATGAAGACGCCCTTTGAGAAAGAACGCCCCGTGTCGGTGCCGCGTTTGCCCGTAGGAACGGACGGTGCGCTGGCCGGTTGACTGCTGCAAATGTTCTGGGGTCCGCCCGAGAACAAACGGTATCCTGTGCACCTTGGCCTGTTCAGCGAACCACGGAAACCAGTGCTGGTCGCCCCCAGCGGTCAACACAACATCGGGGTCAACGGATTCAAAGACCGTTTGGAAAGCCGCAAGCATCCGAGCCAGGGAGTCAAACTCCCTGCGTTCAAAGGTGTACGAATGCGTTGCTTGCGATAGGGAGAGGCCTGGTTCGTGAACCGTATCCAAACGTATGCGCTCAACCGTATCGCCGTGAGCAGGAAACCCCTCCCGGGTGAATTCAATGATGAGTCGAACCACGTGAAACGGTGGGAACACATCACTCGCTGACGATGCATCGTTGACCGGCTGAAGCCGGGATGGGTCGGAAGAAGACCAGCGTACTCGTTGAAACGGCGTGCATCCGTGGTCATTCAGAAAGCGTTGAGCCAAATGCGCATCGACCGAGTAAAGTTTGAACCGATGGAAATCTCCTCTTGCTTCAATGTGTTCCGCAAGTGCACGCATGTGTTGATAAGAGCGTAAAGCAATGGCGAGAATATCGACCTGCCCCTCTGCTTCCAAATTCAAACGGGCATGTGTGGTGAGAAGGGAATCAATGCCAAAGCGCTGACGCAGTTCCGGCTGTGTCAACCAATGTTCCAGGCGGTCGAGCGAATGGTGTGAGGCATGAACGTGAATCGTGGGTTTCCAAGGGAGAACGCAGCCATGAGCTGCGCCGAAATCGTCAACGATCCATGCCACCATTTCGGTGTTTGTCTCGTTCTCATGAACGTCCAATAACCACCCTTCAATCATGGTCATGCCGTTCCTCAAGCGTCTTGATTCGGTTTGAGAGTTGCTGAATCTGCGCCATTAAACCGACCATCATGCTGAGAACGGTGGGCTGCCATGTGTTCACGGCAGGGAGCATACCTCCCGCTGCACGTCGCTCTCGCACCGCATCCAAAAGCGCATCAAATGCAGTTTGGTCAACTGAGGAAAGCGCTCGCCGATAAGGCGCCAAAAATTGCAATTCATGCTCAACCCGTGTTCGCCATGGAGGTACGCTTCGACCCATGCCTCAATGGGGGCCTAGAAGGAAGGGATGCTTATTGCAGACCCAGTTATTGAAAGTGAAAGTGCTAGAGGAAGGCCGTGTTGACGACAAAGTCACAGGGGCGACCGTCGAGCGCATCCATCACGTTGGTTGCGATGTCCATGCCAACCCGCCCTTGGGCTTCGACCGTGGATGCACCGATGTGAGGCGTACCGTGGAAGTGCTCCATCTGCAGGAGGGGGTGGTCGGGGTCAACCGGTTCATGCTCGAACACGTCGAGAGCGGCCGATGTGAGTGCACCTGATTCAAGGGCTTGGAGAACGGCGTCTTCATCGACAATACCTCCCCGTGCGCAATTGACAATGTGGCTACCACACCGGGAACCGTCCTTGCCAATGTGCGGCATGGACGCGAGACGTTCGGCGTTCACAAGGTGGTGGGTCTCGTCGGTTAAGTTGCAGTGAATCGAAATGTGGGTGCAATTGGAAAACAGCGACTCAAGCGTTTTGTGGAGTCGCGTTCCTTGCGATTTTGCCACTTTGGGTGGGAGGTAAGGGTCGTAGGCATGGACCTCCATCCCGATGGTTTGAGCAATGCGACCAACGGATTGCGCAATGCGACCAAATCCAATCAATCCGAGAGCTTTACCGGAGAGTTCCGAACCCTTCATCGCTTTCTTTTCCCACTTGCCCTCGCGAAGTGAACGGTCGGCTCTTGGTAGATGACGAATGGAAGCCAACAAGTGACCGAGTGTGAGTTCCACCACCGATTGGGTGCTGGCACGAGGTGCATTGACGACTTGTATTCCAAGCGTGCCCGCTGTCTCTAGGTCGATGTTGTCAACGCCGACCCCAGCCCGTCCAATGACCTTGAGACGTTCGCCGGATGCCTTCAGAACCTCTCTGCCGAGTTTTGTTGCACTACGAACGATGATGGCATCAAAGGATTGGAGCGCACCGTTGAGTAATTCCGCCTTCTCAATGTGGGCCACGACCACTTCATGACCCGATTTTTCAAGGCGTACCACGGCCTTTTCATCCATTCCGTCGGTGACGGCAATCCTTGCCATGGCCCGAACACAACCCGACGGGGAAAGAACATTGCCTTTGGCGCGTGTGAGACCGTTGTTTTCAACAACCCCAAGCGAGTCGGCGTGACGAGGAAGCACCGTGGAGTCGGAAATGCAAGAGCTTCTGTGGGGCGCTGGTATTCTCGCCCTGCCATTGCTTTTGGCCCTTCCAATGCGGCTTGCGTGGCAGTTCTGGGTGGGTGTTGGCCACGAGGTTTCCGAATATCGAACCATCGTTCGTCAAATTCTTGACTCGGGTCATCAAGTGGCTTCCTTTTCCCAAACGCTAGACGACATCGCCAGAAATCTTCGCATTCCACCGGCAAAACAACGCCTCATTGAGGCCGAAATGCTTCACCCGCTCACGCTCTCCCACTTCCTCTTGCTCCCCGCACTGTTGATTCTTCCCCTTTCAGCCATCATGGCACTGCCCCTGGTGTTGATCGGTTTTCCGTTCATGTTGTTCATGGAGTACCTCTTGATTCGGCGAAAGCTCTTGATTTGGAGTTTGAAGTCCATTGAGCGATTGATGCACTGGCAGGTCATTCACATTCCAAAACCCCACAGGGGGAGCAGGGAGCAACGAAAGTCATTGACCGAATTTTCACAACACATTGAGCACTTCAATTACGTCCCTCAAGCCGCTTTCCTGGGTTTATTCGCATGGCTCATTGTTCATTGGGTCTTCAACCTCGACTCCTTGGTCGTTGAACTCATTGTATCCTCCTTCCTCTACATGGTACTCCTTTCGGTCCTGTCCGTTTTGAACACGGCCTTTGAGGCTGATTTGGTCTTCGTCGACCCCGCCAAAGGACGACTCGTTCCCGTGAACCAGTGGCTGGAGGGTGTGCTGAACCCAGTCGTTGGCATTGGTCTCCTCTTTTTGCTCGGCCGCAACCTTCTCGAAGAATCAAGAAATGTTGACGGAAACCCCATTCTTTTTGCTACGGTTGTTCTGACCCTGCTGTACGGTGCCGCCATCGTTGGAATCTCCTACCGATGGGGTTACTCTTCGTGGCGGGGCGAGCGAGTGCGACACGATTTCGAAGCACAAGTCATTGAGAACCTTCAACCGCTTTCCTACGACTTGACTCGCTCCAAAGGGCGAATTGACTTCAATGTTAGAATGGGCATGGATGAGCGTCTCTCGACCTTGGATTCAGCCAACCATCAACAAATGACGTTTGAGGAATTGCAAAACCTCCCCACGATTCCCAAAGACACCAAGGCGCCAAAGAACCCACTGAAGAAATGAGTTCACTCAAGCCACGGGATGGTCTCTGGCAATTCGCCGAAAAGGTTCGCAGGGATAGCGGTCTTGATTTTTGAAACACCGCCTAATTTGGCCGCCGTTGCTTCTTGCCATGCACGGAATGTTTCGAAAGACGTCATGGAGAGAATGGGGTTGTTCGCTCGGTTCCAATCAAGCGACATCATGGTGGTGCCCGGCGGGTCGTGGCCTGAACAGACAATTGTGTGCCCCTCAAAGCGGTCAAGCACGGAAAGGGCATCCCAGTGAACATGAACACGACCGCTTGGAAGGTCGTCCCGACCGACGCCTCCTTCGCCGTTGAACAGGAAATCACCTGTCATCATGTAGCCGGGCACATGGACGATCATGGAATCATTCGTGTGCCCTGGTGCTGCATGGAATTGGATGGGAATGGAGCCCAGCATGATTTTCTCCTCGTCATCCACAAGCATGGAAACGCCAAGACTTGCCGTTTCGGTGGACATGACATATTCGCAGCCCAGCTGTTCACGCAGGCTGAAGCAGGCCGTGATGTGGTCTGCGTGGGTGTGGGTGGCGATGGCGTACACGAGGTTCAAGCCTTGCTCCTCGAGCAAGGTGGTGTAGTTGTCCATGAAATCGTAAACCGGGTCAACCAAGGCCGCTTCCTTCGTTGATTCATCCACGATGAGATACGTCATGGCCCAAACGCCTTCGTTCAACTGCTCAAAGCGCATGGTTGCCCCGAAGGAGCAGACTGATTTGAAGTTTAACGACATAGGCGTCCGATTGGATGCGAGTCTTCATGACGCCTTACCGGTTGGGCGATGCATGCACCCATCCGAAGTCGTGTACCTTGAGCACGACGGAAAGGTGCTCCTGGTCAATGAAGACGGCGAGGGCCCGCAACAACCCGTTCAGGGTCGTACCAGCGTTGATGAGCATCTTCGGTTTCCTACAAAGCAAGAACTTCGTAAGTTGGGCATTGATTTCATCGAGAAGGATTCACTGGTGCTTCGATATGCGGACCGAGATTACATCGTCATCAAGTCCTATCCAAAGATAGAATGGCCAAAGGATTGGGCGTGGAAGGACCATTGTGCCTCGGATAACGCCGTTCACCCCGTGGTTCGAGACGCCATTTACCGGTCCATTCACCGCCTCGTTTCCAAAGTCATGGTCTGCAACGATGCAGGACATGTGTTGATGGGCATGGTTGAACGGGGCCACTTTCGTGGATTTTGGACACTTCCGGGAGGGTACATGGACCACAACGAGCACCCCGCCGTCGGTTGCGTCCGAGAAACGTTGGAGGAACTTGGTCTGTCCATTGTCCTCGACGATACAGAACCTGTCGTCACACAGCGAGTCTTCAACGATGAAGGCATTTCCTTCGTCTCATTCACGTATCGGTCAACATGGAACGGTGATTTGGGCGAGTTGACCCTTCAGACGGAAGAGATATCACAAGCAGCTTGGTTTTCCCCGCAAGAAGCCTTCGGACAGGCTGTTTCACATTTTGACCGTGAGGCACTCAGAAGTTTACTCTAATTACAAACCCAACTCGTCTCTGGCCGCCTGTAACGCATCGCTCAATCCCTCAGCGTGGGAGCCGCCGCCTTGAGCAAAGGTCGGACGTCCACCGCCTCCTCCACGGATGTGCGAGGAGATTGAACGAAGCAAGTCAACCGCATGATAACGCTCACTTGCGATGGTGTTTTCGGTGACACCGATCATCAGTTTCCCACCACCATCCTTCGAGCCAAGAACGGCCAACGTGGGCTTGGATGGATCAAGGGTCAATTCCTTGAGCATCGTGGTCATGGATTTCAAATCACCATCAATTTCCATGACGACGACACGAACACCGTCAACCTCTGTGGAAGCATCACCTCCACCTGTGGTTCTCAAACGAACAATTTCAGATTCCAACTGTTCAATCAACTTGCGTTGCTCTTTCCACTCTTTGAAGAAGCGTGCAGCTGCTTTGGGTAAATCCTCCCCGTGTACGCCGAACACATCGCTGGATTGACGCACCAGTTCATCTTGTGAACGAGCATAGGCCAGTGCAGCCTCACCAGCAACGATGTGCAGGCGCTCAACACCGTCTTGAACGGCCGAAGAACGAACGATTCGAATGGATCCGATTTGTCCAGGTTCGTCATGGTGAGTTCCGCCGCACGCCTGGATATCGTGGTCAGCGATTTTGAGGATTCGAATGGAATCGCCTTTTGGTGCACCACCCTGATAGAGGTCAAAGCCGTGGACAAGGTCGGCGTCACGACGGTTCAACTCCGATTTTTCCGTCTGGCGAACTTCGCTGAGGACATGATTGGCCATGTCTTCCATCGCATCGAGGTCTGCCCTCGTTAGGCGATGGTAGTGAGTGATGTCCAATCGGCCGCTTTCCACCGTGAGATGAGAACCTGCTTGGAAGATATGTGGTCCCAAAAGACGACGTGCAGCACCCCCAACAATGTGGACCGCAGTGTGATGGTCCATCAGTTGCTTCCTTCGTTTCCAATCAAGTTGTCCCTCGACGGTTCCCGAGCCCTCAAGGGGTCCGTCGGTGAAATGGACGATGACATCGCCTACTCTCTGCGTATCAAGAACAACGACCTCGCTGCCGTTTTGGTGGAGTGTACCTCGGTCCCCCTCTTGTCCACCGCCTTCCGGATAGAACAAGGTTGCGTCCAAAACAACGGCGTGGGTTGACCCGTCGGGGCCGTGTCCTCCAGCTGACAGAGAACCGACGAGATTGGCCTCAAATTTGGGTGAATAAACCGTGTCGTAAAAGAGCGGGCGAGTGGCCGGGAAGGCGTCAACAGCAAGCGCGTCTCCTTGACCACTGGAAGCCTTTGCAGCTTCTTTGGCCATGCGAGCATGTCGTTCAGCCATTTCTGCCGAGAAACCCGTTCGCAAGGTGACCGAGTCCCATCCTGCATTTCGTGCCAACGTAATGACCATGTCCGGAGCCAATCCATGAGAATCGTTCATGGTGAACAAATGTGGATCTGGAATTTCAGTGGCGTCCTTTGCCAAGGATTTGAGCTGGGTCTGAATGACGTTTGTCCCCTTTCGCAGCATTTCGACATAGCGCTCCTCCTCCAATTCGAGAATGGTGAGCAGCCCCTCTCGAGTTTGTTTGTTGAGGTGCCCCCCCAAGTTGACATCGAGGTGATGGGTTGCCAATTCAGTGAGTGGCACATCAATGGCCAATTCATCTCGCATTCGCAGGACACGACGTGCCAACATGCGAGCAAGGTAGCCTGCTTTTGCATTGGAGGGCACAAGTCCATCACCCAACATGTTGCACAAGGCGTGCAAATGGTCGGGAATGGCATAGATGTTGGCAAGGGGTTCGGTGATGGACGAAAACTGCTCGGCCGACACTTCAACACCTCTCTCAGCAAGACGTTCGAGGAAGATGTTGACCAATTTCTCGCCGTCGACGCCTGCTTCGATGTTCATGATGCCGTTCAAACGAGACATCTCACTGAGGAGGCGTTCCAAATCAAGAGATGGCCACTGGTTGGCGACGCTCTCAAATCCAGAACATTCTTTCAGCCAAGCAACGGTTTCGGGATAAATGGCTTCGTAAATCGTGGGTGTTCCAGCTGCCGCCCAACAAAAGCGCTCCAATCCATAACCCGTGTCAATGATTTGAAGCGGCATCGTTCGGTAATGGTCACCTTTGAGTTCAACACTGCCATCAGGGTGCTCTTCCATGTCCATGAAAACAAGCGTGGCCAATTCCAAACCCCCCACGATGACTTCCACGGCAGCTCCGGCATTTCCCCCACCGCACCACGGATTCTCAACATAGGTGATTTCGGAGGCATCGATGCCAAATGTCTCGGTCAACATACGGTGGCAATGTTCCACGCATTCTTCCATCCAATAAATTTCAAGGCCGTCCTCTGGCCGGTTGAACACGTGATGGGCCATCATTTCAAAGGTGGTCAAATGTCGGCCTGAGCGCCCAACAGCATCAACATCTGTCAGGCGAATACAAGGTTGGGAAACAGCCAGGGGATTGGCCGGTGGTTGGACCGCACCGGAGGTGACATGAGGCTGAAAATCAGCAATTGATGCAATGGTCAAGTGGATATCATCTCGCCAGCGTGCGAGGACAGGGTAGGGGTCGATTCGAGTGTGCTCTCTGTCTTCGAAAAATCCGAGGAAGGCTTCCCGCATGGCGTCTTTCAATGCCTTGCCCCGCTGTTCAAACCCTTCAATCAGCGGGGCACCGATGAAGGTGTATTCGTCCTCAGGCGTGTCCCCACAGGTTTCCCGCGCTTCATCGCAGGTCCAAAACCACAGCGAAGTTACACGGCACTGTTTCCGAACGTAGCCGTTGTTGTGGAAGACGGCCAATTCAATCGGTGGCAACGACATGAAACGGTCTCTCCCAGTTGGATATTCTTGCCAAGCAGAGCCCCCCCTTCAAGGCTGTGCTGATGCGAAGGCCGGAAACCATCATTGTGCAAAGTATCAAATCTCATCGTCCTGACCCGGCAATATGGACCAAGCATGGCGTGACCACCTCGTTGAGGAGGGGGACGGAACCATGCGTATCCGTGCACATGGCACCATGAAGGTCGACGCCAGATTGGTCACCGATGCCGCCCACATGCAACGCCATGCCGATGATCGTGGCCCCGAGCAACTCGTGAACACCGCATCGCTGCCGGGCGTTGTCGGCGAAGCGTGGGCCATGGCAGATTGGCATTTTGGATACGGGTTTCCCATCGGAGGCGTGGTCGCAACAGATACGGAGTTCGGGGATGCTGGCGGAGCCATCTCCCCAGGTGGCGTAGGCTTTGACATCAATTGTGGCGTTCGGTTTTTAGCGCTTGATGCCACGGTAAATGACATCCCCAATCTCAAGAAATTGGCTGGGCGACTGGCCGGTCGAATCCCAGCAGGAGGTTCTGGAAAAGGGGGTGTTGACATAACATCCTCCGACCTACAGGATATCTTGCAGCGAGGTGCCCATGCGGCGGCAGACCTCGGCCACGGTCATCACGCCGACCTTGCGTTTTTGGAATCCAACGGCCTGCTTGAAACTCAGGAGGCTGAACTCTCACAACGAGCCTTGGAACGCGGAATGAAATCCCTCGGCACCCTCGGAAGCGGCAACCATTTTTTGGAATTGCAAACCGTCGGGAGCGTGGTTGATGAGGCAACAGCAGCAGCTTGGGGCCTGTACGAAGACCAAGTGGTGGCCATGATTCACTCCGGAAGTCGCGGGCTTGGCCATCAAGTCTGTACCGATCATGTCCGAGGATTAGAAGCGACGTACAAACAACAAGAAGGCATGTGGGTCAACGAAAAATGGGGCTATGCACTGCCCGACAGGCAGTTAGCATCTGCACCGGTTTATTCAGTGGAGGGGCAAGCCTACCTCGATTCAATGAACGCAGCCGCCAACTTCGCCTTTGCGAACCGAGCGGTGCTAGCTGAACGCCTGCGAACAGTGCTCAAACTCGAAATGGGTGTTGATGGCGAAGCAACCACACTGTACGATGTGGCTCATAACATCGCAAAGATGGAAACGCATGTCATCCATGGCAAATCCTGCTCGTGTTGCGTCCACCGCAAGGGAGCCACTCGCGCATTTGGAGGAGACCATGCAGAGGTTGGAAAACAATTTGCATCAACCGGCCAACCGGTCATCGTCCCTGGTGACATGGGTAACGGTTCGTGGATCATGGCCGGACCCCTCAAAGGTGGAAACATGGCCTTTGGCTCGTCATGTCATGGCGCGGGAAGGGCCCTCTCACGAAGTCAGGCCAAGAAAACGCTCGATGGGAAGGCATTGAAGCGAAGTCTTGAGGCACAAGGCGTCCGAGTCCATGCATCCACGCCGAACGTGCTCTCTGAAGAAGCTCCGGACGCCTACAAAGATGTTGATGAGGTCATCCGCTTGACGGCACAAGCAGGCCTTGCTCGCCCAGTCGCCCGAATGAATCCACTGGCGGTCATCAAAGGATGATCACATGCAGACTTCCATCATTCCCTGGCCGGGAATGGTGGGTGCCGCACCGCTGTGGACGCCATCAGGCTCTTCCACAATCACGCTCAACAGCGTGTTCACCAGTTCTTTCAGTTCATCGACTTGGTGCTGAAGTTCCTTCACCCGTCGTTGCATCTCATCGTTTTGTTGTTGCTTACGCTCCATCTGCATCCCATCTGAGAAGTTGCCTTCTCAAGTTGAAATCCGAAAAATCGCCTCTTATACATTGAGGTTCTTTTGAAAAAAATATGGCGAATTTAACATCACTGGAAATGGCGAAGTGTGGAGCCACCGGCGAGATTTGAACTCGCGACCTCCTCATTACCAATGAGGTGCTATACCCCTAAGCCACGGTGGCAGTGGTCGGCCCACCAGCCAAGCGGATATAATCGCTTCGCGAATCCAATCATCGCGTTGGTAACCGATACAAGGCCCAAGTACCATCCTGTATGCCGCCCGGAACCGAAACGGGAACTTCGTGTGCACCAATCAAGGTCCATGAAGTGATGTTCACATCAATGGAAGTGCCCGGGGCAAGCACCACATAGTCAAGTGTATCTTGGTAAGTTTCCACCATGCCTGAAGCAGTATCCGGTGTCGCCCACAGACCTTGGATGGATTGGGAGCCATCGAGGTCAAGGTTGGATTTGAGGACATACAAATGGTGGATAGCCATAGATTCAGGTGCGATGAGGAGAAGGGAATCATCACCCTCCTGCCACGACTCAGCGAGCAGTTCACCTGCATCCTCAGACCAAATTTGGTGACCGACAAGGGTGGTGAACAGCAGGAACGGTACAACCACTGCTATGGCATGAATCGAGCGTCTATCTTCGGCGGCAGAACGTGTCTCATCTTCACCATCATTCCAGCGTAGTAAAGCCACCAGCGGTAGCAAAAGCAACGTGGCATAGCGGCCGTTATTACCCAAAACAACCATCACGCTTGCCAAACTCATGTTCCAGAGCGAAGCCTCCAACGTCCAAAGGGACGCAACATAAGCAACCAGCCCTGCCAATAGTGCACTGTTGTAGACCACCAACATGGTCAAGCCAGGCCCACGAGCGGACCGCAAACCTTGCCATCGTTGTACGAGATAGGGCCAAAGAAGACAACCGACAAGGAGGTACAACACGACCGTATCCAGCAGTGCAAAAAGCGATGCGATGAGAAACTGCAGGGGGTGGTCTGCAATGATGGAAAATGTACCGACTTCCGAAAGGAAACCAGCACCCGTAATGCCAATGTACACGACGCAGAATGTCAGCCCTCCAACCGACCAAGGATTGCCAAAAAACTGACCTTCACCCGTGTATTTTCCTGTGTTCCATACCCTGAGCCACACTTCGGTGAACATCAACATCACCAACCAAACGGCCAACGAGGCCATGGGGGAGAAGCCTTTCCAAACCATGACCAGCAGGACAGAGGTTGCCATGAAAATGCCATTCAACCGCTGTTGCGCAGAGGTCTGGCCACGGTTGAACCAAAAGCCAACCACGCCAAGGCCCATCAAGAGAGCAAGCGGGGCTTCGTCGTAACCTCTGCTTGTCGAAAAAACAAGTACAGGGCTCAGCATCAACAAGGCGGCCCACTTGGGTTCAAATTCAAGCCTTGATGGGCGGTGGTGTGGACGAAGAGATGCGAGAGCTGCAACGAGGACCAAGGATGTGATGGCGGTTATTTTCATCATGGCTTCGCTGGTGTTCCATGGTGGTATGTAGCCATCGTATACCGTGTTCGTATCAACGTTGGTCGCTCCGCTAACCCTTGGTGAGCCCCACGTCAAATCCTGCCCTCCCGCAACCTCATCGTTCAGTGCATTGAGACGAACATGAGCATCCAAGCCAAGATCGCTGTGAATTGCAGCGTAGATGTGCAAGAGAAAGCCGAACAAGAAGACCAACGCCCACCGTCGGCGGTGAACGCTATTCCCCTGCTCCATGATGCACACCATCCTTCAGTCGGTCATGGAGGTTGCGGTATTGGCGCCGAGAGAGATTTGAACTTTCGAACAGTGTTCCTGTTCCTCGTTCAACCTCATCTCGTCTTGATATGAACTGCTATTTGGCGCCGAGAGAGAGATTTGAACTCCCGAGGGAACGGGCCCACGCGATTTCCAGTCGCGCGCACTACCAGGCTATGCGATCTCGGCTCTAACTCGCCGAACCCCACTCCTCGTTTAACCATCACCCTCCAGTTGGGAGAAATGGAAGCGCCGAAGCGAAAGGACTCAAAGGGGCGAAGGACAGCCATTGAACATGGCCGAGGAGACGGGCACCGGAGGTGAGGACCCCCTCGCCCAAACAACCCTCCCGTTTCGGATGGCTGAGATGAACTTGGCGCGACCGATTCCGCCTCAATACCCGATGGCAGATACGCTCAATACACTGCGAAAGGAATGGATGTTCCACCTCAAACTCCTCCGTGAAGAATGGAGACGAGAACATTACATCGCTGTGGCTTTCGGCGCCATTGCGCTGTGCCTGGGTTCAATTTCAACTGAACTTTGGGGAGGTGGAAACGCCAAATTGAGCGGATTGGACGGCATCTTGGCCATCAACGGCTTCCAATTCTTCCAAATGTTGGTCTCCATCATCTGCTGGGGATGGTTTACCTACCAGGCATGGATGCTCTTCCCCATCATGCGCGTCCACGCCATTTCCTTGTTGTTCATGTGGAATGCGTTGTATGGGGCGCAAATTTTCTTCCATCGAACCAATCCAAATTTCCCTCTTTCTCTTAACCTGGCGGACATGATGGAAGGGACGCTTATTCTCCTCATCGTCTTCTTCTTCCTGTTTTTCTTCTGGAAAGCCGTGGTCGAGACGAGGGATTTGCACGTTGAGGTCCATCACCTCCACGAGGATGTGCGCGTCATGGAAGCCTCACTTGCCGAACATTCCCTCCGAGGTTGGACCGCCATGTTTGGCATCTGGGTGTTTCTCGTCACCGTGTCGTCATGGGCGGGCCTTCACCATGTTGCTGCCTACGGTGATGCCAACTTCGGCTACCTCATTCTCCACCTGCTCACGGGCTTGCCCGCCGTTCCCCTCCTCTTGTTCGTCCTTTGGTACCCGCAACGCATGCTGGGGAATCAGACGAGTGTCCGGACCCGTGCTGCTGTTGACGCCGCCCTCGAAATGTCGGGCGAGGCCCCCTCGAGAATCAAGAAGGCGTCCAGTTGTCCAGAGTGTGGGCATGAATCCAAGGTCGCCCTCAATGCATCTGGTGAATTAACCCATCCGTGCCTCGCTGTGGGTTGCAAAACGATCGTTGTCGTCGGAACGAAATGTCCAACCTGCGACGCCCCTATGCCCAAAAGAATTGCTTGTCCCGCTTGCGGCGTGAATGCACCCGCCATGGATTACCTACCCGACCAGGAGGCTTGGTGAATGCTCAACAACTGCCGAAACGATTTCCCGACACTGCAAGGAGATAACCCCCCTGCTTACCTTGACAACGCTTGTGTTACGCTCAAGCCTCAATCGGTCATCGATAGCATCCATCGCTATTACACCGAGACACCAGGGTGTGGTGGACGTTCCGTTCATAGATACGGCACCGCCGTTTCAAAGGCCGTCGTTGATGCGAGAACCAAATTGGGTTCCTTCCTCAACGCAGCCACACCCAACGAAATTGTCTTCACTCGAAATGCCACGCATTCCATCAATCAAATCGCCCATGGCATGACGTGGAACAAAGGTGATGTGGTCCTTACATCCGACAGAGAACACAACTCAAACTTGGTTCCATGGCTCCAACTCGAACAAGAGCAGGGTATTGACCACAGGGTTGTTCCCAGCCAAGCAGACAACAGCTTTGACATGGAGGCCTTTGAAGCAGCCTGTGCAGATGCTGGCGAGAGACTGAAGATGGTGGCCATGAGCCATGTTGGGAACCTTGACGGGGTGGAGATTCCAATCGCTGAGGTCACCAAAGTCGCCCATGACCACGGTGCGCTTGTCGCTATCGATGGAGCCCAATCAACACCGCACATGAACGTCGACGTTCAGGCACTTGACATTGACTTCCTCTCCTTTTCCATCCACAAAATGTGTGGACCCTCCGGCATGGGTGGTCTTTGGGGTCGCTACGATTTGTTGGATGGTTTGCGCACCATTCAATCCGGAGGCCAAACCGTCGCCTCATCAACCTACACCGATGCAACATGGGCCAAGCCTCCTGCACGCTTTGAAGGTGGTTTGGGGAACTTTTCTGGCATGATGGCCACGGGTGCTGCCATCGATTACCTTGCCGGCCTCGACATGAACGCCGTCCACGAGCATGAAATCAATCTAAACCGAATCATGACCGATGGCGTCAAAGACCTTCCCGGCCTTTCCATCATCGGGCCAGAAGACCCCCGAAAAAGAGGTGGAATTTGTTCTCTCTTGATGGACGGTTTACCTGCTCATGATGTTGCCCTTCTCTTGGACGAAGCCGCCGGCGTGATGGTGAGAAGCGGCCAACACTGCGTCCACTCTTGGTTTGCAGACCGTGGCCACCCTCAAGGCTCCCTTCGGGCCTCAGCCTATCTCTACAACAACGAAGACGATGTCCGTCGATTTGTGGAAACATTGACTGAAATAGTTCACACACTGGGTTGACGTCATGTCGATTTACGACTTTTCTCCTCCACCTTCCGACGAAGACGAGGAGGTGGCTTTGACCCCCATTCTTCTTGGTGAGTCAAAGGATGACCAATCTGATGTTCGTTTTATCAAACTCTTGGTGAGTTTCACGTTGGGCATCACGCTCATCCTTGCCGCAGGCTACCTCGCAGCGGTTGTCCTGAGTGATGGGGCGATTCTGTTGCGCCCCAGTGAGGTGGCGCTTCAACGCCATGCGAATTACAACACCCTCGTTCAGCCTGCCGATGAAGCATTGACCGGGGCAGGCGTGGTTGCGTGCATTGTTGATTCAGGCCTTGCACCCGGCCACGAAGACCTGGAAGGCATTAACCTCGTGGGATGGAAGGATTTCGTTAACGGTAACAACCAACCCTACGACGACCACGGTCATGGCACGTCGATGGCAGGAATCTTAGTGGCCAATGGTTGGCTCAAGGGTGTTTCAAGAGACGTGGATTTACTGGTCGCCAAAGCCCTTGGTTCAGATGGCAGTGGGGATGATGCTACCGTGGCCGAAGCCATCGATTGGTGCGTCCAAAACGGAGCCCATGTCATCTCGCTTTCCTTGGGCGGTGCTCCCGATGTTCTCCCCTTCACTTTGGGGTCGGGACGAAGTTCGGGCGATGCTGCCAACGATGCCATCGATGCGGGCGTCTACGTGGTTGCAGCAGCGGGGAATGACGGTGAAGACGATGACGGCGATGTCGCCCATCCATCAAGTGAAGCCGGCGTTATTTCAGTGGGTGGTGTCACCATCAAAGGCACACACTGGTCAGGGTCCTCAAAGGGTGATAACAACGGACGTTTGCTCCCTCTCCCTGTTTTGATGCCCCGGGGAGACCCAAACAAGAAGCCCGAAATTGTCGCTCCTGCTGAAGGCGTCCCCGTACTCATTGAAAACGGCGGATGGGGAATTGCCGACGGCACAAGTGCAGCAACGGTCTATGTCACCGGTGCTCTTTGCTTGCTACTTGAAGAAAAACCCAGCCTGAAAGCCGACCAGTCCGATGGCGGAGCCGATAACGTCAACGCTGTCAAGCAATGGCTGATGAACAGTGCAGTACCTGAAGAGGGACAAAGCACACACGATGATTACTACGGGTACGGATTGCTGAGTATTCGTGGACTGATCACAGAAGCCACTCAGGCTTGACGAGGCAGCCAAGCAACAAGCGTGCCCCCGAACAAAGGCATGAATGCCAAGTGATGAGTCTCCTTGGAGTCCCCGATCACCTCAATCCACCGATTAAATCCGTTAACCAAGGCCATCCCGTGCTCATCATCCTCATCAATTTCTCCGCTTGGCATATCGGGCTCCACCGTGAACATCACCCCGTTTGGGTTCAGCAGCGGAAGATAACTGGCAACCAATCCCGCTCTCTGCGGTGATGGACCGCCGATGATGATGACATCATAACCACGTTCAAATGGAGTCTGCGACAATTCGGTGTTGGTAGCAGCAGCAAGTTGCCACGCCTGGTGTTCAGCTGCGAGTTGATTTGGTTCACCCACCACAACGCTCGCCCAAGGCATCGCTTCGTACCGTTGCAACAAGCGTTGGAGGATAACACCAAATTTCCCACCCTGCTCCACAAGTGTCATGGACGATGGACGAGCATCCGCTCGCTCAAACTGGTCCAAAAGCCACGCTGTCCGGTGGCCAATGCTAGCACCAATCTCCAAAACCGTGGAGGGCTGGAGACGCCCGACTGCGTCTCGTAAGCGACGGTGGACTGAGATGGACCATGTAGAGAGGCCCATGTGTTGGAGTTGCGCGTGAATGTTCGCAGCAATTTCGGGTTCATCACGGGGTTGTTGTGCGTCCTTGGCCATCAAAAACGCGAGGATTTCCTCACGCTCAACTTCGCCAGGGAGGTCAGCCATGCACCGTGGTCGCCCATCTCCAACATCAAGCCTTGCACCCCCTCAGTGGACGGAGGGTTCAAACCCAGTGGGTTCAGCGCAGAGTTGAGGGAGCCCAATGGAAGACGTTGAGGACTGGGACGAAGAGGAGGAAATCCTCGACAACGCGACCCATTGCCCGGCGTGTGACGAACTGACCGCTCACGAAATTCTCAGAGAAAAACCCGTGGGAAGCGGAGCGGACTTTATGGTTCGGTGCGAGGTATGTCAGCATGTTCACACCATTGAGTTCCGACCGCCTCCACCTCGCAACATCCCCTTCATCTTGACCGAGGGACCCAAATCTGAACGCGTGGTCTTGGTGGTGGACGCCGACGAAGAATTCGTGGTTGGTGATGTGTTTGAAGAGGACGGAAAACTTTGGAAAATTCATCAAATTGAGACCAATGAGGAACGGCATACATCGTCCGATACCGCCACAAATATTGCCCGAATAACTGCGCTTCGAACGGACATGGTCCGTGTGAAATTGACACTGACGCGAGGTGAGGACTCAACAGCAGATGTCATTGTCGTACCTCAAGAGACGACCTTTACCGGCTCTCACCTCATGGAGCATAACGGAGAGACATGGCGAATTCGAGCCATTCACACAGGAGCTGGGCGAACGCTTCGCGGCACGGTCAACGCCCCCGATATCAAGCGCATGTACCTCCACGAGCCACCCAACCCTGAGCACTTCACGCCACGAACACCTCGAGAGCGAAGGCAGGCTTGGAAAGAAGGACGATTGGGTTACAATCCTAACCCTGAACGGCCAAAAGAGCATGTGAAGAAGGGTGTGAATCCAAACGCTTCACGCAAGCGAACCAACAAGAAAAAGCGAAAGTGATTCAAGGTCGGTTGGTCCACGGCATGAGGAATGCTTTGGCCACTTGAGTTCCAATCGTCGGGTTTTCTTTGAGGCGGCGAATGCTGTATTCGTACCATTTCTCGCCGTATGGAATGTATACACGAGTTCGGTGGCCTTCCTTCAACAAGCGTCGGCGCAGAGGACCACGAACACCGAGAAGCATCTGAAACTCATACCCGGGCCCCTTGTGATGGCGGGCAGGACCAGCATTTGTTCGTGGGTCTTCAACGCCCGGACCCATGCCGTAGGCTTTGAGAGCCGACAAGGTGTGTTCTATGACCGGCATGTCGTGGGAGGCTACACCGACATATGCACCGGCCTCGAACATTCGGTCAATGGCAGCGTTGGTGCCGTCCACGATGTCTTGATAGCCAGTGAAGGAAATGTCCTCAGGCTCGAGATAAATGCCTTTGCAAATACGGTAGTCAGCTCGAGGACCCAGCGTGGTTTCCAAATCCCCGATGTCGGCCAGTGTACGAAAAAGACGGCCTTGGAGCACGGTTCCAACGTTGGTCAAACCCTCATTGTGCAAGGTGGTCACCACCTCAATGGTGTCGGTGGTGACGCGGTGGTCTTCCATGTCCAAACGAACAAACATATCTTCCTCTGCAGCCATTTGAACCAACTTTCGGATGTTTTGAAGACCCAAATCCGGGTCAATGAGGAGACCGAAAGCTGTGGGCTTGATGCTGAGGTTCGCATCCAAATCATGCAGTTTGATGGCCTGCATGACGCGGATGTATTCTTCAAGGAAGAAATTGGCTTCGTCCATGTTAGAGATTTCTTCGCCGAGGACATCGATGGTGAAACAAGCACCTTCAGCCGTGAGGCGCTTCATGACTGCAACGGCTTCATCCAACGAGGCCCCTGCAACATACCTCCGGCTGACCCAACGAACGAACCACTTGGGCATGCGAACGGTGGTGGCGACAACCAACTTGGAGAACCAACCCACCATGATGGCACCACACAGGAGGCGCTCTTTGACCCTTTGTGCGCTCGCTTAAGCAAGGCCCAATCTGGTTTTGATTTGCTTGGTTGTCAACAACGGAATCCCTTCCTCCTCGAGCAGGTCTCGGATGGCTTGCCGTTGCCAACCTCTGAACGCTTTTTTGTCCATTGAACAGATGAGTTCTCCACCGGGAAACGAACGGCGAGTCGCTTCCAAAGCAGCGAGAATGGATTGCTTCCACCTCCCCGTTGCTTCCCCAACACTGTTTTGCTCAAACGGCAAGGCATAGGTCGCCAACATATGACCCAGCCAGACACCATCAAGGGCTGCAAGTTGATTGGCTCGGGGGGCATAATGACCACCCCCCAGGGTGACCAGCACCAATTCACCAGCATGCTTTGCTTCGTTCCATGCGTCCTCAGGAGTGTGGAGAAGACCTTCCCGCATGATGTTGGCCAACACCCTTGATGCCCCCTCATGACCCCATGTGGCTTCGGTTGAACCAACCTCGATAAACAAGCATGGGACATTGACCGTGGGTCCATGATGCGTCACCTCCAAAGAGAGGTCGAAATCCTTGAGCGATGCATCCTTTGGTGCTTGCTCCAGCAGCATTTTCCACCACGATGCTAACCGAGTGGATGGAGGCGGGGCTTGACCGCCGTGGCCACCGTACGGCCCTTGTTCCTCCATCGGCAGGTGAGGGACTCCAATCGGATGGAGGGTAAGGGAAGGTTGGCCACTCGCTGCTACGTGGCGGGATGGAAAGATGATCTCTGAAACGCGTTCGCCAGTAACTGCTTCCCAGCGCTTTTCCAAGTGGTCTTCAAACAACAGACCGTTCGGGAGGTAGAGCATGCGCAAATGTTTGAATTCGTAGGCGGGGTTGTTTTCCACCGGGGAGCGTTGGGTCCAGGCATCCATCGTGCGTAAGGCATCGGCTTGGTTGGTGCTCGCAATATCCTGCTGATTGACGGCGATCAGGATCACCTCCTCGCCGTCCATGCATCCAACTCAAGCGCGTCCTATTTGGAAATGACCCAGACGAGCATTCACATACAGGCGACCCCACCTTGTTCCATGGACGAAGGTTTGCCTCCTCGCATACCCTTCCTCCCCGACCTTGTCGTCCATCACGAGGACGGCGTTTTAGTCACCGGAATGGATGGTGAAATCCTCTGGTTGGACGACGACATGCACCCCCTCACCGAAGTCAAGTGCCCTCATCCCATGCGTCTGCGCCAAGTTTCCATCGCTGACGGACAATTGTATGCGACGTGGTTGGACAGGGAACTCCTCCTCGCCTGCATGGGCTC
>DAGF01000006.1 GCA_002495645.1 Euryarchaeota archaeon UBA549
GCCGACGGTGCTGTTGCCGACCCCGACGGCGACGGTATGTCGAATCTTCAGGAATACCTCTACCTCCAACCCAGCGGTTGGGACAACACCAACACCGCTTCGGTGCTTGACAATGGTGTGTGGTGGAACGGGACCATCCCCGTCAACGACTGGAACGAAGAAGACGCCATGCAATTCAACCAACCCGCTTGCGGTTCGGCAGGCTCGGACGGTACCGGCTCCATCATCCTGTGCGATGAAGACCCCGTAGGCAACATGTGCACCAACGGCTTTGATGATGACAAGGACGGTTTTGTTGATGCAGCCGATTCAGATAACGACGGCGATGCCGACTGTCTTTCCGACGATGATGACGGTGACGGCGACATCGACGAAGACCCGGCCGGTTGGGACACCGATGGCGACGGCATGCCCGATGGTTGGGAAGCCGCAAACGGGTTGAACGCAACCTCACCTTCCAACGCTGACGGCCCCAACGGCGACCCCGACGGTGACGGCCTGACCAATCTCATGGAGTACGTCAACCCAACATGGACGACCATGTGCGGTTCATCGCCTTGTTTCCGCAACGGCCCCGACGGCATCGTCACCGAGACAACCTCTCCTTGTGACCCAGTACAGGGCATCGGTCCCGGTGGCTGCGCCACCTACACCGCAGAGGTTGACGGCATCACATCGACCAACCCGCAACGCGCCGATACCGATGGCGACGGCTTGAACGATTCCTACGAGGCCTTGACCTTGTTGACCGACCCGACCTCCTCCGACACCGACAGCGACGGCATCAGTGATGGCGTTGAAGTCAACGGCGCCTACGGAAACCCGGCCCAAGCCAGCGACCCACGCAACAACAACACGGACGGTGATGCCTTTGATGACGGCGAAGAAGACACCAACTTCAACGGCGTGTTGGACGCAGGTGAAACCGACCCAACTCGACGAGAAGATTCCGGGGACGAAGACCAAGACGGCATTCAGAACTGGGAAGAGAACTTGACGTGCACGTTGTGGAACGTCGCAGACACGGACTTCGGAGGCATCAACGACGGCCAAGAGCGCAACATCAGCCACGGCACCGACCCGTGCGATTCGCTTGTAAACTTCGAGACCACTTACGTCCAAAACCTTCCAGGAAGCCGCCTTGAAGTCGGCAACGGTTCAGGGTTCAATCCAGGAGGTGGCGTCGGATGGTACAACGTATCGGGTACATGGGAAGCCTTTGCCTATGCCACGGTGGTGAACAATGTGCTGCAAGGCGTGTCGAATGGACCGTCCGGCACGGCGACCGATGTAGCCAACCGAAACGGTTCCTTCTGCCATACCTCTGCGGTGGCCGCTGGAACCATCTCATCAACGCAGCAATACTGCGATGACGATTACGAGGACAGCGACGGCGATGGGTTGGCCGACTGGCAGGAACTGCTGGGTACGTTTGGCTGGTTTTCTAACCCCGCCATCGCCGATAGTGACGCCGACGGCGTGAACGATTTCGACGAAGTCCAGGACAACACTGACCCCAACGAGCCGTGCACCAACCTCCTTGACGACGACGGCGATGGTTTGAACAATTATTTTGAGAACACCACGGGTTGCGACCTGATTTACATCGGAATTACCAACGGTTCGCAAGACGTTTGGGTCACCACATCAACAGCTTACGACACGGACCAGGGTGGTGTGGACGACCGCAGCGAATACTTTGACGGAACCAACCCCCAAAACGACCCGTCTGACGATATTCAGCCCGACGATTTCGACGGCGACGGCATCCCCGATGCGGTTGAAAACCAAACGGGAACAGACTGGACCAACCCAGACACCGATGGCGGAGGTATGCTCGATGGTGATGAGTGTCCAGATATTTTCTGGTTCGTGAACTGTGCTGGTGCACCCTTTGATCCCTTCGACCCCACCGACGATGTCATGTCAAACGGTATCGTGTTCTATGCCAACAACACCTCCGGCACGGTCGACCTCGACCTTGACCACCGATGGCGAACCATCACGAACGATTTCTACACGGGAACGACCTATGCGCACCTCGCCAGCGTCCATCCATCAGAGACCATCGCCGTACCGATGAGCAATTTCACGCATCTTGCGCCTCTCTCCTTTGCCAATTCAACGGTTCAGTGGAATGTTCAATACAACCAACCCATCACTTCAGGACAAATTCCTGCCCCTTCGTTTTACTCGAATATCTCGTTTTACTTCGAGCCCACGGCGAACATCTCCCGCTCAAACGACACCCACCTTCTTTCGCTGGTGGAGGGTTCGGTGGACCAGGTGGTCTTTGAGCAACCCGAGTACTACTTCGACTGGGCCACATTGGCATCGACCACCGTACCTGGTCAAGGCTTCCCCTACGAACTCCTGGTTGACGAGCGATTCACCAACGCCAGCAGCGAGTACTCCTACGTGCAGAACATCACGGCTGCCGTCATTGGCGAAGCCGGTGCTACCGACGCATACAGCACAGCGCTTGCGATTGAAGATTTCATCATCAACGGTAACGCTACGACGGAATTCAAGCGAAATTACAACGGTTCAGGAACTGTCAGTCCTGTTGATGTCACACTCAATGTCCTCGAAGCCCTCAAGGAGGGTTCGTGCCGAGAGTTCAACACCGCCTTTGTGACCATGGCTCGTATTGCAGGCCTGCCGGCTCGTCAGGTGACGGGCTACATCGGTGGCACCTGGACCGGAGACGGTTATGCCGTGTACTCCACCGACGCTGCGACCTGGTCAGAAGTGCGCCTCCAACAAAACAGTGCGAACGGCAACACCGATTTGGGCTGGATTCCGTTTGACCCGTGCCCACCTGCTGAGGAGATTGAAATCGTCAATCAAACCATTTCCACACTCACCGTTGCTCGAGACGGTACGGAAACCATCACCGTCTCCGGACAACTTCGCTATGTCGCCAACGGTACGCCCATTCAGGACATCCGTGTTCTCTCCTACCTTACACCGGTCAGCGACGCACCGTTTGTCCCCGGTTTCGGCGCCACGCAGGACCGCCTTCTCGACGAAAACCTCACCGACGCCAACGGGACCTTCACCCTCTCAGGTTTCCCAGCTGCACCTACCGCTCCGGGCATGCACAACATCGTCATCGAGCACCGCCAGTCGGGCTATGTTTCCCACGACGGCGTCATCTTCGATGGCTATGTGAACTTGACCGATAACGCCACGTTGAATCACACGGCGCCCCTGGCCATCAACGCCCCAATCGCTGGTGCGGGCGCCACCACGGTGCTTGAAGGTCGTTTGGTTTTGGCACAGCAACCCACCGATGAAATCTTCAACATGCCCAACCAAACGGTCTGGTTGACCTACACCTCGTCGGTTGACGGCGCACAGAATCTGTCCGCTCAAACAGATGCCAGCGGGTCGTGGACCATGACGCTTAATTTGAGCGAAACCGAAACGCTTGGCAACCTTGCTGCAACCCTTGGATTCTCCGGCTGGCAAGACACGTCTGTCCCGGGCGCAACCCCAGCAACCTTCCACCTCAACCCCACCACCACCTCCATCGTTCTGAACGTGACCGAAGCTCCGAACTTGACGGCGACCATCGAAGGGCCGCTTACGAACAAGAGCATCATTCTGCTCGGCGATGATATTTGGGTCAACGGCAGCGCCCTCTCGTTAGGAACAACGCCAACAGCACTTTCAGGCGACCTTCAGTTCTCCATCCGTGCCAATGATTCCGGTGATCAGTGGCTTGAAATGTTCAACTTGAGCGTCTCTGGGACCTTCTCGTTCCAGTTCTTGATGCCAACCAACGTGATGGTTGCAGCGGGTGCCATTGAGACGAGGCTGCGTTTCTTCCCCTCGACCTTGCCGGCAACCGACGATGCTGACATGACGGTTGACCCGCCGTTCTTCCTGCGCGGTTTACTCACCTTTGTGGTCCAAGACTCCTCACAGGTTCGGGGTCAAGATGCCCTCGTTTCGGTTCAAATCAACGACCATCGAGGAATTGCAGCGAGTCCTAATCTGCTTGGAAATTACGACTTCTCCTTCAACGGCTCCTGGTTCAACACGACGGTTGACCCCGAGCTTGACCTCCTCGAACTCGTCCTCCCGTTGGCTGCTAATTTGACCTCAGGAGATTACCCGATTGGCATCTCCTTCAACGGGTCAAGCTTCTACCAGCCATCGACAGGCTTTGGCTCCATCCGCGTGATGGCAGACATTGGGTGGAATCTCTCCATTGGTCAAGATTGGACCTTCATGGGCAATTCCACCCGCCTCTTTGGCGATGTGTTTGACGCCGTTTACTTAACGCCGGTTATCGGCAACACCACGCTCATCAGCGTGAGCCTCTTCACCGAGCAGGGACCGATTGATGTCGCACAGTCAACCTTGAACAACACCACGGGAACCTTCGACATCCCCATCACGATGCCAACAAACCTGCGTTCGGATGCTTATGAATTCGTGGTGGACTTTGATTTCCTCAGTCAGGCGCCCCCTGGTGGAGCGTACTACGCCTTTGTTGATTCAGCCGTTCCGCCGGCCCCACCCACGCAGATTTCAACACTGGGTGGCATCATCACGGAGGTGGTGGTTGAAGCCGAACGCCCAGCCTACATCGTCGAGATGAATGACACGGTCTCCTTCACCGCAAAGGTCACCGATATCGCCGACGCCTCCAACATCAGTGGGGTCAGCGTCGATTACATCTGGGATTATGGCAACAGTAACCAGAGCCTCGGCGCCGTCACGACCGACGGGGAAGGAAACTCGACGTTTGATTTCACGCCATCGGGCATTGCCCCCGGCTACTACGATGTCGGTATCGTCGTTCAAGATGACCTGTCAGCGGCATTGAGTGCCGGAAACTCACGTCGCTACGGCAATTCGACCATCATCAACGTGACCGTGCAGGTGACCAGTGATATTTCTCTGATCTCGGTTCCAAGCACCGTGACGGCCGGTGTTCCGTTCAACGTCGTGGGGCAAGTGGAGGACGCTGAAAACGCAAGCCGCCAACTCATCAGCGCCGTTCGCTTGAATGTCTTCTGGCTCGAGAATCCTGAGGAGTTGCTCCTCAGTAACTTCGCCACCACCAATAACGGCAGTTTCAACATGACCGTGCCGACCGACACGGCTGGAAACGGAACCACTCGCGGGCCCCACACCTTGGTGATCACCGTGGTCAACGAATCCTCGCCGTTTTACTTGACCGCCACAGCTCAATCACCTATCCAAGTCATGGGCGTCTCACGCTTGGAGAATCTGCAACCGTTGAACGCTGTGGTCATCAACCGAGGAAACGATATCAACATGTCCGCCCAACTCGTTGAGGCCTCTGATATGTTTACCCCGCTCTCGACTTATGAGGTCGCCCTGCAATTCCACGAAACCTGGCTTTCGCCCCAAATTACGGACGGGGAAGGCTTTGCAAACTTCAGTTTCACCATCCCTTACGACCATCCATTGGGTCTTATTGTGGTTCAGATGGTGTTCAACGGTTCCACTGATTTGTTGTCGACGAGCGCCAATCTGACGACCATAACCGTTCGCTCACTGACCTTCATGGTCGTGGACTCCATCACGGACAATCCAGTTGCAGGTACATCCTTCAACATCAGCGGGCAGGTCATCTCCGATAACGGCTCAGGATTGGTTCAGCGAGACAACAGTGTCTTGGCAAACGCCAACGTCTTGTTTTCCATTGACGGCCAACCGACCGGCTTTACGGCCACGGGTGGCACCATTGGGGTTGATGGCTACTGGAACGCCACCATCCGCCTGAGCGAGACCTTCGCTGCGGGCAGCCATATTATGGAAGCCACCTACATTCCGAACGTCAATTTCTATGTCGGTTCGGACAACAACACCACGTTTGACTCACGTGGCTTCTCCGTAATGAACTTCATTTTGCCTGCCCTCGATGGCATTGGCCAGCCTTCACTGAACGACCGCACAGATCGTGGCGATGTGGTTGAATTCTCAGTGCTGCTTCGAGATAACCAAGGTTTGCCGATGGCGAATCAAAGCGTGGTTGTCACGCTCACCGAGACCATCAACGATGCCTCTCCGGTGCAAATTACTGTGCTCACTGCATCCAACGGCTCCGCCTGGGGTAACCTCACTGTACCTGCTAACATGAGCGTCGGACCGACGGGCATCCATGCTGATTATGCTGGTATTGCTGGTACGACCGGTATTCTTGGAACCAATGCCACTTCGTCCTTTGTGGTTCTTGGGCAAACGGAAGTGTCCATCACAGAAGCACCAACGGTTCTGGTGGCCGGTGATATGCTGGTGGTCAACGGCACCCTGCTCGATGACCTCGGTTTGGTGTTGCAGACCAACGGCGTACCTTCAACTGCCGTGGTTCACCTGCTCATTGACGGCGTTCCTGTGGCGAGCATCGAAACTGACAACATCTCGGGCGCCTACACCTTCTCCTACATGCTACCTGAGGACACGGCTGCAGGTCCACACCAAATCTCGGTGGAATTCCGAGGTGGACGAGAGTGGGTTGACCCAGTGGGCTATGGCGATATCAACAACCCCGAATACTACCAGCCCAGTTCGGCTGTGGTGGAATTCAACGTCAGCGTTCCAACAAAGATTCTGCTCCTGACCGCCACGGGTGATGCTGACCGAGACACGACCATCACCATTCAAGGTCGCCTGCTCGACGTGGTTGACAATCCACTGGCAAACTTGACCGTTGAGATTTGGCTGGGTGGCCAATGGCTCACCAATGCAACAACCGACGAACTCGGGGAATTCTCGGCCGTTCACCCGGTGCCTTCCGACGCTCCGCTTGGACCTGTAGTCCTTGAGACACGCTTTACCGGAACGGTGGCTTACCTCCCGAGTAACGCCACCGGTTTGTGGGAAATTTACAGCCCCGTTCTTGTCACGGTCGACATCACGTCGCCGGTTGCCGTCAACCAGACGGTGTCCATCACCGGTTCGGTCGTTGACAACCAGCTCCTGGGTGTGCCAAATCACGAAGTGCAATTGGTGGTCGAGGGCATCGTTATTGCGAGCCTGACCACGGATGAAAGCGGCGACTTTTCCTTTGATTGGGTTGTTCCGGACATCTTTGACTTTGGAAACCGAACGCTTGTGGCAGAAGCGCCACCTCAAGGCTTCTACCGAGGCGGAGAAGGCAACGTGACCTTCTTCCTCTCTCACCGCTCCTGGGTCACACTCCTCTTCGATGACGGCATTGACGCAACCCGAGGAGATACGTGGGAATTGAGCGGCCGACTTTACGACTTTGATACCGTCGACCGAGATGGTTTGGTCGGCTTTGAACTCCTCGTGAAACTCGATGGCAACACCCTCTTCACCACCACGACCGGTGCGGACGGTGAGTGGAGTGCAACCGTGCCTGCGACCATGGACCTCGCCCGAGGCGAGCACACCGTTTCGGTGGTGTTTGAAGGCACACAGGCTCATCTGGCTGCTGACGCTGAAAGCAGCGTTCGAGTTTGGGCCGACCTCGTCATCCAAGTTGACGCCGCCTCCACTTCCAACCTCGTGACCCGCTCAAACAGCGTGTTTGATTCCATTTCCTACTCTGGCTCCGTGCAGGAAGTTGGAGGTTCTGGCGAGGTCTTTGAGAACCTCGTTCTGAGCATTGGAAACGGCTCTGACTGTGCAAGCGGTCGTGAAGGAGCACGTTGCTTTGCAGAGAGCAGCGTCTTGTGGTCGAACGGCAACTTCTCGTTAACGGCAACGGCGCCTTACTGGTTGGAGGTGGGTTCGCAGTACTTCTTCCTCGATGTGGCCCGAAATGATACGCTCTACCTCAATGCAGCCAGCATCAGTCAAACCGTCTTCGTACGAGTTGACGCAGTCATCACGGTCGACCTCCTCGAGGTGGTTGAGGACGAACAAGAAGAGGTAGGGGGTTCACTCCTTGTCATCGCAGAAGACACCGGTGTCGGCTTGCCAGGCATCGATGTGGTTGTTTACCTGTACGATGAGAACCAATCACAACTTGCCAACCGCCAAGCGAAGACCGATGAAAACGGCAAAGCCACCTTCGTCTTTGAAGCAGACCCACCTTACGGTGATGCAGATGTTTGGGGTCAGTTGACCATGGATATCATCGTCAATGACCCAAGGCTTTCCAATCAAAGCATCCAAGCCTTCGAAACGCTCCGTAGCGATGGATTTGCCGTGAAGTATGACTTTGCTCAGGAACAGGCCGATACACCTTGGTGGTCCTACATCCTCGTGCTCGTCTTGGCAGCGCTCGTTGCTGGCGGCGTGGTCATGTACCGCCGAAAGCGTATGGCGGACGACTTGCTCAAGGACGCTGCAGAGGTCTTTGCCTACACCGCTGAATTGTTGGCCGCTGGCGATGCTACCCGAGAAGCCATCTTCACGTGCTATCAGGACTTGTGCGGCCTTTTGCAACAACGTGGCTTCCTCCGCCGTGATTTCGAAACGGTACGTGAGTTTGAATTTGCTATCCGCCAGGCTTTGCAGGGCGTGTCAGAAGACGCTCTTACGGCCCTTGACAACACCTTCGAAATGGCGCGGTACAGCCGAGAAGAGATGGGTGCGCAGCACCAAGATGTCGCTGTTCAAGCCTTGACCCGAATGACCGGTGAGATTGCCCAAATCCAAAAGGTTCCACAGCGCTGATGTTTACCAGCGCAGGTGAAGACGACCTTGGGAAAAGGTCGCTTGCAGCGTAGCGTTGGCATCAGCGGGTAGCGGCAGTTCACGCACCAAAGGTGGGCCTTCAGGGTCGTGGATGTTGAGTTTGACAAGCGTGGCTTCTTCGGTTGTTTTCACATGAAGTTGAATCGCTTCCTCGTGCGTCCCAAGAAGGGGGATGGTGAGACCGTCAGGGTCAACTCTACCATTGATGGCTTCAACGATCCAAGCCAAGGCACGTTCGGGGTGTTGCTCTGCCAAGCCAGTTTCGGGAAGCATTCCTGCCGTGACCAGAACCTCGGTGTGACGGGCACGGACTTCGTCAAGATGGGACGAGGCCGTTTCGAAAGCCGCTTGCAGATTGGCAGCGTCCGTTGATAGCCCGTCCATGGACGGCTCAAGGGGAGTGGAGCCATCCTGTTCTGGTGTCATGTCAAGTGGCTGCCATTCGTCCATGGGATTTTGGAATTGGCGAGCCCACATGAACCTTCGGACGGAACTTATTCGGTCTCAAGGGAACGGTCGGGGTGAACCTTGTTGAAAAATCGGCGAGCGAATCGCTGGGTTGAATCATGGTCGCTGGCGTCATTCATCCGCAAATCTTCGGGGAAACAACCAGCGTAGGTTCGGTCGGTGACCCGTCGGTCGAGCAAGAGAATAAGTGCACGGTCACCGATGGAGCGGATGGGTCGCCCCATGGCTTGGAGGATGGCGTTCACAGCTGGTTGAGATACGGTGTAGCGCCATGCCAAATTTCGACCAAACCGTTCCTCTGCATAGGTCTTCAACGCCTTTGAGAGGACCGAGGGCGGGGAGTTTGGAATGCCGATGCAGGCCACAGCGTCAAGGGCGCCGCTGTGGTAATCCACGCCTTCTGAGAGGCGAGCACCGAAGACACCAGCGAGGAGGATTTTCCGTCCGCTTCGCTTTTCCTCAAGCAGGGTATCAACGACTTGGTCCAAATCTTGCTTCGTCCACTCTCGGCTTTCCGCCATGATTCGTGCCCCGCTGAAATGCCCTTCCAGCACCACCTCGTTGAGCATCGCATAGGAGGGTGCAAACACGGCTACGTTGCCCGGTGAGGCATCGATAAGCGCCTGAATATGTGCTCGAATGGCACGGGTGTTCTCCGGACTGCGCTCCGTGTATTTTGTGGTCACGTTCTTGGCGACGAGAACGGGCCGGCGCATGGCTGCAAACGGCGAGGGATAGGCCACAGAGGTGGTGGACGAAGGAGGCAGAGCCAAGATGTTGGCGTACATGCTGGGCGGATAGAGCGTCCCTGACATCAACATCGCTCCCGCAGATTGCTCAAAAACAGGTTTGGAAACGAGCCCAGGGTCAAGGAGGTGGGTGGTGATGCGGCCATCTTTGCCTTTGGTGTCGTAAATCATGGTCAGGGCGGGTGTTGAACCAAATTTGAGCATGCAATCCAGGATTTCTGCGACCCGGTGAGCGTTTGGCTCCATGGGGTTTCCATCATCGCCCGCCTCCATGTCAACGTCAACGCTGGCGAGAATATCTCTGAGTTGATGGATGCGAACGGCCGGTTCAACGACCGGATGTTTTGATGAAGAGGATGGGTCGAGTTGTTGCTGCCCCGCCTTTCCTTCTACAATATCGCACGCCCGGTGAATGACATTGAGGATGTCGTCAACTGGAACCTCGGCTTCTTCATCTTGGCCCGAGAGGTTTCGTAGATATTGAGAAAAGAGGGCGTCAAACCCGACTCGGGACGCTTTCACGACCTCAAATGCCCATGCTGCAAGGCCGTGGGCCATGGACAAGGCTTCGCCTCCGGGAGCGTTCATGGCTTGAGCCAGCATACCAGCATACTCCTCAAGTTCCATCTGCGAGTTTCGAATCATCGTTCGTGTAAGTCGCTTCTCGAGTGTCATTCGGATTCGGTCGGGTAGGTTGTGGGCTTCGTCTACGACGATGATGATGTCCTCAAGAGTGAGGTCCATGGCTTTGAGACTTGATTCCCTAACCCCGTCGTCAAAGAGGTGATTGTAATCGCCAACAAAGACGTCTGCGCCGCTCACGGCTTCTCTGGCAGCTTTCCATGGACACGTTTGGGCTGGTTCGCCGTGCACGGTGTGAGTCCTTGCGATGTCAACAAGTTCGTCCACGTGAAGTGGGCTGGCAAGAATACGTTCTTTGAGGCCGGGGGCTGAGGTGATCCACGGTTTGCACGACCTTGTTTTCCTTGCCTGACTGCACAGGAGGGAGAAGACCAGTGGCGATTCTTTGGCGAAGGGTTGGACGCACATTCCGGCTTGACCCACCATGTCCACCAGTCGTACCGGCATCATGCCCTTTCTTCGGTCGTTGATGCGACGCACCGTGTCCACGACAATTCGGTGCTGTGTTTGTCGAGATGTCAGGAAAAAGACCGTTTTCTTCTGAGGTGATTGACTGGCGACTTCAAGAGCGGCGGCCAGGGATGCTGCGGTTTTCCCAATACCAGTTGGGGCCGCTGCTAGATGGTAACCTCCATTCTCGAGGGCTTTGACACCGTCTTGAATCATCTCCAGTTGACCTGGTCTTGGTTTGGCGTGAGCAAGAAAGGGATAGATGGAGGAATCCACCTGTTCTTCATGCTCGTTCATATCCCACATCCTGCGACGACCCTCCTAAAGGATTCGCATGAAGGTCACAGGCTTGACCGTAGGAAATCAATGTGCCCAGAAGTGTGGGGGGCTGGGCACGGGGGGAACCACCACGTCAACTGACGGGAGTGGAATCTGAGCCTCCCTGGCCGTCGTCCAGGGAGGTGTGTGGGGGTGTTTGGTTGTGGGA
>DAGF01000056.1 GCA_002495645.1 Euryarchaeota archaeon UBA549
GTATTCCACGCCGATGTCGAGCACAAGTGAGATACGGCGGCCCTGACCGTCGCCTCCACCACGGGCGTGGTTGATGACGGTGGAGTTCACGAGGTTGTTGTTGGGAATGACCACGAGGTTTTCACCAATGGTCAGCACCTTGGTCGACAGGATGCCCACCGAGACGACGGACCCAAGGTGGCCGTCCACCTCAATGCGGTCGCCGACCTCAAAGGGCTGGTCGAGGGCGAGCATGAAGGAGTTGACGATGTTACCAAGCGTCTGCTGCATGGCCAAACCGATGATGAGCGAGAAGACTGCCAGCGAGGCGAGCAGGCCAAGCAATTCAAAGCCAAGTTCGTCGAGTGCGAGGTAGAGACCACCGAACCAAACGGCAGCTCGCAGTAGGAAGATGACCAGCGAGTTGCTTCCCGAAACGGTGACCGAAGACGGGTTTGAGAAGCGCTCCATGACAACGGGAATCATGACCTTGAGGGCGACGCTTGCGAGTGAAGTCGTCAGCAGAATGTAGGCCGCGCTAAAGAGCGGGTCAAGGGCGACGTTGAGGTCGTCCTCTTCTCCACGAATCCAGAGCAAGGTCAATTGGACGCCGACAAACAAGATGAAAGCGTAGAGCCGCTGCGTAACCGGACGATAGAGGGCGTCGTCCCACTTGAACGAGGTTGCCTTGACGAAGTCGAGGATGACCTTCTTCATCAAAAAGCGGACGATGAGCAAAGAGAGGAGCGTGAGACCCAGGCCAATGCCGTACTGCGCCCATACATTCAGCGCGTTGACCTGCTCAATGATGTCATCCACGGCCGACATGTAGCATCCTTCCTGCCTCGGCGTCCATCCACCCGTTCATAACAGGTTCGCCGATATCTGCGAACAACAGCAACGCGATTTAACACCCATGTTTGGTAGCGTCTGATGAAAAGAAATGAGCGGAAAACATTCCTTCAAAAGGCGAAGGGTCGGGCTAGAGGCATGAGCCGTCGCTACGACCGTATCGCTGCGTGGCTCTTGCCTCGGAAGCGAGGGGCGCACATCGCCGTGCTGTTCTTGACGCTCCTGATGATTCCCGGAGCGATGACGGCGCTGCAGCCCATCGACATGGAATCCTACGAAATGGAATCGCCGGAACTGACGGCGCAAACGATGGTCAACGAGGAGTTCCCCAACTCCGAAATCATCCTCGGTTTCCTCGTTTCTGCTCGCAATCCCGACCTCGTCCCACCCGTGGAAGCGTGGGAGCCCGTGCCCCGCATGGCCGACGGTTCGCCCGACTATGCATCACTGGTTCACCCGTCCGAAATGATCCCCGCTGGCGAACCGTGGAGCGGCATCGACGACCCGACGGGCGGCATTCTCAACCTGACGGTGCTGCGAGAACTGGACACCAAACTGAACCTCGTGCTCGAGCATCCGCTCGCCCCAGCGCTTAAGCCGCTGGTGAACGATGTTACGGGCCACCAGTCCAACGGTGCCATCTCACTGTCGGACCACTTCCGCGGCTTCATGAACAACACATCTATTCTGACGAAACCCGGCCTGACGGCGCTGGGTGTGGTCACCGAACCGCCGACCAATTGGACGGATTGTTTCCCGCTCGATTGTCTTGAGTTTGACGACGCCAACATCACTCAGGCTCACATCGACATGGCGGCCGCTCGCATGGCCGAGGCTTCGGACAATAATTTCCTGCGCTGGCTTTCCCTCGACCGCGGGTTCAAGGCCGACTACACCGCCTTCCAAGAAGGACCCATTTACGGAAAATTGCTCTCCAACGGCACGTGGGAGGGGGCGTTGTGGGGCAAGGGCCGGTGGACCGGTTCCTCCACGTGGTTGCTGGTGCAACTTGACAGCACGAAGCTGCAAGAGATGGGTTGGGAAGTCGTGTGGAAGGACGCCCATCAAGAAAAAGAGATTCAGTTCACCGACGAAGGTTTCCGCGTCGGCGGCTATCGTCTGGCTGACGGGAAATTGGTACTCCATCCTCCACAGTACACCGAAGAAGAATGTTTGGAACTTCAAGCCGAAGGGGCCGGTTGCGCCACCGAATGGACCTACATGGACCTCGAAGGCCACCTGCGCTCCCACGACCGCACCACCGTCACCCTGCTGCTGGGCCAGGGCGTGAACGTGGAGGTGAATCGGGAACTGCAGTCCAGTGCGGGTCTCATCGCCATGATGGGGCTCGCCATCGTGATTCTGCTCTACGTCAGCCTGCGCCGCTGGTCAGACGTTGCCATCGTCATGTTCGCCTTGGGCGCCGCGCTCTTGTGGATGCAGGGGATGATCGGCCACTTTGCCAACATCACAGGATGGTTTGGTTTGAGCCTCATCGCTCGGTCGCAATTCTCGAACCTCCTGCCGATTCTCGTGCTTGCGCTGGGCATTGACGACTCCTTGCACGCGCTGCATCGCTACAAGGAAGAGCGCGCCAACGGCAAGACCTCAGAAGAGGCCGGCAGCATCACGCTGTCCCGTGTTGGACGAGCCATTACCCTGACCTCGTTGACGACCATGGCGGCCTTTGCCGCCAACCTGTTCAGCGATATCGCCGCCTTGCGCTCCTTCGGTATCGAGGCAGCTCTCGGTGTCTTGGCTGCGTTCATCTTGACCGGTTTGTGGGCGCCGCTGATTCGTGTCAGCGTGGACGATTGGCTGGAGGCTCGCAAGAAATCAACCGAACAAGGTGAGGTGAAATCCATCGTCAATCCGGATTGGCTGCGCCAAGTGACATTGGGTTCAGGTCAGCGGAAGCGGGCCACCATCATCGCCCTGGTCGCCTTTGCCTTGACCGTCCCCGCCGCTGTTGGCATGGCCAGTCTGGAAGGCGACTTCGCCGTTGAAGACTTCCTCGACGAGCGCTCAGACTTCGCCATCGGCGTGGATGAAATCGCTGACCGTTTTGCTGACGAAGGCGAGCCAGCCAACCTGCTGATTCTGGGCGATGTGCTCGACCCGCGGGTGTTTGCGGCCATCGACGAGTTCCGCCTAGATATGGACGCTCTGCCTGAAGGCGTGCCCGACAAAATCACCCGTCAGCCCGATGGCACCATCGACATCCTCGCCCTCGACGAGATGGTTTTCGCCGCTCAAGGCAGCCTCGTGCTCGACAGCGCGCCCTTTGAGGAGGCTGGCTGGAAGCCTGACGTGGACGGCTTTGGAATGAATTGTTCTCTCGCCGGCAACGGACCGCTGGTGGACACGACCGACCGTGAGTGCCTTGCTTTCTTCTACGGCTTCCTTTCGCTCTACGGCGTGCCCGGGGTCGGCCCGATTCCTGACATTCCCGCGAGCATCGTCCAGCTCTACATCATGCCCGTGGTCGACCTTGACCCCGAACGCCCGTGGCTTGATGTGAACGGTGACGACGCCGCCTACAACATGATGCAGATTCGCTTCGGCATGACCCAGCCCGAGGATTTCCCCGGTATGCAGGGTGGCGTGGCTGAAGTGTGGCGGGATTTGGAAGTCTTCACCAACCTCTCAAGCGGCACCTACGAAGAGCCCGGCGAAGAGGAAGACGACAAACCGTTGACGTGGGTCATGCTGACCGGTCGGCCGATCACCCGATTCACCGCCTCCACTGCGATGCAGGATGAGATGCAATCCTCGCTCGTGCTCGGCTCCGTCTTCGTGCTGGCCTCCTTGACCATCGGCTTCCGCTCGCCCAAGCAGGCGGTCGTCACCTTCGTCCCAATTTTCCTTGTCGTCGTGTGGCTCTACGGCTTGATGTATGTGGCAGGAGCTTCGCTCAACATCGTCACCGTTACCATCGCCACCATTTCCCTAGGCGTGGGCATCGACTACTGCATTCACGTCACTGAACGGTATCGCGAGGGGAGAGAAAACGGCGAGACGCACAACGACGCCCTCGCTGCGGTGGGCGGTGCATGCGGCTTGGCCCTGCTCGGCTCGGCCACCTCTGACATCGCCGGTTTCCTCGTCATCGCCCTCTCGCCGATGGGGTTGTTTGCGAACTTCGGTATCTTCTCCGCTGCCATGATCGCCCTGTCTCTGCTCGCCAGCCTGGTGTTGACGACCGCCGCTCTCGGCCTCATCAGCACCCCCGCCGATAACCTCGTCACAGCGCAAACTGACCTTGACGACCTTGCCTCCTCGCCCTCCATTGCCGATGAAGAAGCGTGATGAACGGAGAAAACATCATCAAGCAACCAAGGCAAGCAACCCTTGATGTCAGCCGCCCAGGACTACTACGACCAGGTGCTCGGTATGGGCCATTCGCCCGAGAACGCCCTTGCGTACACCCGTCAGCACTACCCCAATTTCGTCCCGGGTGTGGCCGAAGCCGTGGCCCCTCCCGTTCTTGCACCCGTCTCGCAGCAACCCGTTCCGGCGGCTCAACCCGTGGCCCAACCCGCCGTAGCG
>DAGF01000062.1:0-905 GCA_002495645.1 Euryarchaeota archaeon UBA549
TTGAACAGTGCACTTCCAAGCAACCAGCACGCGGCTGTTTGGAAGACCAAGACGAGCACGGAGATGATGATGGTGGCAAGGGCGCCCAATCCAAGGCCGGGTGTGGACCAAAAGACATTGAGCGCTTCTGCGCCTTCAAGCGAGCCGTTGCCGCCACCCCACAAGCCCATTTGAATCAACAACGGTGTGTCCGACCATGCTAATGTTGCACCGGCGTCCACGATATTCATGGCCCAACCGATGACGGAGAATCTGAGAATGGAGGCGTCAGGGGCACCGAGGGTGGTCAAAATCATGCCCAATTCCCAGGCTGCAAACGGAAGGGCGAGCACCATGCCGTGTTTCCACATGACGCCGAGCGTGCAGAACAGCATCCCATAGACCATGATGGCCAAAACAGCCGCCAGCCAAACGGCCATCCACACGCCAAGGTCGCTGAACCGGAAGAACCCTTCACTTGGACCGGCGAGACCGGTGATGATGGCCAAAATGGCGATGAGGACGGTCAGATAGACCCACGCCATGGCGTAGAACCCGAGCAGGCGATAGAGGAAAACCTCACCTCTGGCAATCGGTTTGGCGAGCATGAAGTGCATGGTGCCCGAGGTCATTTCGTTTCGAATCAGGCCGGTGGCCATGAACAGGGGGACGAATATTCCGATGAGGAAGACCACACCCAGTTTTCCGATGGCCAGCACGAAACTTCTGTGAATCGCTTCCAGTGCATAGGCTTCGTCATCGGGGTCCTCGTCGACGTTTCCATCGGAGCGAATGACGTAGTTGTCCGGGTTCCAACGTTCTGAAACGATCATGATATCGCAAGGGATGCCGTTGTTGTTGGCGTCTTTTTGTGATGCCGTTCGTGAATCCACGTCGCAATCGCCGTTGTCGTCCTTGCCAACGCT
>DAGF01000062.1:1288-3277 GCA_002495645.1 Euryarchaeota archaeon UBA549
TCGTCGGGCAGAACCGTAGGGTCGAGGATGCCAGGGTGAGAATTTGCGTCAAAAACATCGGTTCCGTACAGATTTTCTTGTCCGTTGGGATAGCCGTCGCCGTCCCAATCGTAGGAATCGCCGTCGTTGTCGATGGCTTCGTAATCCCTGGTCATGGCATCGATGTAGAACATCGTCAAAACGCCCATCGCTGCCATGCCGACGATGAGCACCACCCAAGTTGACAAGCGCTTGCGCTGCTGCCTTAGCGTGAATTCAGCGATGGCGAGTGCCTTCCTGTCCATCCCGCTCCAGAGACTCGGGACGTCTTTGGCCTGGTTCATGTGCTCCCTCCAGCCAGGTAATTGAGCAGGGATTCAAGGTCGTCGTCTGGATTGTCAATGACGCTGACACGGTGGTTGTTTTCCACGATGAGTCGGGGTAATTCTGCGTGGAGTTGTCCAAAGTGGTAGGTTTGAATCAGCAATTCTTGGTCGGTTGGAAAACTGACACCAAACACGGCCCGATGGCCCAGCAGGTCTCGAGCGAGCGCACGTGCATCCTCACCAACGATTCGGATGGTGTGGGGGATTTGGTCAAGCCGCTCCCTGATGGCGTGGAGGTTACCGAGGGCCACCAGTTTGCCCTGATGGAGGATGACAATCTGCTCGGTAATTCGCTCAATTTCGTTGAGGATGTGGCTGCTCACCAACACCGTGCGACCGAGTTTTCCGAGTTCACGAATCACGTTCATGATGGTGGTTCGAGCCAGCGGGTCACACCCTTGGAGAGGCTCGTCGAGGATGATGAGTTCAGGGTCGTTGACCAGTGCGTGGGCGATTTTGGTGCGCTGGCGCATGCCTTTGGAAAACCGCCCGATCTCCTTGTTGGCGACGTCGCTTAAGCCGACGAAATCCAACACCCGAAGTGCTTCTTTTTCCGCTTCTTTCCTCGTCATGCCGTGCAGGCGGGCGAAGGTGCTGACAAACTCCAGCGCTGTCATCCAATCGTGCATCTTTTCATGCTCGGGAACGAAGCCAACCTTGGCGTAGGGGGCTGGATTTTTCCACGGGTTCACGCCGAAGAGTTTGACCTCGCCGGCGCTGGGTCGGAGTTTTCCCATGAGGAGCTTGAACAGGGTGGACTTCCCAGCCCCGTTCATACCCAAGATACCCGTCACGCCCCCGCTCAATCCAAGCGTGATGTTGCTCAGGGCGTGAATGCGTCCGTAGGATTTTGAAACACCGTTGAACATGACCACCGGGACATTTGGGGTGGCCGGTTGGGGCGCCGGAGCTGGTTGCCCCTGTTGGGTCATGTCGGGCATCACTCCCGGGTCACCTCCATCGAGGCCACGCGTGAGGCCAACACGTAGAGGGCCAAGGCGTTCATCGCGACCAAGGCGACCAGTGAATAGGTCCACGAATACTGGTCGTAGGTGGTCTGAGTACCAATCAAGGCTTGCCCTACATGGGCAACGCAGTCATAAGGTGAAATCAGGTAGAGAATTTCTCGCTCGAAGAGGTTCTTGACGATGCTGGCCAAGGTCTTGGTTCCAAACACGATGGCGAGCAGCCCAATGCCGGGGAAAAACCGTCCCGTGGAAACACTCGAGAGGCTGAGGCCGATGCTGGTGTAGGTGAAAATCAGCAGCAAACCAGCGATCATTCCTGCGAGGAACATCGGGAAGATGTCCACCATCCACGCCCATCCTCGACCGAACGCAACAACTTCGGCAAGGAAATACAGGACGTAGGTGATGAGAACGACCAAGGCCTGAATCATGGCCACTGAAAGAAACTTCATGCCCACATAGTCAAACCTTGAGATGGGCCGTGAAAAATAGAGGGCGGAGGTTCCGTGTTGACGGTCTTCTGAGATGACGCCTCCAACCAACAGAGCGGCCACGATGGGGTAGTAGAGCACATTGCGGGGAAAGAAACCCAACACGTGGCCGTAGAGGTTGTCTCGGCTGACGCCGAACAAGGAATGGAATTCTGAACTCCCGAC
>DAGF01000068.1:0-445 GCA_002495645.1 Euryarchaeota archaeon UBA549
GAGGCAGAAGGTTCCTCTCCAATATCGAAGACTTCGTCTTGATGGGGGGCCTCGCCTACGGGTTGTTGTTCGCCCTTCTCCTCTTCTCCATGTCATCGGGCATGCTCGGTAACTCAACCAGTCTGGACCACACGGCGTCAACCACCTTCCTTGACATCGGCGACGAGTGCACCGAAATCACCGATGAACCATGGCTTAACATCTTCCCCGACCCCGACCAGGAATTGTTCTCGGTTGCCGGGCATAACTTGCCCAACGGCGCAGCCTACCTGAATTACACTTTCTTCACCGTCATGAGCGATGAGAGCAAAGCCGTTGTGGATGAAGAATACGGATCCAACGAGACCGTACGCACTATCAACAAAGTGGACCAGTCCTATGGACGGGCCTACTTCAAAGCCCCCTATGCTGAACTCCCTGAAGGTCACTACGAATTGAAATTCAG
>DAGF01000068.1:794-8592 GCA_002495645.1 Euryarchaeota archaeon UBA549
ACCGTTTACGAGGAACGCAACACGTCCTCAAACATGACCATGGAGACAAAATCCAAGAGCATCAAATTCGAGCACACGCTTTCCAAAGAGACCCTGGCCTTCCTACCCTTCGTTGACGACGACGAACACTCCGAGGTCAGAATCGAAGACGCTGGACCTCGTTCGTGTTGGACGGTTCAAGATTTGGGCGATTGGGGCTACATTTTGATGGGGGCAGAACTGGGCGGCGGTCGCGAAACCGCCATGCTCACCGGCGGTGCAGCTGGCATTCCTGCATGGTGGATGGCCTTCATTTCACTCTCCTTGTCCATCATCTCCTTGCTCATCATCTACCCCGTTATGTACAAAGTCTACCATCAGGATGCTGACGACATTCTTTCTCGCAACCACATCGTTCGGTTGGTTCAAGATACCGTCGAGTCGGTTGGTGAGCAACTTGGCATTGAAATCGACGATGACCTGTTCAAAACTGAGGTGAGGGAACTCTCCATTGATATCATGGTGCCCTACCAGAACACGGAGAACACCCTCTCTGATTCGAGCGAAGTACGTGCTGAACTGCTCCGTTCGCTCTTAGAAGAGTTCGCCATCTTCCGTGTGTTCAAGCCGGTCCAACTGAATGTTCGTGTGATTGGCGACGGCCAGATGGTTGATTTCGACTCTGGCGTTGGTGTTGGTTCCCGTGGGGAAGAGAAAGACCTCAGTGTTGAGCAGCAGGACTACTCGAGTTTCTTTTCCGAACTTCACTCGCTGTCCCGTATTGAAGACGATGTGCGAGACAGTTTGGACCTCTTCTTCACCCGACGCTCGGATGTTGAAATGACCGGTGCGGTGGTGACCAGCGACGACCGAGTTGTGTTCGTCTCGGTCATCTTCCGCCCAACGCAGCGCTTTGCTTGGCTGCGATTCAACAAAACATCGACCCAAATCAAGGACGAGTTGTACCGATTCATTCACGAACGAAACGAGGACCTTCTGGGCTCACAAGAACTGGTGGTCAAGACCCGAAACGAAGTCTCAACGTTGGCCGACCGGTCCGGTGCCGGTCGAGTCGAGCGACGCTCGCAACAGGATGACGACCGCATTGTGGCCGTGGCCAAACAAGACGGGCTCGGCGGCCGTGTGCTGCAAACCAAGTTCCTAGGCGATACGCTCTCGACGGTGGAGTACATGGCCAACGAAAAGCGGGAAATGATCAACAAATGGGGCTTCTGGGGCCTCATCTTCTTCGTATGGATCCCGTTCATGGCCTCCGGTGTGCTTGTCGGCGCCATGCTCGGTCTTCTCTCGCGTATGCAATTCATGCGCGTGCTGCTGGCAACCCTCATCGGCGGATCCATCGCTTCCATCACGTGGGCCTATACGGCCGAGGGCATTGTGAAATTCATGCACCAGTACAAGCTTGAAGTCTTCATTCCGCTGGTCATCGGCGTGTTCATCCTCATGGCCGTGCTCCACATCCGCTCGACCAAGATGCGCCGCCAGACCGAGCTCTTCGAGGATACGCTGCTGGACAACTTCCACGCCGACATCGTAGCCAAATACGGCGACCAGTAGGTGAAGGCATGGAGGCCAGCACCACGTTTTCAGGGATAGACGGCCACGTTGGCGACCCGATACGTTTGGGTATTGTAACGGTCAGTGACCGAGCCAGCCAAGGAGAATATACCGACGAAGGAGGGCCCGCCATCCTCGGGTTTTTCCAAGAGGCCATCAGGAGCCCGTGGACGACCCTCTATCGGTGTGTACCGGATGAACGCCTTGCCGTTGAAGCCGCTCTCATCGAACTCGTTGACGAGGAAGGCTGCCATGTTGTCGTCACCACCGGCGGCACTGGCCCTGCACCACGAGACATTACGCCGGAAGCCACCGAAGCGATTTGCGACCGGATCATGCCTGGGTTCGGCGAACAAATGCGAAGCATTTCCCTCGCCTTTGTACCGACGGCCATTCTCTCCCGACAGGTGGGTGGACTGCGCGGGGAATCTCTGCTCTTCAACCTCCCAGGCCGACCAAAAGCCATCAGGGAAACCATCGATGAAATATGGAGAGCTGTTCCCTATTGTGTTGATTTGATGAACGGACCTTACATGGACATGAATCCTGACATCTGCGACGCTTTTCGCCCGAAAACGGCTCGCCGGTCTGCTTGAATAGTGACACAGCACATTCATGAGCCTCACACCGCTGGAAAGTACAGAGGATGAGCATGACGGGAAATGTATTGATTCACGGCGCAACGATGGTCTTGCCCAACGAAACGGGTGTTGGGGATTTGAGGATTCGCAACGGTGTCATTGAGACTGTGGCTTTGGGCTCCACCCTTGAACAAATGGATGACGAACTCTTCGTCGACGGGCGCGGCTTGCATCTGCTCCCCGGCATCATCGACCCGCAAGTCCATTTCAGGGACCCAGGACAGCCTGAGAAGGAAGACTTGGGATCCGGCTCCGCTGCTGCTGTAAGCGGTGGCGTAACTTCGTTTCTTGACATGCCCAACAACAAACCCTCCATCACGACCTTGGAAGGCATGCGAGGAAAACTCAAGACAGCCTCTGAAAAGTGCGTGAACAACTACGGTTTCTTCATCGGCGCAACCTCCGACAACGTCGCCGACCTCCAAGAAGCCGTTGGAACACCGGATGCGCCGTTGGGCATCCCGGGAATCTGTGGCATCAAGATCTTCATGGGCTCCTCCACAGGTACCTTGCTGGTCAACGACCGAGAACCACTTGAGGCGATTTTCAAGGGAACGGGTGGCCTCATTGCGGTCCACGCCGAAGATGAACAGCGAATGATTGAACGCCTTGAAGGCATCAAAGGCCGCACCGATATTGCCGCCCATGCAGAATGGAGGGACGATGTCACCGCCTTGCTTGCGACGCAGTTGGCCGTTGAGCTGGCACAAACATACGGACACCGCCTGCATGTTCTTCACCTCACGAGCGGCATTGAAGCCGACTGGTTGGAGGGCATTACCGCTCTCCCATCACGCAGTGGCAAAACCGGGGCCATCATCACGACCGAGACGCTTCCTCAACACCTCACCTTTGACGAAACGGATGTCGCTCGAGAAGGCACCCGCTTGCAGATGAACCCACCTGTTCGCTACGCAAAGGACCGGGAGACGCTCTGGAAGCAACTCAAGCAAGGCACCATTCAGTGCATCGCTACCGACCACGCACCTCACACGCTGGAAGCCAAAGCCCTCGGGTTCCCAAAGGCCCCAAGTGGCATGCCCGGCGTGGAGACCTCGTTGGCGGTCATGCTCACCCATGCCAAAGACGGTGCTTGCAGCATAGAAGATGTCGTGAAATGGATGTCGACCAACGTGGCGGACTGTTTCAACATGGTTGGGAAAGGGGCGTTGGAAGAAGGCATGGACGGCGATGTCGTGCTGGTTGACATGGAACACGAGCGCGAGGTCAAAGACGAACATTCCTGGACAAGGGTGGGTTGGAACCCCTTCCGAGGGCGCTCCTTGGTGGGTTGGGCTCAAGTCACGGTCGTTGCTGGTGTACCTGTGTTCGAGCGAACCGAAGCAACAGGGCCCAAAGGCGCTCTCCTCGTTGAGCCGGGTTCGGTTGGCGAACCCATCATCATGACGCCGTGGCGTTAACCCAACTGATAGAGGGCGCTGTATTTTCGCTCAACATATCGAAGGAAGGGTTCAGGACTGGGCGGGGAACCCGTGGCGTCTTCAATCAACTGAGCCGGAGAAACTTGGCTTCCTCGTTGATGGATACGAGGCCTGAGCCAATCCAACATCGGCTTCCAGTCTCCTGAGGCCACCATCTCGTCCACATCGCCCAAATCTTCGGCCATGGCTTCCAGCAATTGCGCAGCGTAGAGATTTCCAAGGGTGTAGGTGGGGAAGTAGCCAAAGGCAGCCATGGACCAGTGAATGTCTTGCAAACATCCCAAACGGTCCTCGGGAACATCAATGCCAAACCATTCTTTGAACATGCTGTTCCATGCTGTGGGAAGGTCGTCCACATCCAAATCTCCATTGAAGAGTTGCTTCTCAATTTCATAACGAAGCATCACGTGTAAGTTGTAAGTGACCTCGTCCGCCTCCACCCGAATAAAGCCTTTTTCAACCTTGTTCGCCAATCGATTGAGGGCGTGCTCATCCCAATCTGGTGCATCGGGGAAATTCGCTCGGAACCACGGCAACACCACCTTCCAAAACGCTGGCGTCCTTCCGATTTGATTTTCCCAAAAACGGCTCTGAGATTCATGCACACCCAGGGAGACAGCTGCGCCTCTCGGCGTGAATCGGTGTTCGTGGTCAAGGCCCTGTTCGTAGAGTGCGTGGCCGGTTTCGTGCATAACGGCGTACAAGCAGGAGAACGGGTCAACCTCGTCAAAACGCGTGGTGAATCGGGTGTCGCCTGGCCACAAACCTGCGGAGAATGGATGCGTTGATGCGTCCATTCGGCCGGCTTCAAAGTCGAAACCCATGTGCTTGGAGACATCCTCACAGAAGGCTTTCTGAGCATCAACCGAAAACACCAGGCCTTCGGGCATGGACGGCTCATCAACCGTATTTTGGGCTTGTGTGATGGCTTCCAGTAACGGCACCAAGCGTTCCCGTAGGCCAGCAAATAGAGGGTCGTAATCTTCCACCGTCATGCCGACTTCGTATTCATCGAGCAGGACATCGTAGGGTGTGGATTGGATGCCGAGCAAGTCGATCTTTTCTCGGGTCAGTTCAATCAGGCGACGCAAGGATGGTTTGAAGGCCTCAAAATCAGAGTTTGAGCGGGCAGATTGCCACGCGACGAGGGCTTCGGAACGGGCTTGTGCAAAGGTCTCAACGAAGGATTTCGGCAAGCGGACGGCTTGGTCATACGTGCGACGCATTTCCCTGACGTTCGCAGCTTGGTCTTCGTCGAGATCCTCGCCTTCCAACTGGCTAAGCAATTCACCCATACGTGGGTCCGTCAGCTGTTCGTGTCGCTTCCCTGCCAACCATGCCATCATTTCGCCTCTTGATGCAGCCCCCTTGGCCGGCATCAGAACTTCCTGGTCCCAACCAAGATGGCCTTGCAAGGCACCAAGGCGGTGAATATCTTGAACGCGCTGAAGGAATTCATCATAAGGTTCCATGGCGTGTTCAAGTCGCTGTTCTTCTTCAACACTTTCATTCCAATTCATGGTGAAACACCTCAAGAACATGAAAGAAAAAAGCACACATTCAAGAACATTTGAGCGGTACCGGTAGCATGGTCCTCCCGTTTCGCCGAAAAGGCTCGGACGGGGATGATGATGATGTCGTCGACCAAGACATCGAGGACATCATGAACGAGGCCGAAGGTCTTGGCGAAGAATCCGGCATGACCATCCCCGAACCAGCCACCGACGAGGATGAAAACGGCGAGGTCGATGTCGCAGAAATGATGGCCAAAAGCGCACGTACGGTCATCGACACCTGCATGGATGTGCGGCGAGGTGAAAACATCCTCATCATTTGCGACCCCACCACCACCGAAATCGGGCAAGCATTGCACGACGCTGCGAGCCTTCGCTCGGACAGGGTGCTCTTGGTGGTCATGCCCAAAGGACGCCACCACGGGGATGAACCGCCCACTCCCGTGGCGAATCTCATGCGTCAACAGCAAGTGGTCATTGCGCCCACGCGGTACTCACTCACCCACACCAAAGCCGTTCGGCAAGCCATCAAAGACGGTTCTCGAGTCGCCACCATGCCAGGTATGACCTTGGAGATGTTCACCAAAGGCGGCATGTCAGCAGATTTCAACATCATCAAGAAGAACATTGGAGAGATGAGCAATCTTCTGCGAAGAAAGCGAATCATCAACGTCAAATCAGAAACCGGTACGAACGTGACCTTTGAGGTGAATTGGCGAGAATGGAAACTTGACGACAACGGAATTTGCAATCGTCCCCGCATGCTCACCAATCTTCCCGCCGGGAAAATTTTCACCCTTCCTCGGGAAGGGACGATGAACGGCACCATCGTCATCGACGGCTCGTGGGATTCGGACCTTGTTGACGAACCTGTGTTTCTCCATGTCGAGAACGGACTGGTTGTCGATGTGAAAGGCGGAACGGCTGCCGCCCAAATTCGTCAAACCTTTGGCGAAGCCGCTCGACGTCTGAAAAGCAAGGACCAGGAAAACGTGTGGACCATCGCTGAATTCGGGTTCGGCATGAACCCAAACGCACGCGTGGCCGGCAACGTCCTTGAGGATGAAAAGCGCCTAGGAACGGCGTACTTCTCGATTGGCGATAACACGACCTTGGGTGGTACGGCAGCGGTTGGCATCCAAATTTCAGGCGTGCTTGAGCGCCCAAGCATTTGGATGGACGAAACGTTGCTCTTTGAGGAAGGGCAATTTGTGGCGCACTGAGCATTGAGGTCAGGTCCCTCAATAGCCGAGGTTTTGCTGGCCGCACACAGGGCAGAATCGCCAGTACGGGTCCAATCCAATCCCGCATCCACGGCAGTGCACGCCCGAGCGAATCGTTGGTTGAACAAGAGGGGCTTGTTGACGAGGCCACCCTTGTTGAGGCGGTTGTTGTTGTGGCCAACCTTGTTGCGCGGGAGGGCGCTGTTGCTGCTGCGGCCAGCCTTGTTGGGCAGGTTGCTGTTGTTGCTGCCAAGGCTGCTGAGGTAAGGGTTGAGGGCGTTGCTGCGGAGGTGCTTGTTGTGGGGCTTGCTGCTGCTGTCCTGCAAGAGGACGACGAACAGGAGCGACCGGTTTGGGCAACGCAGCCGTCTTTTCGGCTGCAGGGGAGGCGATGAATTCCGAGAGTGTGACCACGCCATCCCCGTCGGTATCGGCCTCAGCGTGCAGTTCAGCCGCTTCCTCAAGGCTGGTTCCCGTCGCCTGTGCGAGTTCTTCAACGTCAAGGGCACCGCTGCCGTCTTCATCAGCGGCAATGAAATGCTCTGCTGCGCTGACAAATTCTTCTTCTTCCTCAACTTGTTCTGGCGCAGGCTCAACGGGAGATTCAACCGCTGGCTCGACTTCAGGCTCAGCGGGAGTCGTGGACGGTTCTTCCTCGACGACCAACTCGGAACTGAATGCACCAGAGAACGCATCCTGCGTGGCTTTTGCCACCTGCTTTTGGCTCTCGATGTTCACCTCCGGCTCAACCGGCTCAGAAGTTGGAACATCAGGTAGGGCAACCGTGCTGGACATTGGAAGAGGTACAGGGTCATCGGCTGGTGATGGTTCGGGACTGGCCGTTGGAAGCGGCACCGGCTCAGGCTCAGAGACAGGCTCTGCAACGGTGGGTGGGGGCGCCACCTGTTCAACTGATTCGGCCTCAGCCGCCTGTGGAGTCGGAAGCGATGTGTTCTCGGGTACATCCACGCTCGCTGCAGCGGCGCTACCGCTGGCTAAACTGGCGATGGGAATCACTTGGCCAACCACATCCAAGGCAGCGTCCAATTCCTTATCGATGGCGACAAAGGCGTCAACGGAGGCCTCAACGTTGTTGAGCAGGCTCTCAAAGGACGTCATGTACTTGACCACCTCGTCGTTGGAACCGGTTTGGAAAGCGACAGCAAAGAGTTTCATCATGCGCATGGGGTCAGCCAAGCGCTCGAGTGCACTGCGCTGCTCCTCGCTTACGCCACCGAGGGCAGCGCCAACCTCACCGCTTGAATCGGGCATACCAAGGGCCCGGAAGAGCGGGTCGGGCATGCTCATCAAACCAAGGTGGCCCGCCACGAGGTAGTAGATCTCTCCACCCTCACATTGCATGCGTTCACTTGCGGCTTCAAAATCAAAATCGCCGGGGCGCAGCACGATATCTGAAAGCA
>DAGF01000007.1:0-9336 GCA_002495645.1 Euryarchaeota archaeon UBA549
ATGCATGCCAATGACCTTGTCCGGCCGATTGGTCGCCTCAGCGATGGTGCTGATGGAAATCGATGACGTGTTGGAAGCCAGAATGGTCTCTGGTTTGCAAAGGCCGTCAAGTTCCGTAAACAACTCTGCCTTTAGAGCCAAAATCTCGGGAATCGCTTCCACCACAAGGTCGCAGTCTGCGCACTTGCCACGGTCCGTCCCGGTCGTGATGCGGGCGAGGGCTGCGTCGGCTTCGTCTTGCGTCATCCGTTCTTTGCTCACCAGTTTCCCAAGCGAGAACTGAATGGTGCCCAGACCCTTCTCGACGTACTCGTCTTTGATGTCGATCATGACAACATCATAGCCCGCACAGGCAGCCACCTGTGCGATGCCGTTGCCCATTTGTCCTGCGCCGATTACGCCAATGCTCTGAATCATCGTTTCACCTTCGTCCAAATCCACACGCACGCCGTTCATGAAGATGTGGATTCATTTGGACGGCGTCGGGGAAAGGAATATTCCTTGGCAATCAGTAGGCAAGCCATGGTTCAGATTCTCTGCCCGCACTGTGAGGAAGAGATTGAACTTGACGACGATGCTTCTGGAGAATTTGCCTGCCCATACTGCGAAGGTGAATTTGAGTGGAACATGAACTCAAAAAAACCCGACGAGACTGGCGGAGGTCATGTTCTGCTGAGCGCCATCAGCGGCTTCTTCTCGGGTAGCCTTATAGTCACCGGCATCGCACTGCTTTTGGGAAGTTATGTCGGTTTCCAACTGAGTTCTGTTGTTTGGGCGGCGACTGCCGATGGCTCGGAATCAGCCGGCGCTGGTATTGTGGCCGTTATGGGTATTGCAGGCGCAGGCTATCTCATTTCAGTTTCAATAGGGATGTTAGGACTGAGCATCCTCATCATTGGCATCTATCGGATTCTAGGTCGCTAATGTTTCAAGTCATTGTCCATTGTCCGACCAAATTGCTCAACGTTGATTCCTGAAATCCCACTTGTATCCTAAACTCGACAAAGATGCCGATTGAAGACATAAAAAAGAATAAGTAGACTCAAATTTTGCTCAGTATGATGGCTGTAGAGTTTGACCAGGTATATGGTATGGTAAGCGATTCACCGATTCCATTACTCGCCCTCATAGAGGGTTGTTCAGCCGCCAAATCGTTCACGCTTTGGTTTACACCCGAGAAAAGGAGTAAAGTTCGGTACCTCAAACGTTTTTTTGAGTCAAAACACCCAAAAACAAAATTCAAATTTGTCCAGATTCCCTCAATGAATGAGCCCGCAAAACAAGTCCAGGCCCTAAAAAAAGAAATCGCAGGGCAATCGGAAGGCGAAGATCTGCGAACGGCAGTATTTATTTCGGCAGGTACCACAACAATGGCACTGAGTATGTGGCATCATTCAAAGGCCCGAATCTGGATTTCTCTTCGCAAAGGACTGGAATTGTCCGTGTTTAGCCCCCAAGATGGCCAAGAAACATGTCTAGTCCTTGGCGGTGGTGTTTTGACTTTGCAACAAATTCTTTTTTCTCAAGGTTGGATTTACAACGGTAGGGAGCTCCAACATGAAAACGGTAAGTTAAGCGAAACTATAGACGTCTCATATTCGGAGTCGACTGGTGAACTCTCTTTCGTAAAAAATGTGCAACATTTGAACGATTCAAGCCAAGAACGAGCGGTATCATTCATGTGTGCACTAACAGATGAATTTGGTTTCAATGGGGCGAATTATGAGATATATGGTTCGCTATCTAAACGGGCATTGAATCTATTGAATGACGCCATAATTCACACGAAAGGCGAGGGTGAAGAAGAATGAAGAAATTACTCACTATGTTCAATCCGAATGACCCAACACCTACTGCGATGGCCATATGTTCTCAAAACCTCTCAGAGGTCCACATTCTACTTGTTGGTGAAGCAAACTACACCTCTCGCCAGGAACAAGCCCTCGAACGATTCAAATTGTGGACCTCTGGTTCGGTTAAACCAGTTGATTTTCCTGAGCACATGTGGTTGCCGAGGATGGATTGGGAATCACTCCTAGATAGAGGCATCAGCATTGAGTTTCACTCAATTGGATCTATTTCAGAATTCAACGCAAAAAGAATAGGTCCCAATATTGTCGTTGATTTTCTCTCGGGAAGTAAGGAATTGAGCGTTGAACTTATGACACAATTAAATTTGACATACGGGGAAACAAGCTCCATCAAATACGAGGTGACACAACTCAGTGGTCACATTGTGAATGTAGTAACTGGGGAAGAAAGAGCACACAGTAGCACGTTATCAATCAGGGAACGCGTATGGCTCACTGCGGGAAAATTTGCATTAACTGGAAAGCGTGGGTCAAAAGAGGTTGGTGAACAAATAAAGGATTGGGGACTGAGTTTTGCAATTCCCAAAAAAATCATGCCATGTGAAACCGATGAATTATCTAAATTATTGAGCGACGAGGATGTTCATTTCGATTTCGAACACGGCTTTTGGTTGGAACATTTCAGTGCGCATGTCATTGCAACATGGCCAGATGTTATGGAATCTTGGCATCAGTTGCATGTCTTCCCCCCAACCTGGAAGGAGTTTGTGGCCGCTGCGATGTCAAAAAAAGATTTGTCATGGAAATACATTGGTTATCCTGAAGAGGGCGTGACTGAGTGGCCATACGGATTTGATGAAAATGGAAAGAGATTGAAAGTGAAAGAAATGAAAAAGTATGTGGAATGGGCGAATAACGATCAAACTACGTTCTTTTCTAACACTTTGTTGACACCCAGCCAATTGGAATATCTGTGGAATTTTGCATTCATAGGTGATGTGGACGTCGTGGCAATTTTGAAGAATGGATATTGGATATTTGGCGAATGTAAGCACTCCACCCGATTTGATGGGTCGTGGTCTCATAGAACCTTAGCACTTGCTTCCTTAATTGCACCGAGATCATCAATCTGTGCAATCATCCAAAGCCACTTACCTACCATGAAAAACCAGAAGGGTGGAATCAATATCCTGCGATGGCCGGATTTGAAAAATCCATTGATAAACATAAATGCGAGCGATACAAGAAAAATCTCGATCTTCAGTCCACGAAATCTGGAACAGTAGATTGGGAGATTGAAAAGTAGCCCGACTCGGATTCGAACCGAGGTCGGCGGGACCAAAACCCACCATGATGGACCCCTACACTATCGGGCTGTGTAAGCCGGTCGGAGCGGTTCCGCTTTTTGTTTCTGTCGGCTTTGCCTTCAGCGAAGCAAGTCGTGGTCGCCCAGCGTTTTCCGGGCGCTCTCGATGAATTGGCTGAGGTCAAGGTCGCTTCGTGTCATGTACACTTTGGCTTGCAGCGCCATGTCCAATTTGTCGAGGGATTTGACAAACACCGCCTCAGGTGTTGTTTGCTGCTCGTACTCGTCAAACAAGGGCACCCACTCCGGGGCAAGTTTGTGCATGGCTGCACGTTCATCAGCCGACTTCGTCGAGACATCGTCTTGAGGCGTCAAATCCCCCACGACCACCTCGGGAAGGTCGTGGACCAAACAGATCTTGAGTACATGTTCGAGATTGAGGTGGTCGGGGCACAATTTCAGTGCAAGGACGGCCATGCCCCACGAGTGAGCGGCAACGGATTCGGGGGATTCAACACCCGCATTCACCCAGCCTTGACGGAGCACGTCTTTCAGACCCAGATAGGTCATGAGGTCATCTCGCATAGGCCTGCCTTGAAGCGCGGGTTCAAAACCTCACCGACCAAGCCGACTGCATGAGCGGTCGGGCACCCCTTTGGTGGCAGGAAGCGCACGCCTTTCTGCTCAACGACGACCTCTTGGGACCGGTCGTTGAAGAATTTGGCCCTGATGGCATCACCAGTCGAGACGACCTGTTTCAAACGCTGGTGCGCTCCATCGTCGGCCAACAAATTTCCGTCCTCGCCGCCGACGCCATATGGGGCAGACTGGTCGAGCACCTCGGTGAAGTAACGCCTGAGGCCGTGCTGGCCACCGACCAGCCGAGCATCGCAGCGTGTGGGGTCACCCGACCCAAAGCGAGTTACATCTACGGCCTTGCAGAAAACGCAACAGAACTTCTCAACCAGCCTTGGGAGGAGATGACCGATGAGGCCATCATGAAACATCTGGTGAAATTTAGGGGCATTGGACCTTGGACGGCCGAGATGCTGCTGATGTTCCACTTCCTACGCCCCGATGTGTTCAGCCTGGGTGACATTGGATTGATTCGAGGCACTCAGCGCCTTGTGCCTGAAGCAGAAACAAAGGAACAGGTCGGAGAAATCGCAGAGCGTTGGCGGCCCTACAGGACTGCTGCGGCGTGGTACCTATGGCGCATCCTTGACCCGGTTCCCGTAGAATACTGAACAGCGAAGGTTTGACATGAAGTCACATGCTGGTTTCAGCATGGCCGAGAATCCCTACTCGCCAAGTAAGCCCGCCAAGACGCTCGCTGAACGACTTGGTTCAACGGGCAACAAAATTGCCGAATTGTCAAAGCAGGCCGCCAGCGCCACCAAAGAAGCGATGACGAAAGTGGCTGATGCAGGAAAAGATGCAGCGGCAAAGACCTCCCAAGCGGTCGCTGAGGCGAAAGAATCCCGAAGGGAAAAGAAAGAGGAAAAATTGACGCAAAAAATCGAGGAAACTCGAGCGGAACTCAAACAAGACGGACACATTGAATTGGCTCCTGCCATGATCACCTTGCCTGAATTTGAAGAGGAACGCATGGCGTTGATGGCAGAAGAGCACGATATTTTGGTGGACTTGGTGGACCACATGCACGCACTTTCAGAACGTGTTGACCAACTTGAGCAAACCTACCGTGCGCTCGCCATTGAAGAGAAATCCAAGTTGGCCGAGGCATCGGAAGAGGCATCGGAAGACTCACCTGCAACCACGTCTCAGGGGATGACCTCAGCCCTCAGCCTACTCGGGGCTTCAATGGTGTGGGTGGTTTTACTCACGGGTATTGACCGATATTTGGCCTCAAACGAAGTGATGTTGTTCTCAGGTTATCCTGCAGAAATACCTGTTTGGGGCGTTGGTGCTGGCTCTTGGGTCATGTTTGTCATTCACCAAATCGGAAAGGCTGCACCGTTCCTCCGTGTTTCCACTCCAATGCTCATTCAAACAGGCCTCGCCGTTGGAATCACGACCGTAATGGCACTCCTGCTCTCAGACAACACCATCTCCACGATGTCAAGCGTTTGGACATGGGGCACAGCCATCGCTGTGGCCGTGTTGTTCTCATCGAGTCTGGTGGCGAGCGCTTGGCGAAACACGAGGAAGGTGTTGACGCCAAACGAGGAAATCGAGCTTATCGATTGATGGCTTCACCGTCTTTGAACAAGTCTCGAGTGATGTTCTTCTGGTGAGATTCAAGGGTCCCGCCGCCGATTTCAAGCAACTTGGCGTCGCGCCACAAGCGTTCAACGTGGTATTCACCCACATAGCCGTAGCCACCCATCACCTGCATGGCGGCGTCTGCGATCTCCTTAGCCGCCGTGGTGGCGAAGAGTTTGACACCGTCGGAATCAAGGCGCTGGCCTGCAGTTCCGATGGTCAGGTTGTTGGCCGTGTCGTAGATGTAAGCACGCATGGCTCGGTACTTGGCCCAACTCTCACCGATGTAGCGTTGGATTTGACCAAAGTCTCGAATGGCAGAACCGAAGGCGGTTCGGTCGGTGGCGTAGCGGTTCATTTCCTCAAGTGCTCGGCGTCCAATGCCAAGGGCCATGCCGGCCAAGGTCAAGCGTTCAAGTTCGAGGTTGCCCATCATGTGGAGAAGGGATTCACCCACGCCACCCACGAGGTTTTCTGCGGGAACAATGCAGTCGTCAAACACCAATTCTGCGGTGTTGGAGGCACGCATACCGGTCTTGTCGTAGATTTTCTGACCCACGCTGTATCCGGGCATGCCGGCTTCAACGAGGAAGGTGGACATCTGGACACGGCCACGCTCATCCTCACCTGTGCGCGCATAGACCCAAACGACATCAGCAGGGGTGCCTTCCTCGTCAATGCAGCCGTTGGTGATCCACATTTTTCGGCCATTAAGCACCCACGAGCCATCGTCTCGTTGCACAGCAGACGTGGAGAGACCAAGGACGTCCGTACCGGCATCGGGCTCCGACATGGCCATGGCACCAATCCATTCTCCGGAGCAGACTTTAGGCAAAATTCGGGCCTTTTGCTCCTCATTACCGTTGTAGGCGAGGTTGTTGACAAAGAGCATGGAGTGCGCCAAGTAAGCAAGTGCAAACCCTGGGTCGGAGGCGGACAATTCCTCGTGGACAATCGTACACGCCACAGCGTCCAACCCTGCCCCGCCGTATTCCTCGGGTGCACTGATGCCCAAAAGACCAAGTTCGCCCATGCTGCGCAAGAGTTCGAGGTTGAATTTCTCCTCACGGTCGTATTCCAAGGCTTGGGGTTCGACGTATTCTTGCGTCCATTCTCGCACCATTTCCCGAAGCATCACGTGTTCTTCGCTGGGGTTGGCGATGTCCATGTTGGCCATGCTCTGCCGTTGATGCGGTGGCTTTTGACCTTTGGCGCACGCTCACCCTAGCGGGAGGGATGACTCACTCTTCGGAGTTTTCGCCATCGGCGAGCATTTCGTCTCTGAAGGCCCTGTAGTCTGCCTCGTTATCGAACTCGAGCGGAATCACCATGCGTTCGCCACAGTCCTGGCATTCGTACTGCTGACCGACCATGAAGCCCATGTATGGATAGACACGGATGCCATAGCAGGCGATGCAGACTCGGAAGGACATGCGCACACGTCCAACTTCATTCTTCTTCGGACAGTGCCTTGCGAAGTTCATCCAAACCGATTCTGTGGTCTTCATTCACGTCAAGGGACTGGATGATGACGGAAATTTGAGCCGGCGAAAGAATGTCGCCAACCATGTCTCGAATGCCATGATGAAGTTCGGGTCCGTTGATGGTTCCGTCGCTGTCGGCGTCAAAGGCTGCAAACATGTCATCAACGGACATGCCTTTCTCTTTCAGGGCTTCTGCAAGTTTGCTCATGGCTTCTTCTGCACTCCACGTGTCGTCGCTCATGAGGTGGGGTTTGCATCGGCCTCCTAAATCGTTTGCACGCGATTCTTTTTGAAGCGTTGACCGGCATAAGTTCATGATGGATGGAAGGATGCCCGCAAAAGAACCACTCATGGCAAAGAAGTACATCGCACGAGATCCGCGTACTGGTAAGCCCATTCAAACGGGCCAAACCTTCACTGCGGACGCCTCGTACGAGCCTGCCCAAGGCCCATGGTGTGCATTGCACCCCTCCGACATCATGTCGCTTTCCGAAGGCACCTTGGCTCAACGAGATGTTCGGTGGAAAAACAAAACCCTGACCATGACGAGGAAGAACGGAATTCGGGCACTCAGTCATGTCCCTCAAAACATGGTTATGCCCGCACACAAAATGCTCTTGGCGGCCTTCGAGGACGAAGACCCGCAAATCCGCATCGCAGCCCTTGAAGTGCTCCCGGAATTTGCGGTCCGACGTTCCAACGAACTCTTTGACTGGCTTTCTGTCTTGCTCGATGACGGGGATACAAGCGTGCAAAAAGCCGCCAGTGCCTCCCTTGCTCGGGCAGCACCGACCTTCCCCTCGGGTGTGCACTCGTCCCTGGAGAACGAATTGCGCCATCCCGACAAGCAACGAAGAGCTACGGCCTGGAAAGGACTGGAAGCGTTGACGAAAACATGGCCCGATGTTGTGGCCGACCATGTTGACACGCTTCTGCTCGAGCCAGAGGTGGAACTCCGACGGCGGGCGGCCAAGATGATCAACGCCATCGTCTCGAGAAAGACCTCAGCCGTGTGGGATTTGGTGTCATGGGCACTCAACGACGAAGATGCTCAAGTTCGAAAAACGGTCGCAAAATCACTGCCTCGTTTGGCCAAACAAGACGTACGCATGGGCACCATGTTTGCAGAACGTGCCATCGCTGACCCCGACCCTGATGTTCGTCTGTCGGCCATCAAGACGATTGAGAAGCTTAACCGAGGCCACGGCCGAGCACGTGATTTGATTCTCGCCGGTGCTCGGTCAAACGATGTACGGGTTCGACGTGCCTGTGTCAGCCTCCTGCCGAAGTTGATGGATGAAGCCGAACTTCGTGCGCTTGTCGACGACCTTCTGAAGACGGAGACGGACGCAGCCCTCGTGGAGAAACTGATGCAATATCGCTTCGATGCCATGTTGGAAGGGACGGAAGAAGAGAAGAACGCCGCCCTCTCACCGGCCTTGCCTGTACCCGATATCGACAAGGAGGTTCTGCTGGCCCAAGGAAAACGAGTTGGCATGGCGCCTTCCCCGCCTCAAGCCGGCAAGGAACGACCTGCTGAACCGGCGCCTGAACCGCCAACGACCACCCCTGCCCAACCATCCCGTCCAACGCAAGACGAATTGATGGGCTACCACGACGATGACGATGATTTTCCTCCCGATGAAGACGAGCCGTACTTTTGAGGGAAGCAGGAGCCGTGCAACACCGTTAAGAACAGGTGGACGGTCGGCAAGTCGCTGAAGAGGTGTATGATATGGACGATGACATGCCATTCAACGACAAAGCACAACAGTTTGACCGATTGTGGGACGGCATCACGCCCAAAGGCGTGAACCGCTCAAAGGCACTCAAATTCCGTCAATACATCCTTGAGCATGTTCGACAAATGCGTCGTCCACTCAACCGCGAAAACGCTCGCCGGTACTGGATGGGCGAACTTCAGAAGGAAATCGCCGACCGCGAGAACTTCTGATGATCCTGTGGAGGCCGCCTCGTCTCGGTGGCCAATGAAGAACACTTGAGACGAACGGTGAGACCGATGTTCACAACAACACGCTTTGATGCATGGAACCTTCCAGAATCCCTTCAAAACGGCTTGAACGCCATGGGATGGGAATTCGCAACACAAGTTCAACGGGACACCGTGCCCATCGCTCGTCAAGGGACGGACGTGATTGGCCAAGCCCGAACCGGTTCAGGAAAAACCGCTGCCTTTGGCCTGCCCATCCTTGAACGCTGCCAACCAACGGGTGAACTCCAAGCCCTCATTCTGGCACCCACACGTGAACTCGCCAACCAAGTCGCAGAAGAACTGGTCATGCTCCAAGGCGATGGCGGTTTGACCATCTTGACCGTGTACGGTGGCACCGACCTCGAAAAGCAAGCAAAAACTCTCGGCCAAGGCGTTGACATCATCGTCGGCACGCCCGGTCGTGTCATGGACATGAGCGAGCGAGGCCACATCGATTTGACCAAACCTCAGGTCCTCTGTTTGGACGAGGCCGACCGCATGCTCGACATGGGTTTC
>DAGF01000007.1:9641-18589 GCA_002495645.1 Euryarchaeota archaeon UBA549
GACCGCATGCTCGACATGGGTTTCTTCCCCGACATCATGTGGGTTGTTGAACGCATGACCGGGCGTGAACAAACGCTCCTCTTTTCGGCGACCTTCCCGCAAGAGATCATCGATGCGGCTCACGAATTCATGAACGAACCCGATTTCGTTTTGACCAACGCTGAAGAGTTGGATGTCCCGCCCATCGACCTCTACTCCGTTCGCATCGGGCGCTCAAACAAACTCTGGGTGCTCGGCCGTCTTCTCGTGCGAATGCAAGACACCGACCAGACCATCATCTTCTGCAACACCAAGCGCATGGTCGACCTAGCGGTTGAGCGACTCAAGAAGCACCGCTTTGATGTCGCCGGTCTTCACGGCGACCTCAGCCAAAACCAGCGAGAGCGCATTCTCAATTCCTTCAAGGAAGGTGAAGTCAAGACCATCATCGCCACCGACGTCGCTGCTCGTGGCATTGACGTTGACGGCATCACCCTCGTTGTCAACTACGATATTCCAAACGACATGGACTCCTTCATTCACCGTATTGGTCGCACAGGCCGCATCGGACGCACTGGAGAAGCGTGGAGTTTGGTTTCCCGAGACGATGAGCCACAATTGTCCAAGATTATGGCCACCTACGGCCTTGACATTCAGCCATCCGAAGCCCCAGAACTTCCAGAAAGCGTTGAGCGAGACCCCGTTCGTCGCCAGGAGGACTTCGGTGAAACAGCCGATGTGTTTGGCTACGTGACCGTCAAACTCTCCCTGCGACCCGAAGACGCCGGTTCTACGCTGAACGTGGCCAATTGGTTCGTTGAACAGTTGCGCTGCGATGAGTTGGCCATTGGCACCATCGCCTTCCGAGACGAGGCCACCTACGTGAGTCTTCACAGCAGCAAAATTGGCACCGCCATGAAAGCTATCGAAAAGCGACCGTTCAACGGACAAACGATGACCGCTTCCATTGTGGAGTGATCACTCTTCCTCGCCTCGTCGCTTCCACGAACCTGATTTTTTCGAGTGGTGCGATTTTGTTTGAGGTTCTGCTTCGTTGTCTGCTTTGACCTCTCGACTCGGCCATGTTCCATCCTCAAGAGGGCGCTCAACAACGACCATTGTACCGACGCCCACCGTCAGGCTGAGGGCGGAAAGCGACCAAGCATAGCCGATGGCGTCGTCCCACCGCTGCTCAGCATCGGCACAGTCCGAAGAGAGTTGACTCGAAAATTCGCAGAAGGCAAGGGTATCCCTGGCATCAATGGCCTCTTGATTGGTTGAGATGTTGGTCATCGCCAACACGAAGAGCAGAAGCGCAGCACCGAGGAGGGCTTTGTGTTTGGTTTCCCAGAGATGTCGGCGTTGAATTCGCCAAGGAGAGGGGTCTTCTTTGGTCGCCGCAAGGGTTCTGGCAGGGCCGCCAAATCGTAGGAACCAAACCAACCACATGCTGACCAGGACCACCAAAAAGCCCCACGTGTAAACGGTCTCGTGGAATTGCCACATGGGCGTCAAGCAGGCTTGCACGTTCGGTGTTTCAAGACAGGAATCCAAGGCGATGGGATAGAACACAACAAGACGAAGGATGTTCAGAATGTAGACGATGCCGCACATAACAGCGACAGCTTTCCACTTTTCTCGCTGAGGCACACCGTCGGTCATCATCACCAGCGTTGACAAGAAAATCATCTCGTGAACACCAGCGCACTCATCCGAAACATAGAGGCCAACGCTATCGTAAGGCCCGGGGAACGATGGGTGGAGCAGGTCAATACGTGTCAACCAGCCGTTGTGGTGGCTGATGACGGCGGTGCCCTCGCCGTAGATGAGGTTGGTGAGTTCGTTCCAAATCCATGCCTCAGTGACCTGAATGGGAGCGAGGGTATCGGAGGGGATGGTCAAAAACCAGTAGAAGGCCTCAACCAAAATCAGGGCAAGGGGAATGCGGCCATAGCGCAAGCCCAACTCCCCAACTTCCTGCCAAGACATGTCCCCTTCAGGACGTGCTGACCCGGTCGCCGCCATGGTTGGAGAGCCACCCCGCTGTTGAAAAGATGTCGCGGGCCAACGGTCGCAGGAAAACGGGTTCATGCAGGCCGTGCATGTGTTCAAAACGGGCACCGGCTTGCGTTGCACCATGGGAGAGCAAGGCGAGGGCCATGGCATCACCCATCGGCTTGATGTTCTGGGGTTCAATTGCCCGGTTCCCGTCGCCAAAACGAGGGAGGCCCTCGAAGAACTCCTTGCGGGGAATGTGTTGGAGGTTCTCGCTGACGACCCCGAAACGCTGCACGACATGCCACTGCTGATTGGACGAGGACCTCACAATCTCTTGGAAGTGGCAAAGCAAGAAGGAGAGATACGCTTTATCATCGAGGTGAAATCATGAACATGGTCCGCAAAGATGACGTTCCAAGCATTGCCTTTCTTCCCACGGGCTTTGGTGACTTCCAAATTCAGGTCTTCCATGAAGAAACAACCGGATTTGACCACGTGGCGCTCACCCTCGGCGACATGGAGGGTCCCGACCCTGTTCTTGTTCGGGTTCACTCCGAATGCCTGACCGGCGATGTTTTTTCCAGCACCCGATGTGATTGTGGCCCGCAACTCCATGCGGCATTGAACGCCATCGTTGAGAAAGGATGGGGCACACTGCTCTATTTACGCCAAGAAGGGCGAGGCATCGGCCTTCACGCCAAAATCCAAGCCTATCATCTCCAGGATGCTGGTGCCGACACCTTGGACGCCAACCTGATGCTGGGCCACCCCGCAGATGCACGGGATTACGCCATCGCAGCGGAGATGCTTGAGGCGCTGTCGGTCAGTGAGGTGAATCTTCTCACCAACAACCCTGAGAAAGTCGCACAGTTGGAACAACACGGCATCAAGGTCGTGAAACGAACACCGCTCATCGTTGGTGTGAACACCAACAACCGAGCCTATCTCGCCACCAAAGGCGAGCGGATGGGCCACCACATACGGGACGAAGACTTGTGAGATGGGGCCGTGGCCGGGAATTGAACCCGGGCTGGCAGAACCACAATCTGCCGTGCTAACCCCTACACCACCACAGCCATGAGAGGTAGAACCGCCTCATGCGCTTGGTATTTCAAACATGCGCCAACCTCGTTTACGACAAAGCGCCCATGTGGTGCAGGGAACCCTTTGTTTCAAGAAGTGCCACCTCGTGCAAGAAGACATGCGACCTCACGGCAAGGTACTCTTTTTGGTGGTCATGCTCCTCATGTTTTCCGCTTCACCGCTCTTGACCGCAGGGCAAGCCCGGAGCGTTCACAGCACGACGGACGTGGACCTCTTTCCTCAAGGAAACCTTGCTGATGCTGGCCATTGGAACGTTGGTGCTGAGACCTCCTTCACCCAAGAAAGTGCATCCTACACCGAATCGATGGTCGCTGACCAACGCTTGACAATGCTTCACACCCGACCCGTCCACCTCGACACGCTCACAGTTTGGTCCTCCACCTCCCCAACCAATTCCAATTACTCAACCGGGGCCCCCGATGGTGCAAGCACCTGGTCAACCGGGCCTGAGATCGAATTGACCGATTTCGATGTCTCCGGTCTGCTCAACTATCCTCTGGTTGAACTCTCCATGGTTGGCGTGTTCCAAATTCCTGATGCGCTTCAAGAAGATACGGTTCGTATTTCGGTGGAACACGGTGATGGTTTTGACCTTCTGAAGACGTTCGCCCACACCCAAGGCAACGTCGATTACATCAACAACTCGGCGTACAAAATCAACATCACTGGCTTGATGGATTGGACTTGGGACGACATCGCTCAAATGACGTTCACGCTCGACTATGTTTCAGCCGGCGGCGTGGATGATTCACGACTCGTCGTGGATGCCTTGGGCCTCGACATTACCGTTCAGACGCCGTGGTACGGCGGTGAAGTGGCCTACGCCTCTTCCCAATTCAGCGGACATGACCTCCCCGTCATGGGACTGGATTTCAGCAGCGGAACCAACGACAACATGGCATTGGACGAGTGCGGACTCAAGCCCACCATTGAGGGAACCACGGGCCAATGGACCAGCGACGTGGTCAACCATCCCCCCGAGCAAACGCTCGGTCGTGTTCATCATGCTGTTGAGGGCGACAGCGGGAATGTGTCGGTTGAGGTCGCCGTGTTTGAAAACGGGGTCATGACCGACGATTTCACAGCTCTCCAACCCAACACCCTCTTGCCCACAGGCGATGCCTACCAAGTCCGAATCACCGTTACCGACGCTTGTGTTTCATCGGCATGGGTTGATGTCAACGACCCCTCACTTCGGTTGGAAGGGCGTGTCTTTGGCAACAACGACGGCATTGATGACGATTATTCACGATGGTTGGTGTTCGTGAACGACCAGGTCGTTTCCAACGAACCCATGTCCCTTGGCGCCTTCACGCATGAATGGCCCATCGGTGCCTTCCTTCGCCCCGGGACGTCGGCCTATACCGTTGAATTGCGCGCTTGGTTCACGTGGGATTCCGATGGTACAGCGAGCCATACAGCGCTTGAATTCTCCAACCTCGATGTCACCGGCGGCTACGCCATTGAGTGGGATGAAAACCCGGTGTGCGAGGCCATCGGCGACCAGCAGTTGAGTGAAGACAACGGGGGCATCATTTTGCCACTGATTCGCCGATGCACAGACGACCGTGCGACCAACGAAGACCTTCAGGTTCAGTTCACAAATACGAACGAGGACCTGGTCGCCGTTGACCTGACCGAAGGTGATGTCCGTCTTCGCCTGCTCCCTGAAGCAAGCGGTCAAGCCATCATTGGTGTGATGGTCATCGACCCTGCTGGAAACACGTGGCAGGACGCCTTTTCTCTGGTGGTCGACGCAGTGGACGACCCCCCCGTGGTCGCTGAATTCCAATCCCTGATTCCCGTTGAGCGAGAACTCGAGACGGTCATCAACATGACGTGGAGCGATGTTGATTCGCCCGGTCAAGTAACGGCCTCGACCAACCGTTCATGGGCCACGGTGGACTTGGCAAGCAACACCTTGACGGTCAACCCATCTGCAGTCGGCTTCCAATCGGTTCTCGTGTCCGTATGCGACCAGACGAGTTGCACCGAGCGAGAAGTCGACCTTGAGGTGATGGCCTTGCCGGATTTGACCATTGAATCCATCACCTTTGACAAGGAGGAACTGACCCAAGGGGACATCATCTCAATGCGTGTTCTGGTTAGGAACCAAGGGCAAGCAGATGCCACCATGGTGTCGGTTCGGTGCCAAACCGAAGACCAACTCATCGGCGTCCAAACCATTGCCATCATCCAGCCGGGAGAACTCCAATCCGTTATGTGCGATTGGCAAATCCCTCTCGATGCTCGAGTTCTACGATTCAACGCCGTGGTTGACCGTGGATTGGAAATTCAAGAGGGTGATGAGGACAACAACGTGTTGGAAGAACTGGTTGCCATCAACGAACTCGTTGAGGACAACGCTGATTCCACCGAGGGTCTTCTCTCTGCGCAAACCGCCATGATCGGTGTTGTGCTTCTTGCCTTGGGATTGCTCGGTTTGATCGTCTTCATGATGCCCCCGAAAATCAAGAAAATCCAATGATGGAACCCTTCGAGGTGAAAGGTCGGCGTTCGCATCTCCGATGTCGGATAACGCGTGAAACACCCTCAAACTTGATAACCAAAACGTAGGAGGCGAGGTTGCTTTGAGGTCGTGGGGGCCGTTCAACCTTGGTTGACAAAGCAGGAGTGGGAACCATGTCTCAACTGAAAATCCGCATTGAAACGGACGAATACATCTACGAAGAATACATCGAAGCTTGAGCCTCAAGAGGCGGTTGGCCAACGTCGAGGGTAGACCTCGGTGTCAATGAGCACCATGCTTGGTCGCGCAACTTCGCCAGCATCAAGCGTAGCGATGTCATCCGAGTCCATCTTCAAGCGAACAAAGCCAACGGCTTCGTCTTTCATTGACGACACCATCAGTTCAGTCCCCTTCTTCAAGTTCTGAGGGATGCTGATGAGCCCTGGACGGAGCAGAGGAGCGCCGTAGGCGATAGCGGCAACTGCACTGTCCTTGACGTGGCAACGAGGGATGTCCACGAGGAGTTTTTCAATGGGGTGAACGATGGCCTTGAGCGCATCTTCTTGGCCGCATTCCTTCCAAAGCCACACGGCGTCGGCCAACTGGTCCATCGTCACGCAGTGTTCGAGGTTAAACATCCCAGATGTTTCTCTTCGGAGTTCTTTGAGGGTCACCGGGGTGTTCAGCAAGAGGCCCATGTCGCGAGCCATGGTCCGAATGTACGTGCCCGCTTCACAGGTGATTCGCGCCACAACATCGTTTTCGTCAATGTCCAACAACTCGAAGGCGTGAATGGTACGCGTGCGAACCTGCACCTTCACCGCAGAAACTTCGGGTGGAACGTTGTAAATTCGACCCGTCAAGGACGCCATCGTTTCACGAATGGTCGCTTCATCGGGTCGGTCTCGAAACCGAAGCACGGCGATGTAGGACTTGGTGTGCTTCAGGATTTTATTGGTGATTTTCATGCAACGCCCGGTCATGAGGGGAAGCACGCCGGTTGCAAAGGGGTCCAGTGTTCCACCGTGGCCCAAGCGTTCCAAACCAAGCATGTCTCGGGCCCAAGCTGCGAGTTGATGCGAGGTGGGACCCGCTGGTTTGTCGATGAGAATGAAGCCAGAGGCAAGGCGTTGCTCAAGCGAGCGGTCATCGGGAGCCGTTCCGAAAGCGGCGTCCGTTGTGGGGGCATCGTCCAAGACATGCAGACTCATTCAATTGCCTCCAACAAGGCGACGACATGCTCCAGTATTTGAGATGCATTGAGGGAAGTGGCGTCAATCACGTGAGTGTAGGGCTCTGGCTCTTCCGGCACAATATCGTACAGCATGCGAAATCGTTCACCGTCAACGGCGGACCGCTGGGAATTGGCCTGCAGGGCATCCTCCATCGAAAGCCCCTCTCGATGAGCGACACGGCGGGCCCGTTCCTCATCGGAAACATGTAACCAAACACGCAGGCAGGGCAAGCCAAGACGGTAGGCCCACCAACCGGCCAAACGAGACTCAACGATGTCGGCTCCATCAGGGCCCTGCATGCGCTGCTTCAACAAATCGTCCAAAGAACGGTCAACATCCAATTCGTTTTTGCAAAGTTCACCAAAATCTCCCAGCGACATTCCACGCCGCTTGGCTTCCTCTCTGAACACGTCGCCGCCGTTGAGACTGGTCCAACCGTTTCGTTCCATCAACCCGTGGACGAGCGTGCTCGTCCCGCTGCCGGGATGGCCTGACACGGTCAACTTGACCAAACCATCACACCCATTCATGGAAACAGATGTTGCAGCGTTTGGTCCTCGGCCCGTCGTAGGTGATGACGTCGCCATCGCATTCGGGACAGGTCAATGCGATGCCTGCAACCAAACCGCTCTGCGCACCTTCTGCGGCAGTCTTGGGCGCTGACGAGGCTTTCTTTCGCTGTTGTTGGCTGCGCTTTGAGCGCTGTTGTCGCTTCTTGGCCTGCGATGAGGTGGCAGCAGGTTTGGTGGCCACCAAGTGGAGGAGTGGTTCTTTGAGCACTTCACCGGCCACCACCAACGGGTGCGATTTGTAGCGAGCGAGTTTGATGTGGCGGTCGAGCACACGACCGTAGGCGGCGCTCATGCAGATATAGCAGCAAATCCATGCGGGGAAGAAGAGAAAGCGACCGTCCAAAAGATGCCATTCTGGCGCCCATGGGAGCGAGACATAGTCAACACGGAATGTTTCCACCTTGGTGGTCAACCAGGCAAAGATGCCGATGATGAAAATCATGGTGAACATCATGGGTTTCATGGCGCCCATTTGCACTTCCAACTGCTCGGGCATCATTTGCTGTTGGAGGGTCATGGCCTTCTCTTGGAGGATGGGGTCTCTAGAGAGACGTGCTTCGTTCATCATTTGACGGACTTGCCCTTGACGATGACCAATGTGGGCTTGGTCCATGGGGTCAACGAAAAAGTTCCGAATGACGGTGTTCAATGTCATCGAGAAAATACCGAGGATCATGACCGTGATGACGAAAAAGGACTCTTCGGGCAGCAAGGGCGAAAGCAGAGGGTCAGCCGTTGTCCCAAGCGACGTCCGGATGGACGGCGTCATGATGAGGACGGTCATGAGAATCATGAACATCAACATGACAAACATGGACGAGCCCCCCGGCGGGGGCGGTGGCGGAGGCGAGGAACCGTTGGCCATGATGGTCCAGCAACCACGGAAGGGCATGAAGGTTAGCATGAGCGATACCGGAAGATGGCCAACTAAACGGCGATGCGAGAAGTTCAAACAAGGAGACGCCTTCGTCCTGTCATGCGCCAGAAAGAACCGTTGGATGTTTCACCAACATGGCGCTATCCCTTGCCCATGCCCATGCCGGGCCAACCGGTGTGCGCAACGGAACTGGAAGCCATCGACCAACTCGCACGGCTTCCCGCCGTGCCGAAGATTTTCTTTTGGACCGACGCAGAGCGAAAGTGCCCAGAAGGTTGGGACTTCATCGCAAGCGTTCGTCAAGGCGTGCCGCCCAGCGGTATCGAGGCAGAGTTGAAGGCCTGGGCCGACCAGTACCCCAAAGCTTGGCTCACCGTTGACTTTCGAGACGGGGCCATCCCACCTTCAACCGTCCGCCCGCTCAATGAGGTCCTCTCTTCGCTAAAGCGACCCGTCATCGTCATCGTCAGTCGTTCTCCCGAACACGAGGAATGGCCGCAATGGGTGCTTCCTCAGTAGAACTCAACGTCAAGATCGTTGGCGTGGATCACCCCGCCAGCACACCAGATGAAGTTAACGAACTCACTGCGTGAAGGCGTAGTCACAAGCCACACAGTTGTTGTTGTCGGCTGCGTTCATGGTGCCACAAATGGGGCAAGCCTTCTCTTCGGCAGCTGCTTCTTCAGCAGGCGCTTCTTCAGCAGGTGCTTCTT
>DAGF01000009.1:0-11282 GCA_002495645.1 Euryarchaeota archaeon UBA549
AAAAGACGAGGAAGTTTGGCCCATGCGCGTTTACATTGGGCCGAGTCTCGACCACGGCGTCATGAACCAGCCTGGTATGGTTGGCCTTGCGATGTGGATTGGTTCTGACGCCATCGGGGTGGAAGAACAAATGTCGATGCTCATTGGAACCGACCATCCTGCCGACACCTGGAAGGTGGATGATTGGATGGCCAAAGACCGACCTGAAATCATCGTCTATGAAGACACAACGGCCCGCTCAGACCACGCCACATTCCAGGACAACCTCGGCACGGTGACCATGGGCTTCGGTGGATTGGTTGACGGGTATTGGTGCTACCACCAAACTTGTGATACTGTGGATGAGATGATCGATTGGATGGACACCACCGGCAAGGATTACGGCGAAGAACGGTCCGGTACAAGCAACCTCGTTGATGCGCTTGACACCATCACCTGGTGGGCGACCTACTCCTTCTTCCACTTGGATGAGAACCCGGTTCGAAACGCCTACTTGTGATGGTTTGGGCCGCACTCGCTCTCATCGAACCAACGACGAAATGGGGTCAGCTACCGCCATCAACACGGCGGTTGGCGACCAGACACCAGTGAACATGGTGAAGACGGGGATGGCGAAAATCAGCAACACGGCAAAGAAGGCTTGCTCGTTCCAATCCTTGACTTTCAAGCCGTCAAGCGGTCCAAAAGGAAGCATGTTGAACAGGCCAAGAATCAAGTTCGCACTCAACCAAAACACGCCAGCGTTCACCAGCATTGCCTGCCACACCAAAGCACCGTCAACAAGGTAGGCGCTTGCGAACAGTGACCCGTTTGCTGGTAAGGCATCAAACGCGCCCGTGAGGCCAAGAATAAGGCCCCAAAGAGGGACACCAATCAAGAAAAGAGCGAGGTTGGTAAGAGGGCCAGCGACAGCGATGTGTCCGTTTTGTCGTCGAGTGACAAGCCCTGCGACCATGACGGCCCCGGGCGCCATGAAGAGAAAACCAAGGAAAAAGGAAATGGCGATGCCAAATTGCAACCCTTTGGGGTCGGCGCGGAACTCGGCCCAGCAACCGTTTTTCTTCGCCACCAATTTGTGGCCGATTTCATGAAAAAGAAAGGCAGGGCCAATGGCGATGAACATGACGGGCATGGAAAGCAGCAACATCACGACCCAGGATGAAAAGCCGTAGGCCGAAATCCCTGAAATGCCTCCGACGGCCATGAAGCCAAGTGCGAGGGTGAACGCACCCATGGCGAGACGAAGGTGTTCTTTCTCGACATCGCTGAAATGCCACAAGCGCCCGGTGTGGTGTTTAGGTTGCTCCCATGTCTCCCGTCCGAGGAACTGAAGCATCGCGCCGCTAAGTGAGGATGATGCTTCGTAGTGAAGGGTCCCATCGCTGTCAACGCGTTGATGGACACGATGAATTCGGGGTTTTGACCGTTGGTTTCGAAACGGGTCGTCGTCCAAAATATCGGCGCGACGGTCTCGATTGCCCATGCAGATGCCATGGCTTGGTTCACTTTGAATCCTCGTGTCCAAGGATTCTTGACCTTGGCACCAATGCCATATTGGGTCTCACGATGTCCATGCCCCGTAAAGCCATGCAGGAATTGGGGTTCCAAGCCTGTTGTTTGCGCTGCGATGCACCGGATGAATCGGGTGTTGCTCGCTGTTCGCCTTGTATTCAACACCACAGAAATGTGCGGGAGTTGCTCGCTTCTGCGCCCCCTGATGATCCGTTGTATCAACTGGCAAAAGAAATCATGGCCATGGCGGCGGAGCCGCATCGCTACGACCACGACGAAGTTCACGGTCGGGCACTCATCGAACAGCAACGATTGGCCGGGGCTTTGGTTGGAGAACGTGCGAAGGCCAGCACCGATGACATCGAGGCTTTGTTTGAGCAACAACGTGCGAAGCGCCAACAAAATGCGCTGCAAGACATCGCCAACCAAAACCCCTGGAAGGAGCGACCTTTGGAAGCAAAGGAAGCACAGGCGATGGGGGAAGAAACATGGGTGTTGCAAGGCGAAGAAAACGAACACTACGGGGCACGAACCGTTCCGAGTAAACCGATTCAGAAGGTTGACCGAAGTGAGCGAAGTGGTGAAGACACGACCCTCACCGACAGAATCCACGCCGCTGCTGCAACCGACCAAGACCTTGACGAAGAGGCTGCTGAGATCTTTGAGGCGTTGGAATTCAAACAACGGCAATCAAAACGTGAAGAATTGAAGTCCGCGATGAAAGAAGTCAAAGAATTGGTTGATGACGATTTGGAATTTTGATTGGAAAAATTTTCATTCTTTATTGATAGGGTCGCTGGAGGGAGAATGAATGGATTTGGAGCATGACGAGGAGGGGGGAATTGTCACAAAATATCCCGCCGGGGAATATTCAACCTTATCCGATGCTCAGAGAAATCGCGCGTATTGGATTGGTCTCATCGGTCCAGCGTCGCCTGCTCTTTTCTTCTTGGTATGTGTTGTACTCACGATGAACATCAATTATCCAGATTACCCATTATTGGACAAATTTTTTGGTGGTGAGGATTTGCTAATTTTTTCACTCTGTAACCTCTTTCTTGCAGCCATCGCTTGGCCTATCATCGCATTCAACCTACCGCCCCCCTACCATGAGGGAGGAAAACGTTCTGGAAGAATTGGTTTGATGATCGGGGGATTTTTCATGCTCGTAGTCCTGTGGTTCTTTTCAATGATAGGGGCTTCATGAACGGTGTCGTGTACGATCCACACGTATTTGTTCACAAGATAATCGACGAGGCTTGTCGAAGGTGTTTGCTCGTCTCGAGGGTGTAGCTGACGCGCTGCGTTCCTTTCCCCTTGGATTTCTTTCCAAGAAATTGAACGTGCCCAAGTTCACCGATGTTGCTCACGTGCGTTCCCGCACAGGGGCACATATCGACGCGATCGCCAATTTGAACGATGCGAAGTTCCTTCACACTCGCTGGAAGAAGGTCCATATTGGTCCGGTCAGCGGGCATGATGGCGTTGATTTCATCCCTGGTCATCACAGCGTCCGTGACCGCCAATCCAACATCAATCCGTTCGTTGGCCGCTCCGATAAGGTTGGCGAGCATCATTTCATCAAAGGAAATGGGATTGAAATCAATGCGAGAACGGTCGGCATGGATTTGATTCCCCACTGTTCGAACACCATCAAACATCTCGTACGCCAACCCACTAACCAGGTGTTGAGCGGTGTGCATGCGCATGTGAGCATACCTCGTTTCCCAATCAATGGTTCCTCGGACTTCATCACCAACGGTCAATTGATGTCCTTCCTCAACGGTGTGGTGCACATCGCCGCGACCCCGTACTTCTGATACCTGGATGTCTCCGTTTGGACCTGAAAGCACGCCGGTGTCCCAATGCTGGCCACCACCAAGCGGGTAGAACAGGGTCCTGTCCAACACGACGGTGTTTTCTGAAACATCGACGACGGTCGCGTCGAATTGACGTGCATACGCCGCTTCAATGTCTTGAAGGTATAACTTCTCAGTCATGGTCTTTCCAACCGATGAACGTTGAAGAGATTAACCGTTTTCTGGTTGAGGTGCCCCGGGCCCAAAGTCTTCAAGTAAGCCCAAGTTTCCTTCTGAAGATGCGTCGATGACAATGGGTGGTGTTTTCCATGCCACGGCCAAAGCTACCGTTGAATCCCACAGTGCACGAATGAAGCCGACTTCTTCGTATTCCCAACCTCGTTCTTCTGCATATTCTTTGACGATGGGTGCTGCTTGTGGAAGATTGAAATGGGAAAGAGCCGGAAGGAGGTGGTGTTCAATTTGGTAGTCCAATCCAACGAAGAAGAAAGAACCGATTGGCCCGAGTTTGATACGTCGTCCTGTTTCAATCTGAAGTCGCCAGTTCTCGTCATATTCCATTACGATGGGACGGCCAGCATGTCCCGGGAGGAAGATGGCTGTCAAGTACAGACCTACAGCGGCCCAAAGCATGACATAGAATCCAACGGTCATCTGCCATGTAAGTCCGAGAAGAATGGGAAGACCCAGCCAGAGGAAGAAGTGTGCACACAGCATGGAAACATCAAGAAGATACATCTTTGAGAAGCGATTTTTCTTAGCTTTGAACGGTGCAGTGACGATGTACTTCAGACCGTCATAACGCATGAGATGGCCAACAAGTGGGGTGATAATAGGCCAAAAGATGTAGGCTTGGAGATATTTCTGGAAGAACCTTCGTAGAGGTCCGCTTGATTGATATTCCTCAGATGAAAAAGTCAGTGGCCAAGAATAGATATCGGGGTCCTTTTGGATGACGTTTGGGAAGGCGTGATGTTGCACGTTGTGTTTTTCACGCCAATAATTCATCGACAATCCGGAGAAAAGTGGGAAAGCGAGGGTGGCGATAGAGATGTTGCCTGCTTTGGATTTGCAAGCGGATGAGTGGACACCTTCATGACCGATCATCGCAATGGTGGTCGTGAAAAGAGCGGTTACAGGAAGAAGGAGAAGACCCCACTTCAGCGGTAGCATGATGTGGGCTGCGTAGAGAAAACCAACGACGACCAAAAGGACGATCAATTTCGTCCACGACTTGGCCGTTGGCTTCTCGAGGAGGCCTTTTTCTTGCAACTGCTTGCGAAGTTTTGCCATCGGATGTGCACCCATGTTCATCACCTACGCCAACGGCGTTCTCATGTTGGCCAACCCGTTTAACCTAAGAAAGTGGTGTTTCTAATCACACCAAATATCTAACTTCACACGGAATCAGCCACGAAGTCAAGCACCCTTGAAACGACCCCATCAAAGGAAAGTTCGTCTGGGTTTGTCGGCAAAACAACTGAGGTTGATTCAAAGAAACCACGAGGTGGTTCCCATGTCATTTCCTCTTTCCACCATAGTTCAGTCATACCGTCACCACGATTGAGGTGTAAATCCGTGGATGGTGCCTCTTTTGCATCTTCAGTTAACACGGTGGCACCCTTCCAAGCAACACCGTCGTTTCCGGGAAATTGTTCGGGTTGGGATGGTTCAAGACAATGTTGTCGACGACCTGGTCCAAAAGTTTGAGGTGGACTCATCACGATCACACGGTCAGCCGTGAGATGAGTTGGAAGATGACGTTCAGTTGATGAAAGTTCCAAGATGTACTCTTCATTTTCTTTGGAGCACGATAGGATTCGGGTTCGGGTGAAACACTGAACACCCTTTCTCGAAATGTTGGCTGCAAGGTGTTTGAGAACCCAATCCCAACGGCAACCCCAACCTTGTTCATTTTCAGAAAGTAGGAGGAAGTTTTGTTGTTCATCGGTCATGTACGCATTAAGAAGTTCTCGATTAACCACGCGACCAGGGTGCATAACCGGTAAACCGAGTTCAGCTTCAAGCTCTATGATGATCACATGATGTTCGCTTTGCAGGTGGTGGGCCAACAATAAGGCCTCGATTGTTCCACCAATGAGGACCACGTTCATACAGATTCCACCAGGTCAAGAGCAAAAACGGGACAGGAGGGTATGCAAAGACGACAATGGGTGCAATTTGGTTCGTCGACGTAAATCATTCTATTTTCTAATGTGAGGACGTGCACTGGACATAGAGCGATGCAGGCACCACAACCAAAACAACGATCTTCGTCGACCACGAATTCATGAGAAGGAATTCGGGCCATGACCTGTGGAGGAATTCGCCGTTGAAGACTTCTTCGTTTTCCTTCGGAAAGAATTTCAGCACAAATTTCACAGAGAAAGGATGAGAGGTTCATACCCCTTCATTTCCAGTGGAATGTAAATTTGAAATGTTGATGATGATCGAGAAAACGAGGAGAGAATCTGAATCGAGAAAAACCCGTGGAATATGCTCGCGAGAAGCACTTGAATATATTGGAATTGAACTATTGAATTTTCAACTTGAACATCAAGAAAATATCTTCCAGTGGAAATAAGGGGGTCCTACCCACATATTCATGCAAGAGAACCCTTTGGTCCCATCATGGTCTTGTATGCAGCTGGTCGAACCTCGACCTATCCTGATGAGCCTCCAGCAAGTGGATTTCGATTCCATTACCTCGGAGGAGGTGATGAGGTTGGAAATGTTGGTATTGTTATGGAAGATCCTTCAGGAACACGCTTGCTTCTTGATTACGGAATTGCACCAACATCACCACCACGTTATCCCAGCGAAGCTCCACTTGTTCATGACGCTGTCATCACACATTCACACATCGACCATCTTGGCATGGCACCGTGGTTGTGTGCTCATCATCGCACCCGCCTTCACGGGACCATCATCACAGCCCAACTTTCTGACATGATGTGGCGAGACACCTACAAAGTCAGTTCAATTGAGCGCTACCCACTTGCTTGGGACAAGAGAGACATTGACACAGCGGTCGATTCCTGGTACGTTCATGAATTTGGCGTACCGTGGAAACATCATGACTGGGACCTTACATTGCATTCCGCTGGACACATTCCAGGAGCAGCAATGCTTCACATCAAAACACCCACAACCACCGTGTTGTTAACCGGCGATTTTGACACCCGTGATTCACCTCTTGTCTCAGGCGCTCAACCGGTCCAAGCGGACATCCTCTTTGTTGAAGGGACCTATGGTGGGCGAGACCATCCACCCAAGGAAGAAGAAATAGATCGTTTTATTCAAGCGGTTGCTGAAGTGGTTCGTCGTGGAGGAACCGTTCTCATTCCCGCTTTTGCAAATGGTCGAACCCAAGACGTTGTCATGCTCCTTCATCGTCATCTTCCGAACCTCAATGTTCATGTTGACGGTATGGGCAAGCGGGTGGCAAAAACACACATGGAGCATGGTTCACTTTTACGTGATAGCAACGCACTCGAACGCGCATGGCGATGGGCGAAACAAGTGTCGAGTAAATCTGACCGGAAAAAGGCGTTAACTGCTGATGTCATCGTAACCACATCCGGTATGTTGAACGGCGGTCCAGCGCTCTGGTACCTCAATCGCTTGCGACACGATTCGAAAAACTCCATCTTCTTCACAGGATATCAAGCTAGAGACACCGGCGGTCGTTCTTTACTTGAAGAAGGTGCGATTGACATCTATGGCCAACGTGTCCACATCGATTTAGAAATCCAACAATTCTCCTTTTCCACTCACGCTGGACATCAAGAAATCCTTGATTTTGCGAAAGCATGTCAGGCGAAACACGTGGTCGTTTACCACACCGACCCAACCCATGCACGACCGCCACTTGTCGAAGCCTTGACAGCCCAGGGTCACACCGTTCACGAACCCAAAAACGGTGAATCCTACATTATTGATGATTAACAAGCGTTGTCAGAAATTCTTACTCACCAGAGCGAAGCGATTGAATACATCCACGCCCAGCGAAGTCATGAGTCCCATGGCTGCCAAGACCCCCAAGAAGAAAAAAGGCAAGCGCAAGCGCAAGATGCGACTTTCACTTCGCCAATCCAAAATGAGCACCACGCAGGACAAGTACAGTGATTCTCTCGGATGGTCCACCGATGTAGGCCGCACCTTGACGGATGCTCCCAAACCAACCGGTCCTGAAACCATCAAAGTTCAATGCGAAATGTGCGGTTCGATGTTGAAAATCCCCAAACCAAAACGCTCCCGATACACCGTCTCGTGCACGTACCCAGAATGCGGGCACGTCATGAAATTCGATTGAGATGCAAATCAAAGCACTCTTTCTCACCTTGCTCTTTCTTCCTCTCTCAGGTTGTCTTTCACCAGAGGATGAATCGAACACATCGTTTCGCTTGGCCACGACCACGTCCATGCGGGATTCTGGTTTACTCGATGTCTTAATTGAGGAGTTTGAAACGCTTCACCAAACTGAAGTTGAATACGTCGCTGTTGGAACAGGAGCAGCTCTTCAACTCGGACGAACGGGCGATGTCGACGCACTTATCGTTCACGCTCCAACCTTGGAAGCACAATTCATCGATGGGGGCCATGCTTCAGAACGCATTCCCTTTGCCTACAACGCCTTTGTTCTTCTTTCTCCCATTGCCTTGGAGGGGTCAATTTTTGACGTCTTTGAAACAATCGCAACCGAAGGACATTGTTTTGTTTCACGAGGAGATGATTCGGGCACCCATGCCAAAGAACAAGCGATTTGGTTGCACCTCAACGAGACGAAAGACCTCGAAATCGTTGAAGATTCCAACGGTATCCATCCACCAGGCGAGTGGTATTATTCCATTGGTCAAGGCATGGGCGCAGCCATCAACATGGCGGATGAAAAATCCTGCATTACCTTCTCCGACCGGGGAACCGCCCTCCAATTTCAAACACAAATCGACCTGCAACGCTACGAATTCGAGGATGATATTGTCGCAAATCCCTACGCGTATCTCATCATCTCAGAAACAAATGTACCCGACGCCCACATTTTCCAATCATATTTATTAAATGAGGGAAGAGAGACGATTATGAACTATACTATTAACGGTGAACCGGCGTTTTTTGTCTATTCGTGATCAATCCATTCTCCCTTCAACAGCGACGCGGCAAATGGGTCGTCGATCTGCAAGGCCTTTCCTTCTCGCAACACCACGATCGTATCACCTAATCGATGAGCCTGCGGGATGTTATGCGTTACCATGACAATACACACACCTCCTTCTTTCAATCGCAGAAGTTCCCGCTCAATCGTTTGAACATGAAGCCACCCGAGATTCGAGGTGCACTCGTCCAACAACAACAAGGAGGGCGCAAGAGAAAATTGGCGAGCCAACACCACCCGCTGCCGTTCCCCTCCCGACAATTCTGCAGTACCCTGATTGGCCAGTTCATTCAACTGGAAGAGGTCACTGTACGCCTTTCCTGAAGGCGGTAAATTCGGGAAGAGGCGGTGAGTAAGCATCAGTTCTGCCCCGACAGAATTGGTGAAGACAACGGGTTGTTGTTGAACATAAACACATGCCTTCGGCCCACACTGGACGTCGCCCGATTCTAAACCAGCAAGCGCCTTCAACAACGTCGTTTTTCCAGCCCCCGATTCACCAACGACAACCGTTATGGTTCCTGGGGCCAAATTCAAGGCCACATCGTTCACCACCACCCGACCTCCTTTTTCCACTCGGACGACCTTTTCGACACCCGTTTCAAACGTCGTCGGCGGAGGAAGGCTGTCTCCCAACAAAGGTACGTTTGTCGTTCTCCTTCGCTGGCGTACCATGGCGGCCAGAGCAACCAAACTCAACGAGAACATCAAGAGTAAGGCGCCGAGTAAAGCAGCTTGCTCCATGTTTCCCTTTGATGTTTCAAGCACGATGCTGGTGGTCATCACCCGTGTTTTTCCAGCGATGTTTCCCCCCACCATGATGACGGCACCCACCTCCGCAATCGCTCGTCCAAAGGCGATGACGATGGCGTGATACACCCCGTTGCTGGCGAGTTGGATTTCTATTCTAAGTCGCTGCCGTTCATTGATTCCTAACGTCGTCAGGGTGTCGCTATAGGACTGCCCAACCCCTTCGAATGCCGTCCAGGAACCACCCCAAACCAACGGCAGAATAAGGCAGGTTTGGGCGAAGATCATCGCTTCAACCGTAAAGAGCAAATCCAGCGAGCCCAAGGCTCCAGATTTTGAAAAAAGCGAGTACACAAAGACACCAACCACGACCGGCGGCAGACCGTAAAGCGCTGTGATCAGTGTTTTCAATCGTCGAAAATGAACGCTGCTTTGGCGTGCACACCAGGCGCCAAGCGGAACACCGATGAGGGTGGCGAGAACCGTGGCCGTTCCACTGGTGATGAAGGTGGTTTGGATGGCTTGACCGAGCGCCACACCGTCAACCATGTCCGTGCATTGAACCCCCCTCCATGATTCTACCGTTGACCCACACGCTCAAACACAACCTCTGCATGGCGCTAACATGGATGGGCGACCGTACTTCATTTCGGTTGAAGAAGCGCGCGCCATTTGCAACGCCACGCCCTTGAAGACTTCCGTTGAACACCTTTCTCTGGAAGCCTGCACTGGTAGGATCTTGGCCGAAGACTTAGCTAGCAAAGTGGACGACCCACCGTTTGACAATTCCGCCATGGACGGTTTTGCCTGCACGTTTGACTCTGAAGCAACCTACCCCCTAACCTTGAACATCGTTGGCCTCCAAGCCGCCACAGGCGAAAACGAAGCACACACCGTTGCTGCGGGAGAGGCGGTCCGCATCATGACCGGTGCGCCGATGCCACCCGGTGCTGACGCCATTCTTCCCATCGAGCGTTGCGAGGTGGACGGCCAGCAGGTACGACTTCTTGAGCCCCCCAAACCGCATTTTGTTCGCAAAATGGGTGAAAATTTGCGTTCCGGCACCATCGCTCTCTCAAAGGGCCAACACCTAACTCCGTCCCGTGTTGGTTTGTGCGCAACCATGGGGTACGATACCCTTCCAGTGTACGCTCGGCTTAACATCGGTATCGTTTCAACGGGTGATGAATTGAAGTCGCCTGGGCAACCGCTGAAGCACGGCGAAATATACGAGTCGAATTCCTTTGGTCTTGCAGGCCTCGTTGAATGGGCAGGTCATCGTCCGGTTCGGTTTTCTTCCGTTGCCGATTCCATGGACGCCCTTCGTCAAACGCTGGATGAAGCGGCGAACACTTGCGACCTCATTCTTACCTCTGGGGGCGTCTCGATGGGCGAATTTGACTATGTTCGCAGGTTGATGGAGGAAGAAGGCGACATTCACTTTTGGCGGATGAAAATTCGCCCCGGCTCTCCACCGTTGTTCGGTTTGTGGAACGATACGCCCCTGTTTGGCCTTCCCGGCAACCCCGTCTCGAGCCATGTTGTGTTCCGAATGTTGGTCGCACCTTATCTGCGGCATAATCTGTCGACGGATGCGCCAAAGGAATGGAAAATCCGAGCAAAGTTGTGCGACCCTGTCAAATCGACCAACGACTGTGTTACCTTGCGACGGGTGACCCTCGTATCAACCGATGAAGGCATGATGGCCTACCAACCACGCCATCAAGGGTCTGGCAATCTTGAGAGCCTTGCGAGCGCCGACGGACTTACACTTTTGCAGCCTGGACAATCGGGCGAGGTTGGTTCTTGGATTGACGTACTCGTGCTGTAGGTGGTCGCATGAAACACACACAAGATGATGCAGGGGATTTGCTGACCACTCTGCGAATTCTGTACCCCACTTCGAGCACCACCACCTTGCGAAAGATGTTGACTCAAGGGCGAGTGTTGGTCAACAACACCGTTGTTCACCGAGCCAAACATATCTTGGAGAAAGGCGATGAAATTGAGGTTCTGCAACGCCAGCGAGCCGAAGAACGCACACC
>DAGF01000009.1:11669-38202 GCA_002495645.1 Euryarchaeota archaeon UBA549
CACTCTTCTCGTGGTGAACAAACCCCATCACCTTCTCTCGGTGGCGACCGACCGTTTGGAGGCCGATACCCTCCACAGCCGTTGCGTGGAATACCTCCAGTGGTCGGATGAAAAAGCATGGTGCTACATCGTTCATCGACTTGACAAAGCAACCTCAGGCATCATGGTGATGGCCAAGTCCAAACAGGCAAAAAACGACCTCCAAGTACAATTCCAAGACCGAACCGTCCACCGCACCTATCGAGCTGTGGTTGAAGGGTGCCCGAACCCAGTCTCGGGGACGGTACGAAGTTGGTTGATGGAGGATAAACACCTCAACATCAAAGCCGTCAACAAGAATCACCCCCAAGGGAAAGAAGCGATATCACACTACCATGTTCTTGAGTCAAACGAAAAAACGAGCCTCGTTGAAGTTTCCATCGAGACCGGACGCCGCCATCAAATCCGCATGGCGATGCAACATCTTGGAGCGCCCGTGGTTGGCGATGAACGCCATGGTGCGGCGACCAACCCCCACAAACGCATCATGCTGCACGCCTCAGCCTTGGAATTCCTTCACCCCGAGACCGACGACCCCGTCCGTTTCGAAGCGCCGACACCGCGTGGATTTAGCCAATAACACAGAACATGTCGAGGGTTGCCTACCGACCACATCGTCGTCTTCAGGCCGTGTTGTGGAGAAGGAGGCGAAGCAGGACTTGAAGAACTGTTGACGGGTGGAACACGTTGGAGACACCATCATGTCAGCGGGTCAAGACGGATGGATTGAGGTCAAAGGGGCGCGGACCCACAACCTCAAAGACATCTCTGTTGAACTCCCGAAGGGCCAATTCGTCGTGATTTCAGGCGTTTCAGGCTCGGGTAAATCGAGCCTTGCATTTGACACCCTCTACGCTGAGGGCCAGCGACGGTACGTGGAAAGCCTCTCCTCGTATGCACGCCAGTTCATCGGTCAAATGAAGAAAGCCGATTGCGATTCCATCGAAGGGCTTTCTCCGGCCATTTCCATCGACCAAAAGCAAGGCAGCCACAACCCCCGTTCAACCGTGGCAACGGTCACAGAAATCCAGGATTACCTTCGTCTTCTTTGGGCCAGAATTGGAAAACCCCACTGCCCGACCTGCGGTAAAGAAGTGGCACGTCGAACCGTTCAGGAGATTGTCGACGATATCTTTTGGCGCATGGAAGGCCACGGCGTGGCGGTGTGGAGCCCGGTCGTGCGGGCACGCAAGGGAACCCATGCAGAATTGTTCCGCCAACTGGTCGAGCAAGGCTACCTCAACGGGCGCGTCAACGGGCACGAAACATCGTTCGAAGAACCACCAACGCTGGACAAAACATTCCGTCACGACATCGATGTTCGCATCGACCGACTTCGTTGCACACGAGACCGAAAACAACGCCTGACCGAAGCCGTTGAATCGGCCCTTCGTTTAGGTGGCGGCACCCTGGCCGTGGAGAGTCTTGAGGCTCCAAAAAGCACCGAGGAATTGAGCAAGAATTCCCACGCTCATCTAACCGAAAAGGGTCAAACCATCGCCTGGTCTGAAGACTTCGCTTGCCCCGAACACGGCGCGTTCATGCCCGAACTTTCCCCTCGCGTTTTCTCGTTCAACTCCCCCCTCGGCGCTTGCAGTACATGCCAAGGGCTTGGCGTGCAGCGTCAATTCAACGTCGACCTCATCGTTGACGGCAGCATGAGTGTCTCCAACGGCTGCGTCATTCCTTGGCGCCAATCCATGTCACCTTCGTGGTATCGCAAACTCTTGGAGTGCACGTGCGCCCACTATAACATTTCAACCACCCTTCCCTTTGAGATGCTCGACGAAGACGAGAAAGACATCCTCCTCTACGGTTCGGGCTCAACCATCATCCATTACGAATTCACATCCGAAAACGGTTCGCAGTACAAGTACAGCAAACCCTGGGAAGGCATCATTCCACGCCTCGAAAAAACGTATGCCGAGACCACATCAGAACGCACTCGCAACCGCCTCATCGCCTCGATGACCGACCTTGATTGTCCAGCATGCGGTGGTGAGAAGTTGAACGATGCTGCTCGCTACGTGACCGTGGGTGGTATTCGCCTACCAGAGGTCAGCGGTTGTTCAGTCCACGATGCACTTGGTCTTGTTCGGGCTTGGAACCCCGAAGGGGAAGGCCCTCCCGCTGCCTTCCAAGACCTCCTTGAGCCGCTTGACGAACGCAGCATGTTCATCGGATCTGAAATCATCAAAGAAATTGAAGGGCGACTTGGTTTTCTCGACAGCGTCGGCCTTGATTACCTGACCCTCGACCGAAAGGCCAACACCCTCTCGGGCGGTGAAAGTCAACGCATTCGTTTGGCAACGCAAATCGGTAGCCGACTTACCGGTGTCATGTACGTCTTGGATGAACCGTCCATCGGCCTCCATCAACGCGACAATGACCGTCTTCTGAAGACCCTGCGCGAGTTGAGCGATTTGGGCAACACCCTGCTTGTGGTGGAGCACGACGAGGACACGCTTCGTCAAGCGGATTGGCTTTGCGACCTCGGGCCGGGTGCCGGCCTTGAGGGTGGGGAAGTGGTGGCCAACGGCACGCCCGAAGAGGTCATGGCCACGGAGAAATCCATCACGGGCGCCTATCTAAGCGGCCGACGAAGCATCCCTTGGCCTGAACAACGGACGCCACCAGGAAAGCACCACCTCACGGTCAAGGGGGCGCGCCACAACAACCTCCAGAACATAGACGCAACTTTCCCGCTCGGCTGCATGACGGCCGTTACGGGTGTTTCAGGCTCGGGAAAATCCTCACTGGTTTCGGGCATTCTCGCACCTGCTCTGCAACGGCATGTTCACCGCGCTGAAGTTGTACCGGGCCGCCATCAAAGCCTTGAGGGTGTAGAGCATGTTGACAAGACCATCATCATCGACCAGTCTCCAATCGGTCGGACCCCGCGTTCCAATCCCGCCACGTACACCAAGGTGTTTGATGAAATCCGGGCCTTGTTTGCAAACACAAAACTCTCCAAGGAGCGCGGCTACAAGCCCGGCCAATTCAGCTTCAACGTGAAAGGCGGTCGGTGCGAGGCCTGCAGCGGGGGCGGTTCCATCAAATTGGAAATGAACTTCCTTCCCGATGTATGGATTACCTGCGATGTGTGTAATGGAAAGCGATACACACGCGAATGCTTGGAGGTCGAATGGCGGGGCAGAAACATCCACGATGTCTTGGAAATGCCCGTTTCCGAGGCGGTTTCCTTCTTCAAAAACCATCGAAAAATCCACCGAACATTGGAAACTCTTGAGGCTGTTGGACTTGGCTATATCCGACTGGGTCAGCCGGCCACCACCCTTTCTGGAGGGGAGGCGCAGCGTGTCAAACTCGCAAGCGAATTGCGACGAATGCCAAACAAACACACCGTCTACATCCTTGACGAGCCCACCACCGGATTGTCATTCAGTGATGTTGCCAAACTCATCTCCGTCTTGCAACAACTTCGCGACAAGGGCCACACGATGATCATCATTGAACACCATCTCGATGTCGTGAAATCCTGCGATTGGGTGATTGATTTGGGGCCCGAAGGTGGTGAGCGCGGGGGGCAAGTCATCGCAGAAGGCACACCAGAAGATGTGGCGAAGGTCAAGGATAGCGCAACCGGACAGTTCCTGGCCAAGATGCTGAAAAAGTGAAAGCGCAGACTACAAAGAGCGCATGGGATAACATCCGCTTGCCCAAAGGGCGTGGTGGTCAGCATGCCAGTTACACGTGTGGAAGTCACGCCTCGCCAAGGGGAAGGAATGCGCGACGTGAGAGGCGACGTTGTCCGCCGACAACTCAAGGCCGACCACAACATCTCCGCGGCCAAGGTGCGTTCCATTTGCGGCTACCTTATCAGCGGCGAAACACCGTCAGAGGCCATTGCCGAACGCGTGGATGACCTGTTCGCCGACCCCATCATCGAAGTTGGTGCAGCAAACACGACGATGCTGACCACCCCTTCCTTTGGTGATGGCCCTGAAACGGTCATCACCGTGGGTTTCAAACCAGGCGTAACCGACAACCCTGGAAAGGCAGCGACCGACGGCTTTCTCACCCTCTTCCCAGCGGACGGGAATGCAAAAATCGCAACCTATACAACGTACGTGTTCTACGGCCTTCCTTCGGATTGTGATGCGAATTGGCTCGCAGGAACCCTGCACAATGGCCTCATTGAACGAGCATTGGTCGCTGACCGAGCCGCTTGCGCTGACCAATCTTGGCCCGAATTGACCTTCCCGACGCCCCCAGAACAGGTGTTTATCGAACCGCAATCGATTGACCTTGAATGCGATGACGCAACGCTGGAAGAGATTTCCACCACCGGTCTTCTGGCCTTGAACCTCAACGAGATGCACGCCATTCAAGCCCACTATCGGGACGAATCCGTGCGTCAACAGCGCGCAGATATGGACATCTCACCCAACGCACCGACCGATGTAGAACTGGAGTGCTTGGCCCAAACATGGAGCGAGCATTGCAAGCACAAGATCTTCGCCTCTCGTATTCACCACGTTGACCATGAAACTGGGGAAGATACCGTTGTGGATTCGTTGTTCAAAACGCACATCATGAAACCCACCCACGACATGCAAAAGGACGTGGATTGGCTTTTATCCGTCTTCCACGACAACTCCGGCGTCATTGCTTGGGACGACAAGTGGAGCGTCTGTATGAAGGCCGAGACGCACAATTCTCCCTCAGCGCTTGACCCCTACGGCGGCGCCATGACCGGCATTGTTGGCGTGAATCGCGACATCCTCGGAACCGGACTCGGAGCCCGCCCCATCGCCAACACGGATGTGTTCTGTTTCGGTCCTCCCGATTGGGAAGGCCAACTTCCGGATAACCTCTTCCACCCCTCCCGCGTACTTCGTGGCGTCCATGCTGGCGTTCGTGTTGGGGGCAACGAATCGGGCATCCCTACGGTGAACGGGGCCATCGTTTTCGATGACCGCTACATCGGCAAACCCCTGGTCTATTGCGGTACGGTCGGTATCATGCCTCGTCAACTACCAGACGGGCGACCCTCTCATGTCAAAACCCCGGTTGCAGGGGACATCGTCTACATGGTTGGCGGGCGAGTTGGCTACGATGGCATCCACGGCGCAACCTTCTCATCGCTGGAACTCACTGAGGAATCACCCTCAAGCGCCGTGCAAATTGGCGACCCCATCACGCAGAAGAAGATGCTCGACATGGTGCTCGAAGCGAGGGATGCAGGCCTTATCACCTGTATCACGGACAACGGCGCGGGAGGCCTTTCATCCTCAATCGGTGAAATGGCGGAATACACAAACGGTTGTGAAATTGACCTGGCCAAGGTTCCACTCAAGCAAGCTGGCCTTTCACCTTGGGAAATTTTGGTTTCCGAAAGCCAAGAGCGCATGACCATCGCCGTCAAACCAGAGGATCAAGCAGCCTTCGAAGCGCTGGCCGACCTCCACGAAGTCGAAGCAACCGCGGTGGCGACCTTCACCTCAACCGGCATGTTCCACGTTCGCTATGCTGATGCCACCGTGGCATATCTTCCCATTGAGTTCCTCCACGAAGGCGTCCCCCAACTGCAATTGGAATCCGAGTGGCGCCCGCCGGAACTACCGTCCTTTGCCCCGCCTTCTACGGCAGACCATTCTGAACTCCTCCAAGGCATGCTTCAACGCCCCAACATCGCCAGCAAAGAGACATGGGTTCGCCAATACGACCACGAAGTCATCGCCCAAACAGCCATCAAACCCTTCGTCGGTGTTGAGCGAGATGGACCCGGCGATGCGGGCGTAATCGCCCCCATACACGGCGACCCACACGGGCTTGTGATTTCGTGCGGAATCGCCCCGAGGTATTCGGATATTGACGCCGGAGCCATGGCGGCTGCAAGCATTGATGAAGCGGTGCGAAACGCTGTTTGCGTCGGCTTGGATGTTGACAAAATGGCGGGCCTCGACAACTTCTGTTGGCCGGACCCGATTGAATCCACCAAGACCCCCGATGGTCGTTTCAAACTCGCACAACTTGTCCGTGCGAATCGGGAACTTGAACGGGTCTGCAGAGCCTACCGCCTTCCCTGTGTCAGCGGAAAGGACTCCATGAAGAACGATTACGGCACCGGGCCGGACAAAATCTCCATCCCCCCCACCCTTCTCTTCTCGTTGTTTGGCGACCACCCCGATGTGCGAAAGAGTGCCACAAGCGATTTCAAATTCGAGGGCGATAAAATCTACCTCGTTGGCGAATCAAAACAAGAACTCGGCGCATCAGAACTCGCGTTTATGATGACCGAAAACGGTCAAGCCAAAGGCGTGGGGGGCCATGTACCACTTCTCCCCCATCCCGAACAAAACCTCGCCACCTACAGAGCCCTGTCTCAGAGCATCCGAGCTGGCTTGGTGCGAACAGCTCATGACTGCAGTGAAGGCGGAGTGGCCGTGGCCCTTGCCGAGATGTGCATTGGTGGGCGTACGGGCGCTTCCGTTGACATCGACGGCACCGGCTCAGGTGATGTATGGGGCCGGTTGTGGGGCGAATCCCTTGGACGGATCATCGTGGCCGTCTCACCTGAGCACGAGGACGCTTTCCTCTCGGCCATGAAGGGCCACCCAACAACGGTGCTCGGAACCGTATCGGCCTCTTCTTCCCTGACCATCACGGACGGGGATGATGAACTCGTTGAGCTTGATGTTGAAACCATGGCAGGCCTGTGGAAAGGCACCTTGGACTTGACCGGAGGGGTGATTTGATGACCCCACGTGTTGCGGTATTGTTTGGTTTTGGGATCAATTGCGACCATGAAACAAAGGCTGTGTTCGAACTGGTTGGCGCCACCGCTGACCGCCTTCACGTGAACCGATTGATCTCGGGTGATGAACGACTGGAGGACTACGACATCCTGGCCGTTCCAGGGGGGTTCTCCTTTGGTGACCACCTTGGAAGCGGGCGCCTTCTCGGCAATCGAATGCGCTTTGCGATGAGGGACGCACTGCGAAGTTTCGTCGACGCGGGAAAACCCATCATCGGCATTTGCAATGGCTTTCAAGTGCTGGTCAAGACCGGTCTCCTACCCGGCCCAGAGGCTGGACATTCTCCAGATTTCATTCAACGAGGCAGTTTGACCCTCAACGATAGCGGGCGGTACGAAGACCGTTGGGTAACCTTGGAGTTCGACCCGGAGAGCCCCTGCATTTGGACCAAAGGCATGACTCGAATGGAATGCCCGGTTCGCCACGGTGAAGGAAAATACGTGATGCCATCGGCAGATGACATCGACCGATTGGACGCCAACCACCAGTTGACCGTTCGGTATGTTGACCCTTCAACACCACCGGGGGCCGGTCGTACAGATGAGGCCCTTCCATACCCGCTCAGTCCCAACGGCAGCATGAGGAATATTGCGGGTATTTGCGATGCAACCGGCCTTGTGTTTGGGTTGATGCCCCATCCAGAAGCCATCTATGCAAGATGGCTCCATCCCATGCATACTCGGCACGGCAGCGAAGCATCATCGGGGGCGTTGGATGGTTGGGAAGGCGAGGGCTTGCAACTCTTCCGCAACGCCGTTGAATACGTGAAACAACGGTCCTGAGTGTCAAGCATGGAAGGAAAAGGACGTCTCATTCACATCGATGGCCTTCGTGGTTTGGCCGTTCTTCTGATGATTCTCGTTCACGCTGCAGCAACTTGGGAGCCCGAACTCAACGGTTTGTGGGTGTGGATCGGTGTCGTTGTTTCAGCCGCTGGTGGTCTTGCAGCACCCCTTTTCATCACACTTCTTGGATGGGGTATGGCGCAAAAACCACTCTCGGCCAAGAAGCGCTTTTGGAGGGCGACTTTCCTGTTCTTCTGTCAACTCATTGTCAATATGAGCGCCCCCCATCTCTTCGAGCCTTGGACGCCGGGGGTGCTTTCGTTGATGGGGGCACTCATTTTACTCGAGCCGTGTTGGAGAAGTGTTCAGCACCGACGAAATCCTCTCGGTCGGAACTTTTTCCTCGCCCTTTCCATCGTTTGTTGTCTGACGTTGTTGTTCGGTGATTGGCAGGGACCTTCGGCGTGGGACGACCGTGTTTCCACAGTGTCAGTATCCGTTCTTGTGCACCATCTTTTCCTGACAGGCCTTTATCCCGTGTTTCCCTGGGTGGTCTTCGCTTGGTTCGGCGCCACCATTGCATCCCTGCAGGACGAGCAGGAGCGACATGGATGGCTTCGAACCACGTCCTTTGTTGGTTTGAGCATCTCAGCTCTTGTCCTGGCACTAAGCATCCAAGGAGGACGTCCATGGGCACTTCCCACAGGCGACGCAGCGTTGACATTCTTCCCTGCTAACGCGCCGTTCTTGGTGGCTGCGCTTACGGGAGTGAGCCTGTTGTGGTGGGGTGCAGAGCGCTTCTCACTGGTGCATCGGGTTGCCGACCTTGGTCGGGTTTCATTGACCGTGTACGTGCTCCACTTCCTTCCATTTGCCTTGTTCCATGCTTCTGACGAGGTGCAACACTGGGGTCCTGCGTTGACCGCTTTTGTCGTCGTGGCGTACACAATGGCTTGGGCGGTGGCAGGAGCATGGTGGCATCGTCGATACCCATCATCCACACTTGAAGCATGGATGAGGCGTTTCGAGCCAGCAGCATCTCGTGCGGCGGAATGAGTCAGGGATTACTCGTACCCAGAGGAAACGGGGCGGCGTTTACCGCCCCGCTTCGGGGGGGTTAGAGAACCGTGTTGGTTTCACTCAGCGGCTGCGATGGCTTCGGTAGCCTTCTTGGCACCCATCCAAGCGACAACACCGAAGCCGATCTTGTTGACCATGTCAGCGATGTTGTACAGGACAGCCATGATTTCAGCCGAAACAGCGTCCGACACGCCTGCGGTTGGGTTGAAGAGGTAGCCGATGGGGTAGATGACCCAGCCAACGCAGATGAACCAGCGCAGAGCGTTGGTGCTCCACATGAGCTCAGGAGCGATCTTGCTGTTGTCGACACCCTTCCCGGAGGACCAAGGGGTACCGGTAGCCACGATGATCATGGCCCAACCAACACCACCGAGGACGAGGCCAGCCATGCCTGGGATGGCACCGGACTCACCGAGGTAGCCGAATCCAATCATGATGAGTGCACCGGAGAAACAGATGCCAGTGAAGCCAAGACCGAGGAACTTGTCATCGGTGATGGCGTCCTTGCCCACGAGGGATGGGAACTTGAGGGCCATCAACGGAACGGTGATGATCCAGTCCATGTATCGGTACTCAATGGATACGGTACCGTAGTCGGCGTAGACGCCGCGCATGTAGTAGTAGTGGAAGGCGGCAATACCGACAATCAAGGCCGAGATGGTCATGGTCGTGCGGTATTGAGGTGCCACGGAATTGCGCTCTGCCATGAAGAAGACAAAGGCAGCACCCATGGAGATGTAGCCAACAAAGAACAGGAAGAAGGTAACCAGTTCCAAGGTGGCGCCCTCAGCGGTGACGAATTCTGGCAAACCGTCAGCACCGATGGGCTTTGTGTCCACTGCGCTGACCGTTCCGGCCATAGCAAGGGCAAATGTGGCGATCAAAAGCAGGCTCGTTGTCTTTGAGAATTTTTCAGATTTCATGGTTCTCAAACCGACGACTTCTTGATTGAGTACTTAAAGAGGTGTATTTTTGCTAGATTCAACGCGAACTTTATACCAATTCTCAGACATCTCCCGTTTGAACTGACCATAATCGGGCGTAAACGCCATCTTTTGCGACCAAATCATCGTGTGTCCCGTCTTCAACCACGGCTCCGTTTTCGAGCACCAAAATACGGTCGGCATGCCGAACGGTGGAGAGTCGATGCGCAATGACAATGGCCGTTCGTCCTTGCGAAATTCGCTGTATTGACCGTTGAAGGGCTGCTTCAGTTTCGTTGTCAACCGCTGAAGTCGCTTCATCGAGAATGAGCAATGGTGCGTCTTTGAGCACAGCACGAGCGATGGCGACCCGTTGACGCTGTCCGCCGGATAGGCGATGTCCTCCTTCGCCGACCATGGTTCCCCAACCATCGGGCAGTTCGCCGACGAAGGACGAGGCCTCTGCCACTTCAGCAGCATCGATGACTTCCTGGTCTGTAGCGGTAGGCTTGCCGTATCGAATGTTTTCCATGATGGTGGTTGGGAAGAGCGTGATGTGTTGGTCAACCAGGCCAATGGATGAACGCAGGGCATGCAGTTTCCATGCATCCAGGGGCTGTTCACACCACAAAATACGCCCGTCCTGGGGTTCCGCGAATCTCAAGAGGAGCCGAACGAGGGTGGTTTTTCCAGCCCCGGTCGAACCGACAACGCCCGTAGTTTTCCCGTGTTCAAACGTCAACGAGAGACTGTCAAACAATTTCTCTCGACCAGCGTAGCCAAAAGAGACGCCTTCAAAACTCAAATCTGCTGTTTTCTCTTCTCCTTTTGGGACAAAATCACCTTGTTGCAATTCCACGGGAGAAGCCAAGACATCCAAAACGCGGGTCGAAGATGCCATCGCTCGCTGGTAGAGGTCAAAGGTCTCACCGAGACGGGTCAGCGGCCATAGCAAACGCTGGGTCATGAAGACAAGAACGGAATAGGCGCCGACCGCCATGGTACCTTCAAGGGTAAACCAACCCCCGAGTAAGAGGGTGGCCGTAAAGCCCACGAGGATGGCCATCCGAATCAACGGTGTGAAGGCAGCTGACAATCGAATGGCTTCACGGTTTGCGTCTCTGTAGGCGTTGCTCAACGCCTCAACCCTGCGCAATTCATTCGCCTCGGCGGTGAAGGACTGAACGGTTGACATGCCCGAAAGGTCGTTTTCCAAGAGAGCGTTCATCTGACCTGCAGCATGGCGAACTTTAGCATAGCGTGGCTCAAGGCTTCGCTGGTAGCGGAATGACCCCCAAACGATGAGCGGAATGGGGAGAACAGCAAAGAGCGCCACCTCCCAAGAGATGAGCAAAAACACAGCACCCACCACGACAACTGTGGTGCTAACCTGCAGGAGGTCATTGGCGCCTTTGTCCAGAAACCGTTCGAGTTGATTGATGTCGTCGTTGAGGATAGCGAGGATGTCGCCTTTTTGTCGTTCGTCAAACCAGACCATGCCCTGTTGCTGAACATGGTCAAACGTGTCCAACCGTAATTCGTGTTGCACGGTTTGAGCGAGGTTGCGCCACAGGACGCCGTAGAAGTATTCGAACAAGGATTCCAATCCCCAGATGATGAACGTCAAGGCTGAAAGCAGGACCAACTGATGCCAAGGGTCCACCACGCCCGCGCCAGCCAGAATGGAATCCTCTCGTAACACGACAACATCCACCGCTAAACCGATGAGGAGCGGTGGCGCCAAGTCCCAGAATTTGTTGAACACCGAACAAAAGGCTGCAAGCCTGACAGTTTTGCGATGAGGCCGCATGTAATTCAACAGGCGACGGAATGGCCCCTCTTCGCCCATGACCCTGCTAACAGGTGAACCCTTGAGAAGCCTCGCACTCCTTCGTGTTGGGCGTAAGCCCTATGCCCTTTCCTCACTGACCTTGAGGTGAGCCTCATGAATATCGGTGAATCCACGGTGCTGGAAAAGGTTCGACGTCCAACCAGTGGCGCTCGCCACATCACCCTCATCGACCCGGCCAAGCAATCGGCAGACGTTGCCGCCCAGCGCGCCATGCTCGCTGTTGAATGCGGTTCAGCGATGATCTTCGTCGGTGGCTCAACCGATACACCCGATGATGTGGTGCATGCGACCTGTACGGCCATTCAAGAAGCGTTTGAATTGCGGATGTTCGCCGCAAGCCAGGACCCAACGGGCGACGAGCATCAATGGGATATCCCAGTCGTGTTGTTTCCCGGCGGTGCTCATGCACTCTCGCCCGCTGCCGATGCCATCACGTTCATGATGCTCATGAATTCAACAAAGCGGGAATTTTTGGTGGGAGAGCAGGTTCGAGGGGCTCCCTACATCCACCGATTTGGTGTTGAGGCCCTGCCCACAGGCTATGTTGTGTGTGCACCGGGCGGACGCGTTGGGGAGGTTGGCGGCGCTGATTTGATTCAACCAGATGATGGCGAATTGGTTCATGCTTACGCCTTGTGTGCAAAGATGTACGGCTTCTCCCTGCTCTATCTCGAGGCAGGAAGCGGGGCGTCGGCACCCGTACATGCTGACCTCATTGAGAAGGCCGCATCGGTTGACGGGCTGACCTTGTTGGTCGGTGGCGGCTTGCGCACGCCCGAAGACGTTCAGCGCGCTGTTCAAGCGGGTGCTGATTGGATCGTGACCGGCACCATCACCGAGGATGCATCGTCGATGGATGAACTTCGTGAGCGATTGCTTGGTCTCGTGCAAGCCTGTTCGGTTTGATTCAACCCTCGTCTTCGTCTTCAAAGACCACCGGGTCGCCGGTACCACCAGGGGATGGCGGTCGAACACCGTCAACTTCCATACCCGGTTCCAATTCAGTTTCCTCGGTTTCAAGCACCATTTCTTCACCTTCGGCGAGTTTTGCCATGTCATCGGCTGTTGGTGCCTTGATGGTTCGCTCCACATCAGGGGCGTTGGCGTACAACTCACGCTTGAGCTCCCGACTCTCGTGGCTGCGCACGAGGGAGAGGGAATCGGCAAAGACACGACCCACAACCTCTCGTGTTCGCTCGCTGCGGCGGGCGGAATGTAACTCGTGTTCCATTGAACTTCGCTGGTCTTCCAGTTCTCGCAGTTCAGCCGTACGGTCTTGCAGTGCGGCTTCCAAATCGGTCATCGTGAGGGTCATTTGTTGGATGCGTTCATCGCGTTCAAACACATCGTTGTGGAGGCGACGCTCACGTCGTCGCAGGGATTCATATTCACGGTTACGCTCCAGCAAGCGTCGCTTTAACTCCTCGATTTGTTCAACGAGGTAATCGTGCTCAGCAGAGACCGAGCGAGGCCCTTGCATGACGCGTTCCAACTGCTCTTCAAGTTCAGCCAAGCGGCGGTCGCGAGCATCGAGTAGGCCGCGCAATCGGTCTGCGATGTCGCGTAGGCGTTGACGCTCTTCTTCAAGCGCTTCTGATGCCGCCTTCTCAACATCGAGTTGTCGCTGACGTTCATCCACTTGTTGCTTGAGGAGACGGACCTCTTCAGCGGTGACCGAGGTCAATCCAGCGTCGGCAGCCTTTTCCAATGCTTCAACCATCTGGGAAATTCGCCCTTCCATCTCACCGATGACCTCGTCCTGCTCGGTGGCCAATGTTCGGAGCTGCTCAAGTTCGCCTTCCATGGACGAACGCTCTTGCTGCGAGAGGGATGATTGCTGGGAGGCCAACTCTTCTCGAGCATCGGAGAGCAAGCGTTCGAGGTGGATGATTTGCGCTTCGTTTTCCTTCAGCGTTTGTTCGGCTTCGGTGAGGCGTGCCACTTCTGGTGCGATGTTGTCTTGGCGCTCGGCCAAATCAAGTTCAACCACGCGAAGACGTTGCTTTACGGCGACCAATTCGTCGTTCCGCTTCCCCAATTCATCCCAGGCGACCAGAACCTCCTCAACGAGTTGTTCAACTGGATAGCCCTTGAGCATCCCTTCAAGCGCCGCTTGTTCGTCATTTGAGGACGAACCAACACGTCGGATGCCACCGGGTGACGAACTCTCTACAGCCATACGGCAACGCATCGCAGATTTACCACACTTGAACCTTCCCAAGGTCAGGAGGCAAGAAAGCGGGTATTTGCTACCCTTCTCTGAAAGCCGTCTCAGTTGATGGAGGTGTACATGTCATCGGGCATTTCGCTGGCGAGTTTGAGTGCACCAGCAGCGACCGAGTTGATGGGGTCTTCAACACACCAAACGCGAACATCACCGATGTCGGAAATTTCACTGGCCAAGCGGTCGGCGATGCCTTCAATCAAGGAGCCCCCGCCTGAGAGGATGATGTTGTTGCGCAGGATCTGTTGGTATTCTGGGTCGGCGCCAGCGACATTTCGCTTGATGGCGTTGCCGATCTTTGGAATGATGAGTTCACAGGCTTCCAAAATCAAATCGCCGATGTCAACCACTTGGCGCTTTCCATCAACGGACAATTCAACGGTGACCTCGTGTGCTTCTCCACCGACATAGGAGGAGGCTTCCTTCCACTTTCGAACCATATCCTTGGTGACTTGTGCACCGGTGTACTTCTTCTTGATGAGATCCATCAGTTGAAGGTCCAACCAGTCGCCGGCTTCGGTGATGGTCGTCTGGTCTTCATCAGTGGGGAAGGTACCGTAGACACGAGCGATATCGGTGGTGCCTGCGCCGATGTCCACAACAATGGAACCAGCGATTTCGTCAATGCCGTAGGCGGTGGCGAAGGGTTCGGTCACGACCATGATGGCGTTAACTTGTCCTCGCAGCGTAGCCACGAGGTTGGACTTGTCCGTAAAGGAAACGTGGCTTGGCGAACAAATCACGCCAAGCACTTCGTCAAACTCTTCTGGGTCAACAGTCTCAAGGAGGTGGGAAACGAACGCCTTTGCAGCAGCCAGGTTTGCCTCGTCGTCTTGGGTGACGCCTGCAGCCATGGGGCGGTAGAGGTTGCATGCGAGCTTGTTCTTGAGGGCATCCTCGCCGAACAACACATCGCGACCGAGGAAATTTCGTGCAACGGGGTCCTTTGGACGGCCGACGACGGTTTCGATCGTGTGCAGTTTACCAGCGCTTGAAGCAATGGTTGATTGGTAGGTTCCTAGGTCAATTCCAACATACAGGCGGTCGCTCATTTTTCTTCACCTTCCCACGTGGGATGGTTGTTCCAGTATGGCACTGAACTTCAAGGTTCACCTTGGTCACCGGTGGCCCAAAAACACCAATTGAATTTGAAAAGTGGGTTCCGTGGGCTGTTTACCATTCTTTATTGAATCGAATCCACCCGTTCTTGCTCGACAAGGGTGCTTGGTGCATTGCTCACCAGAACGTGTCGCTTTCCATTGAGGAATCATCCTCCACAAGCTGTCCAACGACAATCGCTTTGGGACCCATTGTCATTGGCGGAGGAGGGTCCTCGTTTTTTCTTCTCTTGAACAGGGCGAAAACCACGCCACCGATCACCAAAAAGCACAGCAAATTGAAAACATCACCCTCGTGCTGGAAGAATGCATTGTTGGGAAAAGCGTCGTGCTCGTCAGGCATGCCGTCGCCATCGCTGTCCAGATGGTAGTCTCTGTCATAGGGGAGGTCGTCTTCAAAATCCGCCCAACCGTCACGATCGGCGTCCGGACACCCTCTTCCTGTGGGCGTGGTTGCTTCACCTGCGTTGTTCGGGCACATATCGATTTCAATGAAGGGACGGCCATCTACCGAATCCGCCCAACCATCACGGTCGGCATCGGGGCAACCCGCCCCTCCGCCGAGGTAGGCCTCTCCAGGGACATGAGGACACATATCGGTTCGGACTGTAGGTTGCCAATAATAGGGCCCATCACCGGCGTTGAGCATGAGCGAATAACTGGGCGCATCGTGAACGCCAATCACTGGATCTCCGCCTGAGAAAATCGGCTCTCCGCTTGAGGTGAAGAATTGGATTTCCGCAATTTGCATAGAGTCATAATCACCTTTCACCGTGGGGAAGATGAGTTTGTAAGACCGGTATGCAATGTCGTTGTTGAGGTAAACGGTGCTTGCTGGTGAATAGCGTTCGTATGGGAGGTCAATCTCTCCCGTCCCAATCACGACCCAATTTTCTTCATCGCCACGGCTGTTGGCATCGCTCGTGATGGTGTCGTTGGTACCGTAGAGATGGAAACTCGTCGGGTCGCGAGCCCATTCATCGTTCGCCGAAACGAATTCGATGCTTGCAACGGTTGAGGCGGCCCGGGGCGTGATAATGATGCCCGTGTTGTATTTTCCGCGGTTGAGATACTTGGTTGTCAGGTCCCCATCAACTGCCATGGAAGGGCCTTCACCGGTTGGAGAAGGAACACACCCCCACCACTCGTACCTACAATCGTATATTTCTCCGCGATACCCCCATGCGCGGCCATAGTCATCAATGACATCGGGAAAACCATCCCCATCGCTGTCAGGACAGCCCAACGCTGCTGAAACGCCAATTCGTTGAGGGCACCCATCGCTGTTGTCGCCGTATCCATCTTCATCCCCATCGCTCCACTCAGAAGGATCGTTCGGGAAGATGTCCCCGAGGTATCCAAATGCGTTATCGCCGTACCCATCGCCGTCACTGTCGGCCCATTGCGTCCCGTCTGCAGGATATTCATCGTTGACGTTGTATCTCATCACAGTGCAATCGTTGTGCTGAGAATATCCATACCCGTCGTGTTCGTCTTCATGACCATCAAGGCTTTCATCCCAACAGTACCCGTGATAGTCAAGACCAGGCACGCCGTACCCGTCTCCATCATGGTCGTGAACGGGTTGTTTCGACCAAGTAAACACGTGTGTGTGGGTTTGGGTTGACGAATACATGTAGTATCGCGACATGGTCGCAACGTGCTCTTGATGGAATGCTACATCATTCCTCAATTCAAAGTCAACATCCCAGTATGATAGCGGGATGTTGTACGAAGGAATGATGTCCCAATTGTTTGGCCAAGATCCAAACTGACGCCCCGATGTTGAAGGTTGGTGGTATGCGAAGTTCACTTCGATTTCCAATTCAATTTCTTCAAATGTTTCAACATCAAACGACGGGTGCTGGTTCAGCACATGTTCCCAGGAAGGCGTTTCATCCAAACCGATGGAGAGCGCCTCGTCCCATGTGGCTGCATGCACATTGACACCGTCCACCTTGACGAGAGCGGAGTGGAGGTCGATGGCGCAACCCACACAACCCTCGTTGAAATCGATGAGAATCTTCCACTCTTCAGGAACGGTATCCACGCAACCATCTCGGTCCAAATCAACTTCCAGAGATGCAGGCTCGCTTGGACACGCGTCGTCCCTGTTGGGGACACCATCGTCATCATCATCGTCCAAACACCCGTCCCTATCAACATCGTATTGAGCAGGAGCAGGCGACCAGAGACATGCATCGTCGATGTTGAACACACCGTCCCCATCGTTATCCATGTAGTCGGACGAATCGCGTTGAACACCCTTCACCACGAGAGCAAAGCCGACCGCATCTCCATCCAACCCCGTCGTTCCTTCCTCGCCACCCGGTTGCACGAACCGAGCAACGACATCAATGTCCAGATAGGATGCGTTTGAAAGATAACTGCGCGGAATATCAAGGCCGACAACCGTTTCATTGGATGACGGGAAGGCCGTGGTGTTGTTGGTGTCGACAACGTGCGGGTAGAATTGCGTTGGTGCACCATCTCCTTCCCGTAGTTGGTCAGGCAACAGAATGGTGCCGTCCTCAAGGCGGACACGGAGTTGCAAATCATCCACCATCGCCGGCTCGGGCTGTGCCGGGAAGGCCATGCGAATACGAACATCCTCGCCGTCAATGAGCGCCAAACGTTGTGAATACACATCACCTGTTTGCAGGAACGGCCCAATGGCCCCGTCAAGCGGTGCACCGGTTTCAACCATACCCGATAGGTCGCCACTTTCTCCCTTGTTGACCTCAAACCATTCCTCTACGCTGCCCGATGTCAACCGATAACTGTCGTGAATCCACGTATCATTGGTCGGTGATTCGCCCAATCCATCAACGCTCGTTGGGTCGAATAAACGACTGAGGTTCAGCGCCCCCCATCCATCGTAGGGGTTGTGGAGCTCATGGCTCTCTTCTCCTCCGTTCCGGACCTCTTCAGGTAATGGCGAAGCAGCCATCGCCAAGGATGCTCGCAAAAGCGATCCCGAGGGCGTGAACCCTTCACCAAGTTCTACTGAGGCGCCCAGCGGCGCTGATGCCGCCCACGGGGGTTTCATGTCGTTGAGAGAATGCGTTGTGAGTGGAGTAAAGGCAGGAACGAGCCATCCATCCTCGTAGAGCTGCTGGATGACAGCCGTTGCGCCCGATGCATGCGGCGTCGACATGCTCGTTCCCGAGGACAAGCGAAGGTTGGCGTTGTTGGTGTTCCAAAATCCATCGGCTCCAGCGGATTGGATGTTTCCACCCGGTGCCAACACAAAGATTCCATCCGTTCCAGCCTCCGTAGGGCCGTAGGAAGATGAGCCCCAACGGCCATCCTCAAGGGATTTGGTGGTGGCTCCCACCGCCACGACATTGCGTCCATTCGCAGGTTCGAGCACACCCGCGCCGCTGTTTCCAGGAGCAATCAGCGCCAGCGACCACGGCATTGCTCGTGCATACGCGTCGAATCGAGCCGTCCGTTCGGTGTATTCGGTGGTATCGTCGCCCCACGAATTCGAGTGAACAACACCGCCATAGGAGGAACTTTCCCACAATAAAACATCAACATTTGGAGGCTCCCAGCCGTTGTTTGAGACAATATCTTGAACGACCAATGTGGAACCGTGCGCCAACGTGGAGCCGCTGCTTGGTTTGGTGCCTTGCCGATAACTCTCAATGTCATGACAGGCCAAGGACCCGATGACGTGCGTCCCGTGGCGGTAGTCACTGTGGCCTGGCGTGTCGTTTCCGTCAACACTCGTGTTCATGTAGAGGATTTTGCGATGGTCAGGGCCGAAAACACCCACGGCGGGGAAGGGTGCTCCGGCTTCAGCATGCTCACTGGTGCTGGTGGTCGCGTTTCGGAAGCAATCGTGGTCGGCATCAAGACCGCTGTCGGCAACCCCAATGACGATACCAGAACCGTTCAATCCCAACCACCAGTAGGGGTGCTCGTCAAGGCTGCCCGATTCCACCAAGGCGGAAGCCTGGCCGTTGCGAGCGTGCGTGGTCAACACGGGCTCAATCCAGAGCACACCATCGGTTTGAAGCAGCGGTTCAAGGGCTTGGAAGCTCGGTGCATGAACGGTCAAGGAACCGGGTAGATTGCCCATGACATCCAGCGATGAAGATGCAATGGACAAACCCATGCGGCTCATCGCACTTCGAACCTGTTCAATTCCATCATCGGGCAGTCTTGGCTCAAGCAGAACCCGGTAATCGCTTGGCCCTGCGGGGGTGTCAAGGCCCAAACGAAAGTGAGCGGATTGAAAACCAGCAACTTCCACGTCCAAGGGCCATGATTCGCGGTCGTTCTCTGTCCAAACGAGCAAAGCATCGGCACGGATGCTGCGCAGGGGGTGGATACCAGCATCTTCCAACACCTTCCATTTCGCTGATGTCCAAACGCCTTCATCGAGGACGAGAAGATGTTCACCGTTTCGTGGAACGTGATGTTCTGTTGGTGGGGTGAGGGTCAGGCCTGAGGTGACTGGCAGAAGCAGCAACAACACCGCCCAAACAGCGCCCCGCATACCCCCTCCACGCTCTTGAGTTTCCTTAATCTGTTTCCCGTTGCCGCGCCAGCGCGTTTAAGGATGGATGGCAGGTCGGATGGCCCGATGAAGGCCTACCGAGTATCAGGAACCGCACCGTTCGGCAGTCAGCGACAACCATTTTCCTACGATGTCCCAGCAGAAGATGCTGAGGCAGCGACCCAGAAAGTGTACTCTACACTCGGGTCCCGCCACCGCATCATGCGCCGAAAGATCAACATCGATAGCGTCGGTGAAATCGACCCTCGTACCTCCACCGAGCCGGTGGTCCTCCACACCTTCCGCGACGAAATTGCAGCCAAGGGCGGACCAATCGCTCCCACGGAAGAAGAAGAGTGAACACTTCTTCACCCAGCACGCCTCGCCGAAGGTGTAGACCGGACGAACAACTCATCCATTGTTCTGCCAATCCATGGCCCAATCAAACATGGATTGCATGATGGGATTGAGGAGGCGACCGTCATCGCTGAGCGTGTAAAGATTGGATCGGGGCGATTGGGGATTGATTGCACGTATCACGAGCCCCCCCTTTTCCAATTCACCAAGGCGCCTTGATACGGTGGTTGACGAAGCATCCACACGGTGCTTGATTTCTGAAAAACGAAGCGGCCGGCGGGCCCTATCGAGCACCATCAGGACATGGAGTGATTTTGATTTGGTAATCAATTCCAAAACGCTGTCCACTTTGGCGTAGGTCGGGTCGCATTCCTCATTCAAAGCTGGCAACATGGAAGCGACCATCTCGTCATTTCACATAAAGTTCGGGCCCCCATGCCTCTTGTTCACTCACACCTCAACACGACACGCCCTCAGCGGGGGCTTCTTCAACCCCAAGCGATTCCCTTGACCGACGGACATGGTTGACAGGACACAGCTGCAACGCCTCGCGCAAGAAGTCGAGGTGCTGCGCAAACGCCTGGATGAAATCAATCTCCGTATCGAACAGGTCGACGCCGTGCTCGCAGAACACGCCATTACCGACGCCGTGCTTGAGTCCCTTCTCGGTCACGGCCAAGGGTCGAGTATTTCCACTCATTTGCCCATTGGCTCTGGCGTTAGCCTCCCTTATCGCCATCAAGGAGACCAAGAGGGCGTGGCCTTAGTGGACCTCGGCTCGGGCGTTTTCGGAGAACGTCCTTGGAGCGATGTGCGTTCCATCACGACCCAGCGCAAGGACGACATTCAACGCCTCCGCGATGAATTGAAGGAACAGTCCGACCAAACAGAAACATCGCTTGGACAGGCAGCACAGACGTTCAATCGGCTCGCAGAATCGCTCAAACAACAGGCGAGCCCCGAATCTCCACCTGTGGCACCCACAACCCAAACGGAAACACCCGAATCCACCACTTCAGACGCCACGCCACGACGTTCTCGCAAACGTGGTATGTTCGGCGGCGACTTAACACTGGACGATTGAGGGATTCGATGGGACTGTTTGACCGCTTTCGCAAACGCGTCCAAGAGGTGGCGGAGGAAACCGACGGTGACGCCCTGTCGGTGGATGCTACCTCGGAGGAAGGCAAAGCCTTGGTCGAGCAGCCCACTGTTTCACAGGTGGAAGAACACGAGGAAGATTGGGATGACGTTGACGAAGAACCTCCACAATCGCCCGCGGCCAAAGAAGATGACGACGATGATTGGGACACGTGGGACGACGACGAACCCATCGCCCCGGTGGCCCTCAGCAAAAAAGAACGAAAATTTCTCGAACGGCAAGAAAAGGAACGCCGTCGTCGTGAAGAGAAGGCCAGAAAGGCAATGAAAAAGCGAGGGGCGGTTGATGTCGCTCGTCCCAAAGGTTCCAAGGTGGATTTGTCCATGATGCGAACCACCACCGGCCGTCAACTGGTCCATGTACAGCAAGCACCGAAAGGGTCGACCCAATCAGCGTCCATTCAGCTTGAAGGCGGCCAATCCATTGACGTTGACCTTGGCGGTGGTGTTGTTTCGGAAGGCGGGCGCATCATCAAATCGGGTGAGGCGCTCGAGAATTTGCTTGAAGAACTCGAATGGGTGTTGTTGGAATCGGATATTTCCCAACAAGCGTCCAGTGCCATTATCGACAGCCTCCGAACCGCCCTCGTCGGGGCGCGTCTTCGCCGAGGCGCAGATCTTTCCAAGGTCTTGGAAGCAGCCCTCAAACGAGCCTTGCAAGCCTTGCTTGAAGCCGGCTACTGGGACTTTGATGCATCCGTTAACGGATTCATTGAGGCTGGCGATGTACCTGTCGTCATCATGCTGGTTGGCGTGAACGGTACAGGCAAAACCACGACGGCGGCCAAAATTGCTCAACGACTTCTCAACAATGGCCGCACGGTGATCGCGGCGGCTGGCGACACCTTCAGGGCTGGTGCCATCCAACAACTTGAATCCCACTGCGAACGCCTTGGCATTCGGTGCATTTCCAGCCAACGCGGCGGTGATTCAGCCGCCATTGCACGGGATGCCATCGACTCGGCCAAAGCCAAAGGCATCGATGTCGTGCTGGTTGATACCGCTGGGCGAATGCAAAACAAAACCAATTTGATGAACGAACTCAACAAAGTCAGAAAGGTCACCAACCCCCACCTGACGCTCTTTGTCGGCGATTCATTGGCTGGAAACGATGCTGTGGAGCAAGCGAAGATGTTCCAAGACATCATGCGGTTTGACGGGGCCGTTCTGACCAAGATGGACACCGACGCCAAGGGAGGTGCTGGGCTTTCCATCGCCTTTGCTACAGGCCGCCCCATCGTCTTCGCAGGGGTTGGGCAGGGCTACGATGACCTGATGCAATTCAACCCTGAGTGGCTTCTCAACCAACTCTTTGAGTGAGGCGCAGGGAACAAAAACCCCCACTCGTAACCGCATGTTATGGCGGATATGTTCGCAGATGAAGACGCAGCCCGGTTCTTTCAGATGGTCCAAATGTTGCAACGCTCCACGTTGTTGCAAATGGGGTTTCTGCCCGACCAATCGGGCACGTATCACTACAACATGGGCGAGGCAAGAGAGGGCATCGAAGTTCTCCGCATGTTTCAGCGCAAGACCAGCGGGAATTTGAGCGACCAGGAGACGCAAATGCTTCGTGCGGTCATCAGCGAGTTGCAAATGCAATTCACGCAAGCGCCACAACGGCGCAGGCAACGCCAGGAAGAAGAGGCTCAAAGCGAAGTCATCCGTGAAACATTCACCCAACCTCAAGACGGCCCTGTTGAAGACCTCTCAACTCCACCTGAAGGCGAGGAAGAGTAGCGGTTGATTGATGAGTTATCGCTCGTTGCGTTGGGTTGATTGGCATGGGATTGGTCACCGAAGTTGATGATGAATCGGCGCCCACCGTCCTCATCGTTGACAACAACCCCATGTCGTCTATGCGGCTGACCAACCTCTTCAAAACGCGAAATTTCAACGTGGAACTTTGTGAAGATGGCGACCAGGCGGTGGACGAATACATCCGCTTGGACCCCGAACTGGTGGTTCTTTCCCTCGACATTCCTTCGTTGGACGGTCATTTGGCTGCGCTGGAGATGAGGGAGCACGGGGGCGAAAGCCGCATCGTCTTTGTCGCCCCTTCTCGGATGGCCGACCTTGCACGTAATGCAACGTATTCCGCTGGTGCTGTGGCCTGGTTGCAAAAACCCGTTTCCAGTGAAAGTTTGGAAGCCGTTTGGAAAACCATCCTGGGCGCCATCCCGGAAGCCCCGGGGCTTGAAGACCTTGACGAACTCTATCCTGACCGTATTCAGGTTGAAGCCGATGAGGGACCACTTCTCCCCCTTCCTGGAACCCTTCCCCTCCCACTTCCCGACGCTTCCATCCTACCCGACCTGCCCGTGGTGGTACCGGTTGAATCGGGCGCCAGCAAGCCGAAAAAGGCGAAACTGAAGAAGAAACGCCTCGCCTTTGTCGTGCTGCTTGCGTTGATCGCGGGTGGGCTTGGTTATGCTTACCAACAGGGCATGTTGCCCGTTTGAATGTCAAATCATTTTACCAAGGTAGTGATAATTCATCGCTCAATCCCCAACCCATGAGGGGTGTGTGGTTCGCTCGAATCCTTGTCCTCGCTCTCCTCTCGCTTTCTGTGTACGGCGCCATCACATACGGCGAAGCAGAGCCCTATGATTCGGGGGCAGAGGCCCCTCCCACCAGTGAAAACTTGGACGGCCCTGAAACCGAAAGTGCCGATGATGCACCTGCAGAAACTGCAGAACCGCTTGATTGGGCGGAGGCCGACGAAAATCCACCAGAAACGTCCAACCCTTTGGTTTACATTGTCGGAGGGCTGGGAGGACTTCTCTTGTTGCTGGTCTCGGCCATCTTTGTTGAATTCATTGGCGTGATTATGTTGGTGGCGTTGGTTGTGCCGATGGTTTCCCAGCGACGAAAACACAAGGAAGACCAAATGAACAGGGGGCGTATTTTGGGCTACATTGAAGCCAACGCAGGGATTCATTTTTCGGCTCTTCGGGACGGTTTAGGGCTTGCGAACGGGGTTACGGCCTACCACACGAATGAACTTGAGCGAGCGGGGAAAATCTTCTCGTGGAAGAGCGGCAAACATCGACGATACGCCTCTTCCATTCTCGACAAAGACCAGCGAAAGAACATACATAATCCATTATCTGGGACCCGTCTTGCCATTCTGGAGGTGCTGGCAGAATCCGGTCAGTTGGGGCTTGAGAGCAAAGAACTTCGAGAACGCTTGCAGATTTCTCGGCAATTGTTGAGCCATCACATCAAGGAACTTCACACAACGGCGATGATCGAGCCTTCCGAACGGTCAAAAAGAGCGTGGCGGGCCTCCATCTACGGGCACGAACAACTTCAACAAAGTCGGGCCGTTCAATAATTCATCACCTTGTAAAATCAATTTACCAATCGCTTAATACCGAACGGAGGGGGACAGATTTCCATGGAACGCACCCCAATCGTAGCGCTTGGCCTTTGTCTGACCATGCTCTTGGCCGGTTGTCTAAACCCTGTAGGAAATGTTGAGGTGCCCGATGTGGTGCTGCCAGACGACTGGTCGACCATCACCGCTCGTACGGTCGCCAGCCCCCACCTCTTTGCTTACGATGATTGCGAAGAACTGGAACAATCTCTGAAACAATCCATCGAAGAACAATACCGGGTCGAACTCATGCAGGCGGTTGCCGAGCAGTACTACTATGGTGATTTCATGTGGGCAGAGGATGCAGAAATGGCCATGGACGACGGGGCCGTGGCCGACACCAGTTCAGCCGCCCAGCCTAGGACGACAGCGCCAAATCGTGTGGAAGGTGAAGATTTCTCAGGCACCAACAACCAGGAAGCGGGTGTTGACGAGGCCGATTTCGTGAAGACCGACGGCTACCACATCTACTACCTCCAAGGTCGTAATCTCCACATCTTCGGTGTTCCAGAATTTGGAGCGCTGGAAGAGGTGTACAACACAACGCTTTCTGGAACCCCCGTGGCCATGATGCTCGACGGTGACCAACTCGTGGTGATTTCCACGCTGAATCCTTGGTCCATACCATCAACCCACCCTGTGGTCGACGCCATGGGCTGGGAGGGCGACTACGGTTCGTGGCGCACGAGCAGTTTGACCAAGTTCACGGTCTTCGACATCACGAACCGCAGCGCACCCGATGTTGAGCGGGAACTCTTCATCGAAGGCTCCTACATCACGGCACGAGAAATCAACGGCACTGTCCGCACCATCACCCACGCTTGGATGGACATTCCTGGTGTGTCATCGTGGCTTGAACTCCCCACAGGTTATTGGAACTTGAACTACGACGACCCCCTCCGCTTGGAAATTCGAGAAAAGGTTGCCTACCAAACCATGCTCAGTAACAGCGAAGCGCTTGACCGACTCACACTCGACGATTTGATTCCTCAAGTGTACGAATACAGCAACGGCGAAGTAGCTGTTCACGCCATGAGCGACAACGCTTGCCGCGATTTCGTTGCGCCAGAGGACAGCATGGAGCGAGGCATCTCCAGCATTTTCTCACTCGACCTGACCTCCACAGACTTTGACTACGAAGTGGACCATGTGGTGGGCACCTACCCGCAGGTCTATGCTTCCAGCGACGTGCTGGTGTTGGCTGAATCAGCGTTCTCGGGATGGTGGTTCTGGGGCAACGACGATATGGATGAAATGACCAACCTCCACACCTTCGACATCAGCGCACCCGATGCGACGCTCTACACCGGTTCAGGCCGCATTGCGGGCACCGTTTTGAATCAATTTTCACTTTCTGAACACGAAGGTGTGCTTCGGGTTGCAACCACCGTCGGCCAGTGGGCGCGATGGTGGATGGACGACCCCGAACCGATGTCTTCCCAACTCGTCACGCTCGTTCGCTCAATCGATGTTGACACGGGGAAACAAGTCCTCGTTGAGGCTGGCCGCGTGGACGGCATTGCGCCAGGTGAACGCATCTGGAGCGCACGTTTTGACGGCGACCGCGCCTACATCGTGACCTTCGAACAAATTGACCCGTTGTGGGTGATTGACGTCGCCGATGAAACCAACCCAACCATCCTCGGCGAACTCAAGGTCCCCGGCGTCTCAACCTACATTCACTCGCTTTCAAGGGACCATTTGTTGACCATTGGCCTTGCGCCCGCCAACGAAGACGGAACGGGCCTTGATTGGTCGGGCACCCAGATTTCATTGTTCGATATTGTCGACCCAACCGACCCGCAGCAGGCTGATGTTCTGCGCCTTTCCCCGGTCGCACGCGACCAAGCCAACATGTGGTCCTGGTCGTCATCAGAAGCAACGTACGAATCCAAAGCATTCCAGTACTGGGCGCCGAAGTCCATGCTCGCCGTACCGCTTTCCACCTATCGATACACAGAAACCTACGAGAACGGACGGTACTCGTGGTCCTATCAACACATCTCCAAACTCATGCTGGTTGAGGTGAACGAAACAGATGGCAACCTTTCCTTGTACGGTGAAGTGAACCACTCGTCGTTTTACGACCGAGAAGAAGACAACCGATACTGGGGTTGGGGCGAACAAAACATCCGACGCTCAATTTTCATGGGCGACTTTGTGTATGCGATTTCTCCAGGCGGAATTACGGCGACCAACTTGACCACCATGGAAGAATCGGCCCGCCTCTCCATTCCCTACTCGAACCCGTATGAGCGGTATTACTACGGCGAAGAAGCAGTGGTCGCAGAGGACAGTTACGATGAAAGCGAGGACCGGGAAGAAG
>DAGF01000009.1:38548-42931 GCA_002495645.1 Euryarchaeota archaeon UBA549
GGACCGGGAAGAAGACAGGCCCAACGACTCATCGTCGGACGAGGGCGACCGCGAGCCAAGGGGCGCTTGACCCCACACGCGCCATCATCACCCTCATGAGGGGGTCCTGTGTGAGGTGAACCATGCGCACAGCGGTGGCCACTTTTGGTTTTGGCCGACCGGACCATTTTGAGCGCATGCTGCGTTCACTCGGTTCCTGCCCAGAAGTGGTCAACCGAACCGTCGACGTCGTTCACTTTCTCGATGGTGGCCCCGGGTCTGAACAGGAAGCACTACGCAATGTCATCGAGTCAAGCGGAGTTCCGTACGCCTCGATTGTGGCTCGGCCTGAAAATTTGGGCGTTGGGCGGCAACTTATCGGTGCTCGCCGTGAACTGCTTGACGAGCAAGGCTACGACCGCATGGTGTTGGTGGAGGACGACATTGAGTTGAGCCCGACCTACCTCACATCGGTGCTGAACCTCAGCGACTGGGCTGAAGACTACGCCGATGTTGGAACGGTTCAAGTTTGGAATGTTGAGGCGGGGTCCAAAGAAGAGCTTCAACCCCATCTGCATCAAGTTGAGTTGACCAATCGGCATTTTGTCACCTACTGTTTGACCAAGCGAGCATGGGACATCATCAAACCCGTGTTGTACGCCTATGAAGAGAAATTCCTCATGCGCCGCCCCTACGCAAAACGCCCTCACTACCGCATTCGTCGATTCATGCGGCAACAACTCAAGCGAGCCCGACAAACACCTCAAGGGCCCCGATTGGACCCGCCCGCCCAAGCGATTCACAACCCCTTTCCTTCGATACCTTGGCGTTCAGCGCCAACGAGCCAAGACGCCATCACCTCATTGGCGATGTATTTGGCAGGCCTCCATCGCATCACCACGCGGGTCTCTCACGCTTACTACTACGGCGTTACCGGGGTTCATTGCACGCCAGAACTTTACGAATTCATGGGCTTCAACGATCAAGGCTGGTGGCAGTGGGATACGGCCCCCGAGCAGTTTGAGATTCGCTACAAAGACGCAAAGGGCCAGTGGCTCAGTTCGTACTATCGTTGAGGGTTGGCCATGGGTCTCACGATTGGATTGGTGGGTTGCGGCCGGTGGGGCGCCGTCCATCTCCGCGCCCTGCAGAACCTGACGACAACAGGGCATGTGCGACGGGTGGTGGTGTGCGACATCGACGCCGACAAATTGGCGCGCATTCAGGCAGACGCCACCTACACTTCCTTTGGCCAAATGCTGGAACACGAACATCTGGACGGTGTGGCCATTGTCACGCCGCCAAACACCCATGTTGACTTGGCTCGGGAAGCACTCGCGCATTCTCTCCCTGTTTTGGTGGAAAAACCGCTGGCGGTGGATAACGAGGTGGCGAATGATTTTCTGCACTCTCTTCAAGAAAACACGGTCTTGGTGGTAGGCTACATTCTTCGCCACCACTACGCCATCAAACATCTTCACTCGCCTCGCATCCGTGACTTGCTGGGCGAGATTCGTTCGGTCCATTATCAGCGACAAACCGTTCGAGAGCGCCCAGTCGGCGCTCAACCGATATCGACCTTGGGGGTTCACGCCCTCGACCTTATCGCTTGGCTGCTGGGCCAACCGTTGATGTCAGGAAATGTGGTCAAGAAGTCCACCACGGCTGATACCGCCTCTGTCAATCTAATGTTCCCTACGGGACATGAAGGCTCGTTTGAGGTTGCCTGGTCGGCTTCTCAAGAACGTCGTTTGCTTCACGTAGAGGGAGCACTGGGGCAAGCCACCCTTGACTTTGGAACCGGCGATATCGACATCACCAGTGAACACGGGCGAACCAGTTTCCAGTCAACGGGAAACGAAGCACTCGTGGAAGAGTGGAAGCACTTCTTGACCCACCTCACCGCCTCCAAGCAACACGTCTTTCCTTCGGTTGAGCGACTCATCGACCAAAGCGCATGGCTTCACGCCCACGGGGGCGAGGAATCCGTTTGAACCAAACACTCCTTTGCGAGAATTGAAGAATGTCGTGCCCTTGGCCGAACGCATGGGCCTTTCCATGACCACCGTTCAACGCATGCTCGGGGCGAGCCTCATCGCCAGTTTGGGCGTTTGGTATCTCCAAGGGACGGTGATGGACGGCGTTCTTACCATGATTGCTCTGTGCGGTTTGACCGGCGTGATTTGGGGGCTCTCAGAGCGAGAATCCACCTTTGATTACCTCAACCTTTCAGGCAGCGGCCCGTGGAACATGCTGGCCGTGGTGCTCAGCATCGTCGTCTTCGCACAACTGTCCATTTCCATTTGGGCCTTCCCAACCGTGGGCGCTTACATCCTCTCCTTGTCGTTCATCGGCTCGTTTTGGCTGACCGGCTACATGATGCAACCAAGCCGTGCTTGAACCCGCTTACTGCGCCGTTTTTGGGGCGAAGGGTCAAGGGCCGACGGCACCGACCAACGGGCTGATGGCAACCCACGGCGACCACCCCGCTCTACCCGACCACCTTGAGTCGTTGTTGATGGAGGACGTTCACACCGTCTTCCTGAAGGCGGACTGCCCCCCTCGCGTCAAGCGAGGCGCCATTGGTTCGCTTCAACTCGTGGAGGTTGAATCGTCCACGACATGGGATACCTTGCAGTTGGAGCAGGTGGAAGAGGACCTGGTCAACCTGGTTGAAGAGCACCGGCACCGTAGCGACTGCTTCTTGGAAATTGACCGAAAAGGCTGCAGAGTCATCCAGCTGGGCGACCTCCGCATCACTTCCGCATGGCCGCCCTTCTCCGACGCTCGGGAAATCACCGTTGTACGACCTGTCGCCAAACTCAGCCTCGGGGACTACGACCTTGACCAGCGCTTGGTTGAACGCCTTCGCAACCACCACCGCGGCGTCTTCATCTGTGGTCGCCCGGGGTCGGGAAAAACCACCCTGGCCCAAGCCATTGCCGAGTATCTTGACACCGATGTCGGGGCGCTGGTGAAAACGATGGAAGCGCCTCGTGATTTGCAACTCGCAGACCGCATCACGCAGTATGCGCCGCTCGAGGGCGACCTGGAAAAAACGGCCGAAATCATCTTCCTTGTGCGACCTGATTTCGTCATTTTCGATGAAGTTCGGCGTGCCCGAGACTTCGAAATTTTTGCCGATGTTCGCCTTGCTGGTGTTGGTCTGTTGGGCGTGACCCACGCTAACTCAGCCTTGGAGGCGATTCAGCGATTGATTGGAAAGGTCGAATTGGGCTTGGTCAGCCAAGTGCTCGACACCATCCTCCATGTCGAATCGGGAAAAATCCAGCAAGTCTTGGAATTGCGAATGACGGTCAAACCGCCTACAGGAATGCAAGAGGAATTGGCCCGACCGGTCATTGAAGTCGTGGAATTTCCGAGCGGAAAACTCACGCACGAAATGTTTGCATTCGGTTCAGAAATTGCAGTCGTACCACTAGAAGGGCGAGCGGCCACCAACGACCTCTCTCCAGTGAGAGCGATGGCAAAAGATCGCATCGTGGAAACGGTCCGTCAGTGGGTTGGCGTTGAATGTCAAGTTCGGTTTTCCAGCGACACCTCGGCCGTGGTTTACGCTCCAAAAAACATGGTCGCAACCCTGGTCGGCCGAGGCGGTGAAAACGTCAAGCAATTGCAAAATGAATTGGGTGGCCTACGCCTTTCGATAGAATCCTTTGATGACATGCCCGAAGGGATGGAGCAACCCAATCGATTTTGGCACGATGACCGCCGAAGCGGAAACGGATGGGAAAATCAGCGAAGGAAAGGAAAATCTCAGCGACGAAAACAACGGAAAAAATGACCATGTTCGCGACATAGACGCGCTGTTTGAGGTGGTTTAATGGGACATCATTTAAATGTGGACCACCGAAGGTCGGACCAGTGAGGTCTCACTATGTCCGATGAAGAAACCACCCCGGCAACCGGCTTGGCCGGCTTCGTACTCGAAAACCGTTCGTGGATGCACTTCGCATCACTTCTCATGATTGTTTACGCTGTGTGGGCCGTGATTGAAGTGCTCTCGAACACCTGGTTCCACGACCTCCAGTCTTTGACCATTTTTGAAACCGGTACAGAAACCAACACCAATCCAGACGATCTTCAACGCAACAACAGCGGGATGATTATTGCGTCTGGGGCCGTCTTGGGCCTGTTTGGTTTGTTCGCTCAATACGTCTACCGTGGCGCTCCCATGGTTGACTCGTCCATGGCCGCTGCCGCTGCCATGATTCTCGACCAAGCAGCTGCCGACCGCGTTTCCGAAGAAGACATCATCGCCAAGGCCGAAGACGCAGCCACCGCCGCTGCCGCTGAAGTGGCCAAGGAAACAGCCGAAGACACCGTCATTGAGATGCTCGACCCCGATGCAGATGCTGAGGACGACGATGACGACGACGATGA
>DAGF01000004.1 GCA_002495645.1 Euryarchaeota archaeon UBA549
GAGTGGGTATTTTCTCCATTTCCCTGCTCATTGTTGCCGGCGCCATCATGCTTCGCAAGGTCGATGTTGAGTACGGTATCGCCGTCGCTCGTGCTGAGGATGAGCGCAACAGGCAAATGGATGCAGCCACGGCGTGAGCATCGCAACCGTCATGAAGTGGCTTCGCAACCCACCGACAGGACGCTGTGGCGTCACGGGTGATTTTGGTGGCAAGAACCGACGCTTCTGGTGAAAAAACCGTCTCCAAATCAGCCTACCGCCAGCCGGTCACGCCCGAGGGTCTGAAGGCCATTGAAGCCGGTACGCTCACATGGCTTGACGATGAGATGTACAACAACCTCAACACGGGGGTGTTGGAGCAATACCTCGAAGAGAAGAACCTCGAGGAATCATTCGAGGTTTCACACTGGAACACTCCCAAAGTGATGATCGGTATCGGTATCGGCGCCATTTTTTCAGGTGTAACCGCCTATATCGGCCTCAAGCTCGGTCTGGCAATTTCAGCAGCCTGGTACATCGCCTACCTATTGGGAATGGCGCTCAAGTGGTCGCCTTCGGAAGTCAACATCGCCACCTCGGCCACCACGGGTGCGACCCACGCTTCGACGGGGTTCATTTTCACCTTCCCTGCCATCTTCTTGCTGGCCAGTCAACCCGCCTATGCGTTAGCGGACGGGCCTTTGGTGACCCTCAACGACGGTGAAGCCTTCACTTTGGCCTTCATCGGTATCGTTGCGTCCATGTTTGCCGGGTTCCTAGGCGTCATGTATTTTATTATCTTTAGACGCGTTTGGTTGGTTGAGGACCCGCTTCCCCTTCCTGGTTTTGAAGCGACCCTCAAGATGCTTGACATTTCCTCGGACGTCAGCACGGGTGCTGTTGAGCACGCCCGTGATTCACTGAAGACCATCGGGGTATGGACCGTGGTTACCATGGTGGGCTTGTTCCTCGTGGAATACCCGTTGATCTGGTTGAACGACCGCAAGGTTGCCCTTCTCGATTACATCGCTCAATCGGTTCACTATGGCGACATCGGCTTGGCCAGTTTTTATTCCTACGGAAAAATCCACCAACCTTCCGGTACGGTTGACGGCATCTCGCTCAAGCAAACTCATTGGTCTGAAGAAACGGCCTGGAACCCCTTTGCCTACACCTATGTCGGCGTCGCACTGACCCCGTCAATGTTCGCCATTGGTTGGTTCATGAAGGCCAGAGTGGCGTTTTTGGTCAACCTTGGAACCATCGTGGGTTGGTTCTTCCTCGTCCCGTTGGCGGTGTTCATGAACGTGCCCATCTACGACGCAACCCAACAAGCCAACATTCCCATTCAGGATTACGCCAGCGGCGGTTCCGCAGCCCTGCAGATGATCGCCTTTGCCAAGACGGTTCGAACGATTGCCATCGGTGCCATTGTCGGTGGTGGTATGTTTGGTCTGGCCAAGATGTGGCGCACCTTCGCCAACATCTTCACCGACATCGGTGCTGCCTTCAAGGGCGATGGTAGCCAAGAATACATGGAAGGCAAGGGTTGGTACGAATGGCCGCTCAAGCACATCCCCATCTTCATGGGCGTCACCTTCATCGCTATGATCATCATTTTTACCATCGGTGGTTTCTCTCCACTCGCTGCTTTGGTCTTCGCCATGGTGCTCATCCTGACCACCTTCATGCTCGGTGCCATCGCTGTTCGTGTCATGGGTGAGACGGGTATTGAGCCCGTTTCCGGTACCTCCTTCATTGTCCTCCTGATGCTGCTCGGTGTGTTCCTCAATTTCCAGGACCTCTTGGACTTGAACACCCAAGATGCTGTTCTCCTTGGTTTGGTTGGTACCACCGTGTTTGGTTCTGCCATCTCCATGTCGGGCACCGTCATTGGTGATTACAAGAACAGTCTCTACATCGGAAACCGCCCTTACCACATCTCAAAGGGGAACATCATGGGTGTGGTGCCCGGTGCCATCATCGGTGCAGGTGTTGCCATCTTCCTCTCTATTCAACTTGCAGAGGGTCGCATCCAATTGATTGCACCGCAAGCCAACGCCTTTGCCACCTTCTCGGTCATCTTCGCTGAAGGGCAAGGCGACCTGACGTTGCTCGCTCTTGGTTTCCTCCTCGGTATGTTCGTTGAGTGGGCGACCGGCATGGGCACCTCCTTCGGTTTGGGCATGTACCTCGATGTGCCTCACACCCTGCCCATGCTCATCGGTGGTGTCGCTCGAGACCGCTGGGAGGACAAGAAGCTTCAACCTCGCATTGATGCACTCAAAGAAAAAGAGGGCACCACGGTGGCCGAAAAACAGCGTGCGCTCATTCTGCTGAGCACCTTCATGGTCGCAGCGGGCCTTCTCACGGGTGAAGCCTTCTTTGGAACGGAATCGAGCATTCTCTCCTTCGTGGACTCGCTCTGGTACGATGATGAAGGTGCAAGGACGGTCATGGGCATCAAGAACTTTGCTGATTCAGGGGCATGGTACGCCATCCGCATGACCAGCCTCATCCTCATCAACGTGGCCGTCGGTGCCGCCATCTACTACCTGTTCAAGCGAGCGGGTGTCATCGGTGGCGAATCGGCCTCGGCTGAAGCCTGAGCGTGAACGGTTATGTCGTCGTCCAGCACACCGCGCTGGGTTTGGGGCCTTCTTGTCGCCGCCGTCTTCGGTGTCTCGAGTGCAGGAGCCTTATTCCAACACGTGGACGCTGTTCCGCCCCTGCTTCGTGCGTCTTGGCGACTGCAGTTGACCTCGCTGGTGTTGTTGCCCTTGTTCTTGTTTCAACTTCGGACCATCGACAACGCCGTTGCCGAACGCTTCAAGAGCAAGCAGACATGGAAACTTCTGTGCTTGAGCGGCGTTGCTTTGGCAGCGCATTTTGGAGCATGGGTGGCCAGTTTAGACGAAACGACGCTGACCCATTCACTGTTGTTCGTAACCGCACATCCGCTCGTCATCGTCGTCGGCATGGTGCTTTTCGCTTCGAGGTTTGAGGGCGTGCGTCTTCCATACCGAATGGAAACGATTGGTGCAGTGATTTGCTTTGTTGGCGCCGCCATCACCCTGATGGACACTGGTTCGTCTCAAGGCGACCAAACGGCAACGCTCTTCGGGGATTTGTTGGCCTTTGGTGGGGCTGTGTTCGTGGTTGGCTACATCGTCGTGGGCAGAATTTTGCGGACATGGTTACCGATTTTCCTCTACGCTTTTCCAGTGACGCTCATCGCTTCTGTGCTTCTGCTGCCGTTCTCATGGCAGTTTGAAATGGACTTCGGCCAGTACGGTGCCTTTGGATGGGTCGACAGTGAGTTCTTCGTTTGGTTCCTTTTGCTGGCTTTGGTTGCCGGTTTACTGGGTCATACAGGGCTGAACACTTGTTTGCGCTACATCTCTCCGCTCATTGTCTCTGTTGCTGTCACGCTCGAGCCTGTCTTGGGCTCCATCATCGGTTGGCTCTTCTTTGATGCAGGTGTGCCCGGTCAGTGGACCTGGCTGGGAGGACTGGTCTTGATGGCGGGTTTGATGACCGTCGTGGTCGCTTCTGAACAAGCGTCCTTGTCCGAAGCGAACAATGAAAACAACCCGGCTTGAGGAATGGGCATGGCTGGTCAACGCGGTTGGTTGTTGTTGACCAACGATGACGGCATTGAGGCCATCGGTTTCTCCATGCTGGTCAAAGCCCTCCACGTCGCCGGCTACCCGCTGGTGGTGATGGCGCCTTCGGGCAATCACTCTGCGACCGGTATGCGCATCAACCTGATGAAACCCATGCCGCTTCGTTCCCGGGATGACCTTCTCGCCACATGGTCACTTGACCAACATCAAACGCCCGTCCATCTTTTCGAACTCGATGGCACGCCCTGTGATACGATGATCGTGGCCTTGGACGGCGGTCTTGACCACCTCGTACCAGGAGTTCACCCGCAAATGGTGGTATCAGGGGTCAATCTCGGCCCAAACCTCTCACAAGATTCCTATCACAGCGGCACCATGGGCGCCGCCCGAGAGGCCGGTTTGTACGGCGTGCCTGCCGTGGCCTCATCGTTCACGTCCTTTGACCCCGAAGGGATGGAAAAAGCCGTTGAAGCCACCCTCGAGGTGGTTGAACGAGCGGCCCGTGTGCTTCCGCTACGTGCGAGTAATTTGGGCCGGCCAAAAGGTCAACTTGACACCGGTTATTTCAGCACCTGGCCAAAGCCAGAAACTGATGATCGGTGGCTTGAGGACCCTGAATCCGCTCTGCTTGCGGCCTTCTCAAATGGTGATTTGATGCTCAACATCAACGCCCCGGGAACATGGGACGGTACGTGGGCCACCACCCGTTTGGGGGTGCGATGGTACCGAAATGCCGTACGCTTTGATGTTGAAGACACCACGGCCACGGCGACCTTCACCATCGGCGCAGCATCCGTTGACCATTCCCCTGTCTTGGCGGGTGATTGTGATGCCGTGGAGGAGAACAAGGCCAGTTTGTCCTGTTTGGCCGTGTGGCCCCAAAGCCATCCCTTTGCCCTTGATGAAGATCTGCTTGCTCACGGCCTCGAGTCCACTGTTGATGGCTGGCCTCGTTGGTTACTCAAAGATTGAGTTCAACGCCCTCGTCAAGCAAAAAGTGAACCACGCCGATGGCCATGTGGCCTTGGAGCCACTGGTCGCCAAGTGAGCGAAGGACGACACCTTCTGTGGCGACATCACCGAGCGGTTGGTCGTCGCTGAGGACGAAATTCACCGTTCGTTCGCTTGCACTTCCGTTCTCCAACAACATCGCTTTTGGCGTCCATAAACGAGGCGCCTCAGCATCGAGAAGCACCGTGGTCCCCTCTTGCCACTCCTTCAGGGTGAAGTCCAATCCTCCACCGCTGTGGCTGATGCCTGCTGTGATGGGTTGCCAATGCCCGATGGGTGGGAGGGGCGTGGCGATGACCTTGGCGATGGTTCCTGCTATAGAACGCTCATCTGCGTGCAACCCTTTGAGCGTCCCCCCGTCAAATTTGATACGGCGAGGTGGACCAGGTCCGCCTAGGAGATGCAGCACCACAACGCTGTCTTTGCGAAGTCCATGACTGGTCATCAAGCCGGCCATGAGGGCCCTGATGAGCACATCCATGCGTCCTGCGCCGCTGGCCAAATCGTTGAGTGGTAGCTTTCCTTTTGACATGGCACGGTGGCCAACTACGGCAAAACGACGCACGTTCATGCCTCCTTCCCGCGTTCGATGAGTGTTTGAACGGCTTCGTGGAGGTTTTGTGGAGTATCAAGGACAAAGTGCGCACCCTGCTGGTCAACGAGGTAGCCCCGGGGTTTGTCGGGCTTTCCAAGGTCTTCCAGCCGATTGGCAACCACAGCGGTCATGCCTGCTTTCTGAATTTGCGCGTAGGCTCGGTGAATAAGGTCGGTTTGTTTGATGCCCGATTCGAGTTTGAAGCCAATACGAACAGCACTCGAGCACTTTTCCTTGAGTTCCATGATGTGCTTTGGGCTTTCGACCAGAGGGAGCGTCAACGTTCCTTGTTGGCTGGCCAACTTTCCTTCTGCAGCGTTTTCAACCACGTAATCCAAGACGGCAGCGGCGTGAACCCAAGCATCGATGTGGTCGTTGGTCAACGCCTTGCATTCGGCTAGCATGGTCTCAGGCGTTGGGCAGTGGATCACCAAAGGAAGCCACTCAGGAGCAGGCACGGTGGTCATCCCTGCTATGCAGGTTACGTCGTGGCCGTGTTTGTGAAGGTGGTCTGCGAGGGCGTAGCCGGTTGACCCTGAACTGGTGTTTTGCACGTGGCGCACATCGTCAATGGCCGAACGGGTGGCGCCCAAGGTGATGACCACGTTCTTTCGTCCAGGTTTGCCCCTGTTGGCGAGGTGGGCCAAGGTCGCAACGATGTGCTCACCTTCAGGCGTTTTTCGCTTTCCTTCCTCTTCGGGCCCCCACAGTACATGGACGCCTTCCTTGCGTAAGTCCTCGACGATGTCGTCGGTGACCGGGTCGGTGGCGAGGTCTTGGTGCATGCTTGGCACCATCATGATGGGTGTTTTTCTTGAACGAGCAACCGAGAGCGCCATCATCAGGGGACCGTGCTGAAGTCCGTGAAGGTGGCTTGCCATCACGTCGCGAGTTGCGGGTGCAACCAAGACAGCATCGGCGTGGTTGAGCGCACTTAGGTCTCCGTCCCAGTCGGTGATGACCTCGGTTTGCGAGGCCCAACGGACGGCGAGGGGGGTGATGATTCGCTGGGCTGCGTTGGTCATGATGACCGTGAGTTCGGCCCCTTCACGGCGCAGTGCTCGTGCGAGACGGACCGAATCAACAGCGGCAATCCCTCCAGTGATGCCCAATACAATGCGTTGACCGAGCAGGGCGTCGCCCCTCTGCTCAACGTCGGTATCACGCATCGCCATGGTGTGGCCAACCTGCTGACCGTCAAGACATCTTCGCTTCAAGCCCGGGCGTGATACAAATGATTCAAATGCCCCTCGCACGAGGAAGAATCGTGGCCAACAGTCGAGCGGATGAGATGGTCCTTGCAGGGTCGGCGCCCACAGCGTTGCCCGGTAGCGACCCCATCGCACACATTCACCGTGGAACGAGTTTCATCGTTCTCGTCGACGGGGCCATTGTGGTGTATTTGCTCGCCACAGCCCTTGCCACGATGGGCTACTTGGAAGGTACGATAGGTTCCGTGTTTCTTGGAAGCGGGGTCTTTGCAGGCTTGATGATTTACAGTGGCTATCGCAATCGAAAGCCTTGGGCGTATTGGCCTGCGGTTTGCATTCTCTTCCTCGCAAGTTTGCTGTTCGCCATTTTGGCCTTCGCCAACGTTCTGCAGGCGCTCTTATCGGGTATCTTCTCGGGTCTCCTGCTTGCGTTTTTGATGGGTTGGGCCGCCCTTGGCTCCAGCCGGAGAGCGATGTTTCACTGGCACCCTGGATACCGAATGGGCTACCTCAACCTGAATCCAATGGATTCCTTCAACCTCCAAGACGGCGAGATGCTTGCCGCCTGTCCTTCATGCTTGGCTGTATTGGCCATCCAACCCACCATGCTCGGACATGCTGACCGGTGCCCGCACTGTTCGGCTCCGCTGGTCGGCCAGGAACTCATCAGCAAGTACAACGATGAAGAGGCTTGATTCGCCCGTTTTGTGCGATTCTTCCAAAAGGAGGCTTCTTGAAGGGAAGCGCTTACGCATTCCATGCGGAGGCCTGTCATTGTCGTCGATTCAAGAACGCCTACAACAATTGTTGGACGGTGAAATCGATGCAGCCGACATCGCTGACGACCCCACATTGGTCAGTCTTGCAGACCGAATTTACGGGATAAAAATCGCTGCCGTGCAACCGGTCAAGCCAAGGGACGCCAACGCCGTTCTTTCCACCCCAACAGCGGTAACTGAGGTTGCGCCGCCCACCGACATGCTGGTTGAAGTCATCGCTCCTGTTGCGGCAACGACCCCAGCAGTTCCCCTTCCAGACCCGAATAAAACACTTGACATGCCACCCATCCCAGTCGGTAAGAAAAGCCCAATGCGCTTTGTTTTCGCCGGAGGGCTGCTCTTTTGTGTGTTGAACCTTTTTGGCATCTTTTCCTCCGCCTTCAATTCCCTTTGCGAGGCTGGCACGTGTCGAGGAGATGAACAAACTCGCTTGAACTTGATGAGTCCTCACAAAATTGGTGAATCCGACGGCTGGTCCTACTCCCTCCTCTCCGAGAGCATGAACGGCGTTGGTGGAACCGCTGGCGGCATCGGTATCCCCGACATCGTCGCCCTGGTCGTTCTTATCGGCGGCCTCTTCATGATGACTCGAAGGAAGTGATTCCTCTGTCCCCAGACGGTTGGCTCTCTGAATCCATTGCCTACATCGGCATGATGAGCATCTTGCTGGCGTTTTTGCTTGAAACGCGCAACGTGCTCCACAGCAAACAACCGCTCTACCTTTTTCTCATGGCGTTCGGTTCTGGCTTGTTGGGCGTTCGTGCCTTTCTCATCGACGAGTGGGCTTTTCTCGTGCTTGAGGTGGTGTGGTGCGCTGCCGCTGTGCTGGCGTTGTTCTCACTGACCAAGTCGGCTGATGGCGCTGAAGATGAAGCGTCATCTTGATGAAACCGAAGTCTGCCCCAACATCATGGGCCAGCGCAAAGCAAAGCGGGGAATTCCGTCGAAGAGCGAGAATTTCAACGAGTGGTACCCGTTCATTGTTGAGGCTGCAGAACTCGTTGACAAGCGCTATCCCATCAAGGGTATGGACGTCTGGCGGCCTTACGGCTGGAAGACGATGAAACTCATCGACGCCTTGACGCACGCAGAGATGGAGCGTACGAACCACGAAGAGGTCAATTTCCCGCTGCTCATCCCTGAAAATCTTCTCGAGAAGGAGAATGCACTGGTCGCCCGTTTGAAGCGAGCCCGTGAGGAGGGGGTTGACCCCGATGACCTACGTGATGAAGAGGAAGAGGGCGGTTTCAAGAAAGAAGTCTACTGGGTGAAGCACGCTGGCGAGAACGACCTTGACATTCCAATGTTCCTGCGCCCAACATCCGAGACGGCGATGTACACGATGTTCCCGTTGTGGATTCGCTCGCACAAGGACCTCCCGCTGAAGATTTACCAGATGGTGAACACCTTTCGCTACGAGACGAAACAGACCCGTTCCTTCATCCGTGTTCGTGAAATTCACTTCTTTGAAGCCCACACGGCCCACGTTGACGAAGAAGATGCCAGCCGACAAATCGCGGAAGATTTGGAAATCGTTGACCGCTTGATGCACGACCTTTGTCTGCCTATCATCAAGGCCAAGCGACCCGTTTGGGACACCTTCCCCGGCGCCTGGTACACCATCGGCATCGACGCCGTTATGCCCAACGGTCGAACCCTGCAAGTTGCCTCCTGCCACCACTACCGAGACCAATGGGCCAAAGCCTTCGACGTGACTTACGAAGACTTGGACGCCAAGCAGGCCTTCTGCCACCAAACCACCTACGGGATGTCCGAACGCCTTCTTGGAGCGGTTGTCGGCATGCACGGTGATGAGAACGGCCTCATTATGCCGCCAAAGATTGCGCCTTTCCAGGTCGTCATCTGCCCAATGATTCGTAAGAACCTCGAGGTTGACACCATCGCTGTGGCCCACGAGGTTGCCGAAAAACTCCGCTCCCGTGGTCTGCGTGTCAAGGTGGACGACCGAGACCTCCATCCCGGTCAGAAGTATTACGACTGGGAAATCAAGGGCGTGCCGCTACGTTTGGATATCGGTCCACGAGACATCGCCCAGGGTACGGCCTTCGCTGCTCGACGAACGGGTGGGAAGGAACCACTCCCCATGGACAACATCGTCGACGAGTGTTATCGCGTGCTTGACGAAATCAGCGTTGAGCTACGTGCACGTGCCTCCCAGCACATGGACGATGTGGTCCAACCTCTGCCTGCCTTCACCGAAGCCGATGG
>DAGF01000055.1 GCA_002495645.1 Euryarchaeota archaeon UBA549
GGTTCAAAGAAACCGTTGACAATCAGGCCCATGGCTTCCTCTTCGGTGAAGCCCCGACTCATCAGGTAGAACAGTTGGTCGCCCGACACCTTGGAGACGCTGGCCTCGTGTTCAAGGTCAGCCGACGGATTCCCGATTTCCATGGTGGGGTAGGTATCCGAGCGTGAATCGCTGTCGAGCATGAGGGCGTCGCAGACAATCTTGGAGCGACACCCGTGGGACTTGGGCGTCACCTGAAGCATGCCTCGGTACGACGAGCGTCCCCCGTTCTTGGAGATGGACTTCGAGAGAATGTTGGAGGTGGTGTTGGGGGCGAGGTGGTGGACTTTGGCACCTGCATCTTGGTGCTGACCGGCTCCGGCATACGCCACGGAAATGACCTCGGCGTGGGCGCCTTCACCCTTGAGCAAGACAGCGGGGTACTTCATCGTCAATTTGGAGCCGATGTTGCCGTCAACCCACTCAACAGTAGCGTTTTCGTGAGCCACTCCGCGCTTCGTGACGAGGTTGTAAACGTTGGCCGACCAATTCTGAATGGTGGAGTAGCGGATTTTTGCATCCTTCATGGCGATGAGTTCCACAACAGCGGAGTGCAGGGAATCGGTGGAGTACGTGGGCGCCGTGCAGCCTTCGACGTAGTGGATGCTGCTGCCTTCGTCCGCGATGATGAGGGTGCGCTCAAACTGACCCATGTTTTGGGCGTTGATTCGGAAATAAGCCTGAACGGGCATCTCAACATGGACCCCTTTTGGCACGTAAATGAACGACCCACCCGACCACACGGCCGTGTTCAAGGCCGAGAATTTGTTATCGCTGTAGGGAATCACGGTACCGAAGTACTGCTTCACGATTTCGGGGTGTTCCTTGAGGCCGCTGTCCATGTCCAGGAACAACACACCCTGGGCTTCGAGGTCTTCTCGGATGGAGTGGTAAACGGCCTCGGATTCGTATTGTGCGGTGACACCGCCAAGCCACTTTTGCTCAGCCTCGGGAATGCCCAATCGGTCAAAGGTGTTCTTAATGTCGTCTGGAACATCGTCCCAGTCCTTTTCCGTGGCGTCCGAAGAACGGAGGAAGTAGGTCACGTTATCGAAATCAATGTTGTTGAGTTCGCCGCAGTTGCCCCAGTCGGGCATTTCGCGTTCCATGAAGTGGTGGTAGGCTTTGACACGAATATCCGTCATCCATTCCGGTTCGTTCTTGAGCGCAGAAATGTCTCGAACAACCTGCTCGGAGAGACCTTTGTCAAAGCGAATGGTGGCGTTCTCCGGGTCGTGAAAACCGAATTGGTAGTCGCCCACCGCCTCTCGTGCGTCGTCACTCATGTTCAGGCCTCCTTGGGGGCTTCAAGCCACTCATAGCCTTGCTCTTCCAGTTTGAGCGCAAGCTCTGGTCCACCGGTTTCGACGATGGTGCCGTCGATCATCACGTGAACGAAGTGAGGTTGGACATGGTCGAGCAGGCGTTGGTAGTGGGTGATAATGAGGCAGCCTGCTTCGGGAGCGACGCTGTTGATGCCTTTTGCCACGATGCGAAGCGCATCGATGTCAAGACCCGAGTCCGTTTCGTCAAGAAGGGCGAGCGTGGGTTTGAGCAAGAGCATTTGGAGGATTTCCAATCGCTTCTTTTCTCCGCCGCTAAAACCGTCGTTCACGTAGCGAGAAAGAACGGATTTTTCCATCTCAAGGCCCTTCATGGCTGCGTTGAGTTCCTTGCGGAATTCTCGGCCCTTCAACGGCTCGTCCCGTACTGATTGGACGGATTTCTTGAGGAAGGTGCCGACTTGCACGCCAGGGATGACGGCAGGGTACTGGAAGGAGAGGAACATGCCTGCACGGGCTCGCTCAAAGACGCTCATCTCCTCGATATTGGTGCCCATGTAGTGAATGCTTCCCTTGGTGATTTCGTAGGCGGGATGCCCCATGATGACGCTGGCAAGCGTGGATTTACCCGCACCGTTGCGACCCATGATGACGTGGATTTCGCCACGGTTGATGGTCAGACTCATGCCGTTGAGGATGGGCGTTTCATCAACGCTCACATGAAGGTCCTCAACCCGCAGGATTTCATCGGCCATGGTCATCCCTGTATCCCCGTCTCGTCTCTCCTTTATCAAGGGATGTAGTTCCCATGTGCTGACCGGTTTCGGGGGTGAAACCACCAGCTTGGTTTCCTTTGGGAGTGCGAGGGTTGAAGTTCATCAGCCCGAGGGAGAGACATGGACGACGATTTGGTGGCCAAGTACGCCGCTGAAGCCAAAGCGGCCATGGAAGCTGAGGCGGCTCGCCGCGTCGCTGAGTCCACCGATCCTGATGAGGAAGATCGATTGCGGAATACATCGCTCTTTGATGTCCTTGAAACCGAACACTTTGTTCCGGCCCTTTTGGCTCGCCTGGGTGCTGTCAGGGCCGCTCTTGACGGCCACGGCGGTGGCATCGCCGTCTCCCAACTCGAGCACGAAAGCAACCAACTTGACCTCGTTCTCGACCTGACGGGAGCCTGTTTGTCCTGCGGTGCTGCACCCGGGACCCTTGAGGGAGTCAAAAACGACCTCGAGGCTGACGGCGAGATTCAACGAATTCGATTTTCGTCCGCTCTGCTGGACACCTTTGACGACCTTGGGCGTGAATTTATCCTCGCCCATGGCGCCGTTGAGTTCGTGGACCTTCCATCCGATGAAGCAGGCGAATAATCGGCCGAGCCTTTGAAAAAAGACGCACATGAGGCCGTGGCATGACCGCTTGGGGTGACGACAGGCGGGACGACCCCACCCCCTGCAGGGACCAAGACCACGGCCGATTCGAAATCACGCAGCGGGACGGGCGGGCTCGCTTGGGCCGCTTGCACACCCGCCACGGTGTGTTGGAAACTCCGGCTCTTTTGCCGGTCGTCAACCCCAACATTCGGACGATAGAACCCCGTGTCATGTGGGACAAATACGGCATTCAAGCCCTCATAACAAACTCCTACATCATGTGGAAGCACGAGGACCTCCGCACGGTTGCTCAAGCCGATGGTGTTCACCAACTCCTTGACTTTCCCGGCGTCATCATGACGGATTCTGGCACCTTCCAGTCCTACGTCTACGGAGATGTGGAGGTCGGCGTGGATGAAATCGTCGCCTTTCAGCGTTCCATCGGTGTTGACATCGCCACCATGTTGGATGTGTTTTCACGACCGGACATGAATGCATCAGAGGTTGAACATGCTGTGCGTGAAACCGAAGCGCGGGCTGCCCAGAGCATCAAGGCTGCAGAAGACACGATGCTCAACGGGCCTATTCAGGGCGGCGTATTCAGAGAGCTGCGTCATATCTCTGCTCAACTCATGGGCCAGCATCCCTTCGCTGTCCATCCCATCGGAGGAATCGTACCGGTGATGGAACAACAACGCTACAAGGAATACGCAAAAATCATGCTCGCAAGCCTTCCCTTGCTTCCACCCAACCGACCTGTTCACATGTTTGGTTGCGGCCACCCCATGCTGTTCCCGATGTCCATTGCGCTGGGCGCCGACCTGTTTGATTCGGCGGCCTACGCCTTATTTGCCAGGGACGGACGCTTGCTCACCCCGTGGGGAACCGAGCGCATCGACGACCTTGTTGATTGGCCGCTGTTGATGCCCTGCGTTGCGCAATTGACGCCAGAGGACGTCCGCAAAATGAAACCGAAGGAGCGTGAGGCGATGTTGGCTCACTTCAATCTCGAAGTCACCCTTGCCGAACTCGCTCGCTGCAAACAAGCGGTTCGTGATGGGAAGATTTGGCAACTCGCCGAACAAAGAAGCCATCAACATCCTGCTCTTCGGGAGGCCTTCCTTTGGCTCACCACGCCCCCGACCATGGAGCGCAACGTACGACCGGACCGGTTTTACACCGACCGGGACGCCGCACGGGACCGAGACCGAGACCAAGGCATGTGGGAAGACGCTTGGGATTGGGTGGTTTGGAGTCAGTTGACGCCACGTACAGGTGGCGTATTGTGGGGTGGTGATGACACGTTTGGCCGACCGCATGTCGCCAAAGCACGACGCACACTCCAGCTGCGTTGGCAAGCCCGTGAAGGCACCGACCGCGTGGTCGTTTTCCACGGCATTCGAGGGCCGTTTCGTGAACGCATCAACGAGGTATTGGAGTGGCTCAAGACGCATCATCCGACCCTTCAAGCGGTCATTTTGACACCGCTCGGTCTCGTCCCTGCTTCACTGGAAGACCTCAACCCCTTCGCCCACTTGGATGCGCCCCCTTGGGTGCTTCGCCATCAACCTGAACACGATTGGATCCGCAGAGAACTCGACCGTTTGGGTCTCCACGGCCAAGCCTTTGCCACCGTGGATGTTCACGGTGATGGAATGAAACAGCGCTTGGCGGGAGCCCTTGAAGAACTGGGATTGTCAAACGAGATTCACCAACCGATTTCCGATGAACATCGTGAGCAAGCACGGGCCTCTCTACGAACCGACCAAGGCGTCGACAAATTGTCCGTTCTTCTCAACGTCGACCGCCCTTCAGCCGAGCGCGTGATGAACGGCACCACCTTTGTGGTCAATCGTGAGGGGCGGATGAAGAACATCAACGACGCCGACGGCGTCCATTTGTTCAGCCCGCGTTTGCGAGACGGTGGCCTGTCCATGGCCACCGCTGGTGCGCAAGCCTTGCTGGAAACACGCACCGAGCCGCTGCCAACCTCGCTGCCCCGAACCGAATGGTGGGGGCACGGCTCGAAGGGTCCCGCCGTGGTGGTGGTCGACCAAGACGCCGAACCCTTTGTTCGCAAGGGCCGCAACGTGTTCCACGGCTTCGTGCTGGCATGCGACCCTTGGCTGGCACCTGGAGAAGCCTGCATCATCACCAACGAAAAAGGGAACTTCCTCGGCCACGGTGTGTCCCAATGCACGTCCACAGAAATGGCCGCTTTCACCAAAGGCATCGCTGTGAAAACTCGGGGCGGCTACGAAGGTTGAACCGCCCACGCAACGAAAGGCTTCATGGGTCGTCGTCCATCACATGAGGCCGGAGAGGCCCATGGTGGATGAACCGATCATCCAAACCAAATCGCTCACCAAGGCATACGGCCCGCACATCGCTCTTGAGAACCTCAACATCAACATCCCACGAGGCGCCACTGGATTGCTCGGCCAAAACGGGGCGGGCAAATCCACCTTCCTGAAGACCATCCTCGGTTTGATTCAAGCAACTTCGGGCGAAGGAACGGTGCTGGGCTACGACATCCGAAACCAAGGCGTAGAGATTCGTCAGCGCATCGGCTACATGCCAGAATACGATGCACTCAACCCCGACATGGACGCCATCCACCAAGTCCGATATTCGGGAGAATTGCTCGGCATGAACCCCGTTGTGGCGATGAATCGCGCCCACGAAGCGCTCCAATTTGTCGGAATTGGCGAGCAACGCTACCGAGAAATCGGGAGTTTTTCCACCGGCATGAAACAAGCGACAAAATTGGCCTGCGCCATCATTCACGACCCGGATTTACTCATCGCCGATGAACCCTCAAACGGCCTCGACATGAAGGCGAGGGAATTCATGATCTCCACGCTCAACACCATGGTCAACGACGCCAACCGCTCCATCTTGATGGCGAGCCACCTCATGGACGATGTTGAGCGGGTTTGCGAGAACATCATTCTGCTTCACAAAGGCACGTTGGCAGCACAAGGAAAAATTGAGGACTTGAAAGCCATTGACCGAGAAATCGAAATTCATGTCTGGGGCGGTGCAACGCCACTGGAACAACGCTTGCTCGACCAAGGTTTCCGGGTTCGCAGAGAAGGCCGCGTCATGCGAATCGCCCACACCAGCGAAGACACGACCACGAGCATTCTCCAGGCAGCCGCTGATGTCGGCGCTCAAATCAGGCGAATGCACGAATACGAGGCGTCGCTTGAAGACCTCTTCTTGGCCATTATGGACAACCTCGGCTACAGCGTTAAATCAAGCGACGACCTGCTGAAATCACCGATTGAGGCAAGGCGGGTTGACGCCCCAGAATCCATGGGAGGTGGCGCAGCGTGAGCGAGGAGGAGTCGACTCCAGAAGCACCCGTCACCGGCCAGGGACGCATGGACGTGGCGTGGGGCGCCAACACAGGTGATGAACACCCCGATGAAGTGCAACGTGCATCCACGCCCCAAAGCGGAGAAATCTTTGAGCAACTCTACACGCCCTGGACCGGCCAATTGAATCCACGATGGATGCGAAATTGGTCGATTCTACGCCATCATCTTCTCGGGATTTTCAAAAAGGGGCACCG
>DAGF01000102.1 GCA_002495645.1 Euryarchaeota archaeon UBA549
TGGGCAGAAGCCATGCGTGAAATTTCGTCCCGTTTGGAAGAGATGCCCGGTGAGGAAGGCTACCCTGCTTACCTCTCATCCCGTATCGCTGAGTTCTATGAGCGAGCCGGTCGTGTTGAGACCCTCAACGGCGACGACGGTTCAGTCACCGTCATCGGTGCTGTGTCGCCGCCAGGTGGTGACATCTCCGAGCCGGTTTCCCAAGGTACCCTCCGTATCGTGAAGGTGTTCTGGGGTCTTGACGCCGGTCTGGCTCGACAACGCCACTTCCCCGCCATCAACTGGTTGAACTCCTACTCGCTTTACCCGCAGAGTCTTGACCAGTGGTTCCGAGACAACATCGCTCAGGATTTCCCAGAAATCCGTACCCAAATCAGTGGTCTGCTGCAAATTGAGGCCGAGTTGCAAGAAATTGTCCAACTGGTCGGTTCCGATGCCCTGCCTGTTGACCAGCAGTTGACGCTGGAAGTCGCCCGTATGATTCGTGAGTTCTTCTTGCAGCAAAACGGATTCCACGATGTCGATGCCTACTGCGACATTCACCTGCAATACCACATGGCCAAGGCCATCCTTTCCTTCCAAGAAGCAGCAAAGGGCGCCATGGCTGACGGTGCACTGCTCAACGATGTCGTGAACGTTCCTGCCCGCTCAGACCTGATGCGTGGTCGCTTCGAAAAGGGCTACATTGACCGCATTGAAGAGATGGTCAAGGAGATGAACGAACAAATCGCCAACGCCGTGGAGGCCAACTGAGGAGAGGATGAAGATGACTGGAAAAGAATACCGAACCATTACTGACGTGAAGGGACCTTTGGTCTTTTTGAACAAAACCGAGCCCGTTGCGTTCGGTGAAATCGTTACCCTCCGCCTCGCCAACGGCGACATCAAGAACGGCCAAGTGCTCGACACCTCTGATGACCTTGTCATCGTCCAAGTGTTCGAAGGCACGGCCAAAATCAACCGAGAAACGGGTGTCACCTTCATGGGCGATGTGTTCAAACTCCCCGTGAGCACCGACTTGGTTGGACGAATTCTCGATGGTGCTGGCCGTCCTCGTGATGGTGGCCCTGAAATTGTCGCTGAAGAAAAGGCAGACATCATCGGTGCGGCCATCAACCCGTACAGCCGACAGTCGCCTCACGATTTCATTCAAACTGGAATTTCAGCCATTGACTGCTGTACGACGCTCGTCCGTGGACAAAAACTCCCGATCTTTTCCGCATCGGGTCTACCCCACAACGACATTGCTCTGCAGATTGCCCGTCAAGCAAAACTCAAGGATTCCGATGAGGAGTTCATTGTTGTGTTCTGCGCCATGGGTATCACCGCTGAAGAATACAACTTCTTCCGTTCTGACTTGGAGCGAACCGGTGCTCTCGAAAACGCTGTGTTGTTCGTCAACCTCGCTGACGACCCGGCTGTTGAGCGCATCATTACGCCTCGTCTTGCTTTGACGGCTGCCGAATACCTTGCCTTTGAGAAGGACTACCACGTGTTGGTTATCTACACGGACATGACAAACTACTGCGATGCGCTGCGACAAATCGGTGCAGCTCGTGAAGAAGTTCCAGGACGACGTGGCTACCCCGGATACATGTACACCGACTTGGCTATGCTTTACGAGCGAGCAGGTATCGTGAAGGGCAAGAAGGGTTCCATTACCCAATTCCCAATTCTTACCATGCCCGGTGACGATATCACGCACCCAATTCCGGACCTTTCCGGATACATTACTGAAGGCCAGATCGTTATCAGCCGTGAACTTCACCAGCAGGGTATCTATCCGCCCATCAACGTCTTGCCATCACTGTCTCGACTGATGGGTTCCTGTATCGGTGCCGAAACCACCCGTGAAGACCACAAGTCCGTTTCCGACCAAATGTACGCTGCTTACGCCCAGGGTCGAGAACTCCGTGGGTTGGTCGCCATTGTTGGTGAAGACGCACTCAACGAGCGTGATAAGCAACTCTTGGACTTCTCCGGCGTGTTTGAGGACCAGTTCCTTCGCCAGTCCCGAGACGAAGACCGCTCCATTGACGAGACCCTCGACTTGTGTTGGACCTTGATGTCCTCCATCGACACGAAGTACCTCGTCCGTCTTGACCAGAAGTGGATTGAGAAGTACCACCCTGACAACCGAGAGTGAACGCCCAAGGATTCGCAAAGAGGAGGTGAGAAAGCATGGCATTGGACATCAAACCAACCCGAAGCGAACTCATCAAGCTCAAGGCTCGAATCAAGCAAACCAAGAACGGTTACAAATTGCTGAAGATGAAGCGAGACGGCCTCTTCCACGAGTTCAGAACCTTGCTCTCCGAGATGATCGAAGCCAAGCGAGACTTGACCGCTGCCTACCGACTTGCCAAGACCCGTATCGACTTGGCCAACGCCATTGAAGGCGGTTTGGCCGTGCGTGCCGCCGCCATTGCCAACTCGGCTCACCCTGAGGTTGAGGTTGAACGCCGCAACATCATGGGCGTGGTCGTTCCAAGCGTGAGTGGATCCAACCTCAAGTCCACGTTTGCGGAACGAGGCATCGGTTTCATCGGTTCATCGCCTTACATTGACGAAGCCAGCGACTCCTTCAGCGAACTCATTGAGAAAATTGTCAAGGCATCGGAAATGGAAGCCACACTCAAGCGCCTGTTGGCTGAAATTGAAGCCACCAAGCGCCGTGTAAACGCTCTCGAGTTCAAGGTCATCCCGGAACTTGAAGAGGCCAAGGTCTTCATTCAACTCCGCCTTGAAGAGATGGAACGTGAGGAAACCTTCCGTCTCAAGCGATTCAAGAACAAATGATTCTTTCTCCACTCCCTAACGAGGGATTCATGGAGGAGGGCCCACACCACGATGATAAGGGGGGTTGACCATGAGCGAAGATTCGTCAGCAACCCCTACCGGTTTGCCCCACCACAAGAACGCCTGGACGCAACACGAACTGCTCGGCTCTACCTTGCAGTCCTACTTCACCGTCCTGCGAAAAAATGGCGGCCGCTGGCCCTCATGGTTTGTCGCGCCTCGTGAGGATGACGTTCATGGCGATTTGATGGCCCTCAACGCTCACCTTGACCGTTTGGGCTGGATGGCAAAACTGACGAAGGACGAGGATTGGGTCGTCACGGTTTTCCCCGCCCCCGAGCGCCAATTCCCGCGAGTCAACACCATCGTCCTGTTTTGGGTCCTCTCCTTCCTCACCCTCACCCTTGCAGGTGACCTTTGGATGGCAGGTGCACGTCCAGCGGAGGGGTGGTTTCATTCCTCTTCCTTGGTGGATGCCCTCATTGGATATACGCTGCCTGTTATGCTGGTCATTTTTGTCGCATCGACCATCCAGCGCCGCATATCCGCGCGTTTTGGCGTACGCAGCGGCCACATTCTGCCGGTTCCGGATTTCACCATCGCCTTGTATGCCCTCGGCCTTTTCCCCTCTTCGTGGTTGGTTTGGCCGTTTGGCATTTTGCTTCTTCCAACCATGCCGAGGATGGATGCTCGCCCTTGGCCAAACAGAGCATCGCTGGGGTACACGGCGTTGAGCGTCCCGCTTGTTCTGGGCGGAGCTGGTGCAGTTCTGATGTTCGCAGGGCTTTCCATGACGCCGGAATACTTGGTTTCCTTGACGATGCCATTGGTCTCTTCGCCTCCTCTTTTTCTTTCGATACTCGCTGAGGCATTCAGCCATGACGACGCCTTTGTCCGTATTCTGTGGGCCCACCCTTGGGTTCACGTCGGTGGCATGTTGATGCTCTTTGCTTGGATTTCACTTCTGCCGGTGCCCACCTTCCCCGGCGGTCGTCTTCTCATCGCCCGAATGGGTTTGCTCGACGCCCGCAGTTCAAGCACCCAAAGTCTCATTCTTGTGCTCGGTTTGTTCACCGCCTATGTCTTTGGCGTGTTTGAGCAGTTCTCTCTTTGGTTCCTCGTGTATGCCTTGTTGTTGCCCCTGTTGTTTTTCTTCGGCAACGACCTCCGCATACCGCTCATTCTCGACGAGACCACTGGCTTGAGTGAAACCGAACACAGTCGGATGGGCTTGCTTCTTCTCTTGGTATTCGTGCTCCTTCTCCCAGCCGGCCAACCCGTGATTCATGAAACGGGCTGGGACGACCCCTTGACTCACCAGTTGGTCGCTCCAGAAGCAGCGGTCCTCCAAGAGGACGGCACGTGGCTTTCAACCACGGAGGTTCGTGTGGTCAATCCCTCGGCCTTGATGAAACCGTTCGCCGTTTCTGCCTATCTTGAACACCCCGGCGAGGGATGGAGCATTTCTTGGGACTGCGACGGCGAAGACGCATACGCCATCGATGGACAGGGATGCGGTTCGGACCTTCTTCCGAAGCGAACAGCGTTTTTCTGGATGAACTTGACGTGGACAGGGACCAACCAACCGACGATGGCCAACCTCAGTTATGTTGTGGCCATCAATGGAGACCACGAAGCCGTTCCAGTGCAGGTTCGTCCCTCGCTTGAGGTCGTTCCTTCCTCTGCATGGTACGACGTCCCAGCAGGCGCCTATGTCCATCGGTGCATCGATTTGGATGGGAATTTGATGAATTCCACCTCGCTCAACATCAGCACCGGTGCCTCTTCGCTGGACGGGATCCAGACATCACTGGTCAGTGTCTTCGGTGCTTCGGGAATGGAGGTAAACTTGACCGAAGTTCCTTCGCAATTTTGCCTGTCTGGCCTTGACCCCTTGGTGTTTGACCCCTCAATGGCCATTCTCCACCTCAACAACCACACCTTCGCCCCTTCACTGCCCGAGCGACGACCGCTGATCGCCTACGCACCAGTTGAAGGCTGGCACATCACGTCTGAGGAGGTCACCGGATGGGGTGCGTTGTTTGATGGCGAGGGTCATTTGTTGATGGACAGCGAGCATTGTCCGCTCAATGCCAGCCTCAGCACACCGATTCGACCGGAATCCGGCCCGTGGATATGGGACATGAACCTGCGGTCGTCCGCCAAACTCCCTTCAATTCAAGCCACGCAAAACTTGACCGTTTTGATGCCCGACGGGGCGAACATTTCCCTTTGCAGGGATGCGTTCAACCCCTATCCTGACCTTTCCTTTGAGGTTGTTGAAGGTCCCGAGTTGATGGTCTCGTGGATGAATTCCACCTCCCGGTTTTGGACCACGCCTTGGGCCCTTTCCACCAACGGGACCGTCCTCAACAGTGGAATGACGAACTTTACATTGCACAACCCGAACAACGCTTCTGTTCCATTCCGACTTGACCGCGGGGGCAGTTTTGGTGAGGATTGGGGTCATGATTGGGACGGCCAGCCGTTGGCTCCTGGCGACACCTCGTTCACACTCACGCCACCCAACGCACCCCTTGCCACCATGTGGCTGACCTATGAGGCAGGAACGGTTGTCCTGCATCTTTCAAGTTATCAGTGAGGTGATGAGGTGCGTGTATCCGTCTTGGGCGTGGGTTCCATCGGTAGCATCGTCGCCTCAAGTCTGGCCACAACCGCTGCAGAAGTCCATCTTCATGTTCGAGGAGAACGTGGAGCCAAACACATGCTCGAAGGGCTGCGAATTGAAGGTCATAGAGACCTCAATTTTGAGGCTGAGCGCTTTCTTTTTTCATGCGAAGAACTTCCGCATGAAATCGCATTAAATCAGGGTTCAGACCTCGTTATATTGGCTTGTAAATCCTATGACGTGGCTCATATGGCTCAACAAGCAACCACTTTTCTCAAATCCGATGGCATTGCCTTTGCGCTTTCCAATGGACTGGGCCATGTCGAGACCTTGGCCCGGACACTGGGTCCCGAACGGGTGCTTGCCGCCAGCACCACGCACGGGGCCTTCATGCAGGCGGATGGGCCCACGCGGTGGGCCGGTTTTGGAGCCCTCTCCCTCGCCACGACACCGCTCGGTCCCTCCTCGGCACAGGTCGCAAAGGTTGCCGGTCTGCTCAACGATGCCCAATTGAACGCTGTTGTGGAGTCCGACCCAACCGCATTGATTTGGAACAAAGTCATGCTCAATGTGGCGATCAACCCGCTGGCTGCACTGGGTGGCTTGAAGAATGGCGAATTGCTTGAACCTGATTTGTTTGCCTCCTGCATGATGGTTTACCGTGAGGCATCGGCAGTTGCGATAATGGAACGAGCCGATGTTCCCGATGAGCATGAGTTTGAACAGCGCCTCAGGACTGTACTTGAGCAAACCCGAGAAAACACTTGCAGCATGCTTCAGGATGTGAAGGCCGGCCGTCGAACCGAAATTGAAGCCTTGAACCAAGCGGTGGTTGAACGAGCTGAGCACCACGGATTGGCTGCGCCCATCAATCAAATGCTGGCTTCGTTGGTTCGGGCTTGTCATCCTTGAGCAAGTCCACATTGTAGTGGAGGCCTCTGTTTTCCGTTTGTCCAAGTGCATCCTCAACCACCAGTTGTCCAATCAAGCAAAGGTTCCGCAGTTCAACGATTTCCCTGGTTGGCAGGGAGGCTTTCCACATCATGTCCACCTCCTTGTGCAGGAGGTCCAAGCGCCGCTTTGCCCGCTTCAAGCGTTGATTGGAGCGAACGATGCCAACTTCTTCGGACATGGTTCTCACCAAACTGGTTCGGTCGTTGATGATGGGGGCGTGTTCCTTCAAAGCACCCAGGCCATCTGCTCGCCACGAAGGGTGTTTTCCAACATAGGGGGGAGGTGGGTTATCAATGAGGTGCTGAGCCACGCGTTCGGCGAAAACCACCGCTTCGAGGAGGCTGTTTGAGGCCAGTCGATTCGCACCGTGCATGCCCGTGCTTGCGACCTCGCCGATGGCGTAGAGATGAGGCATCACATCGCCTTGGCCACGGACAAAAGCACGTCCAATCTCGTCAACTCGGATTCCACCGACCATGTAGTGGGCGGCGGGCACCACCGGGATGGGGTCCACGCCGAGTTTCAATCCCTCTGTTGCTAAGCGACGAGCGATGGTCGGGAATTTTTCATCCAGTGCCTCATCCAAATGGGACGTGATGAGGTAGACATGGTTCGTCCCGTGTTTCTTCATTTGCTGGTCGATGGCACGAGCGACGATGTCTCGGGTGGCCATGGAACCTTCAGGTGTGTACTTGAGCGTGAACGAATACGAATCCGGGGCTGGCTCCTCCTCACCTTTCCTTCGTGCCTCTTCCACGGCTTTGTTCCACCGCGAGAGCCCTTCTTGGTCAAGCAAGACGGCACCGACGCCTCGCACAGCTTCAGAAATCAAAAACGGTCGTACAGCATCGGTGGCAAGTGCGGTTGGATGGAACTGGATGAAGGCGAGATGTTCAACGCTAGCACCTGTTCTATAGGCCATTGCCAAACCGTCTCCTGTTGCGACATCGGGGTTCGTGGTCTCTTTCCAAAGACGCCCAACGCCCCCCGTGGCCAGCACGATGGCGTCGGCTTCGATGTTCACGACCTTGTGCGTCACTTGATCCAAACACCAGACACCAGCGACGCCCATCGATGCCTCGCCGTGCTGGCGTTGAATCAAATCAATGGCCAGCGTGTTGGGCTTGAGGGTGATGTTGGGATGTTGGCCGGCAAAAGCGGTCAAAGCACGCTCAATCTCTCTGCCAGTCGCATCTTTGGCGTGGAGGATTCGCTTGGTTGAATGACCACCTTCTCGAATGAAGGAATAGGTGCCATCGGTCGTTTTCTCAAATTCAACACCGATGCGAATCAAGTCCCGAATTCGGTCACCAGCTTCGCTGATGATCGAACGAACCACCGCTTCGTCGCACGCTCCATCGCCCGAGCGAAGCGTGTCTTGAACGTGAGCTTCCATGCCTTCTTGGTTGGTTTTGTCCAAGATGGCAGCGATACCGCCTTGGGCCCAATTGGTGGAGGAATCCTTGGGGCGCTGTTTGGTGATGACGGAAACCTGGTGGCCTGCTTCAGCCAATTTTGAGGCTGCGAACAATCCCGCAATACCGCTTCCGATGATGGCGATGTGAGCCAACGACTCCCCTCCTGTGGTTTGTCCTCCGCTTCCACCTTCTTGACCATGATGGCCTGTTCTCACGACATGCTTCTCGGAATCACTATGAATGAGCGAGCGTTGGAAAGAACGAGGTGCAAGCGTGTTCCGTCTCCCACTAAGGAAATTACTCACGCTGTTCGGCCTCTTGATGATGATATTCGTCGTCGTCAATGTCCAGTTTGGGAGTGTGGCTCCGCAGGTCATTGACGGTGCAGAGGGGTACAAACTGGATGCGTTCCTGATGTTCGAACCAAGTTGTACGTTTGAATTGGTGGAAGAAGAACTCAAGGAAACGGGAACGTCGTACTGCCTCGGTGAGGTTGGCCAATGGTCTGGAGCGGATGTGCTGATGCTCATGGAGGGTCTCTTTCTGTTTGTTTACGGGTTTGAACTGCCGCAAAACAAGGGCTGGGCTCGCCGCCTTCGAAAGTTGGGCTTCATCATGGGCTCCGTTCTTTGTTCACTCGCCGTCCTCGACCGATTTTCATTGCTGCCCACTTCCGCAAGCTCCGAAGGTTTGGCCACACTGTTTCCTTTCCCTGTCCAGCCATGGGTTGTTCAGATCATGTTCGCTGTTCTCGGCGTCATCATGATTCGTGGACCAAAATACTGGGAGGCCGAAGCGGTTGCACAAACGCGGGACAAACTTGAGCGTCGTCGAGAGAAAGCCGGCGTGTTTCGTTCTTCGTTCTTCAACGCTGAAAAGCACGACAAGCGCACCATGGAGCGGGTTGAACGCTCTCGCTTCCTCCAATCGGACAAAAACCTCGCCATGAGTCGCCGCCGCAGCAAGTTGTTGGTCATGGCAACCTGCCCATATTGTCAGGGAGCGGGCTGTAAGAAGTGCAACCACAACGGTGTATTTTGAACCCGTTTCGGCGGTGCAAATCCACCACCAAAAACCGAGGCACTGAGCCGTTGTTTTGGGCATGGTTTAAATCCTGTAAAGCGCCGGTGCCGAGAAAGTAGTGGAAGGAAACTTCCATTGCACGAGGGATAGGGATGTACCTAAAATCACTTGAAGTGCTGAATTTCAAATCGTTCAAGGGCGAGGTAACCGTTCCATTGGACCGCGGATTTACCGCAATTACCGGGCCAAACGGCTCTGGTAAATCGAACTGTGGTGATGCGATTCAGTTCGTTCTTGGGCCCAAATCCAACCGGGTGATTCGTGCTCAAAATTCCACCGACCTCATCTTCAACGGTGGAAAGAATTCCAAACCAGCACGCGAATGTTCGGTGACGCTGGTGTTTGCTAACCCGGTCATGAGCAACGGGCGCCGTCGTCTTCCATTGGATAAGGAAGAGATTCGCATGTCCCGAAGCATCCGCTTAACCGCTTCCAATAACCCAGTAACCACCTACAAACTCAACGGCGAAGACAGCACGCAGAAGGTGTTCCACCGTCTTCTCGGGGCGGCCAATGCACGTCCGGATGGCTACAACATCGTGCTTCAGGGCGACGTTACGAGCCTCGCGAAAATGACGGCAAACGAACGCCGTAAGGTGTTGGACAACGTTGCGGGTGTCACCTCCTACGACGATGAAATCCGCAAGGCCAACAAACAGAAAGAGATGGTGGAGAACTACCTTGATCGCATCGGTTTGCTCGAAAAAGAACAACTTGAACGACTCTCAACCCTCGCCAAAGAGCGTCATGTCGCTCAAAAGGCCAAAGAGGTCAGTGACGCCATCCAGATGACCAACGCCATGCTCCTCCAATCTCGCTACGCCACGATGAAGAACGAGTTGAAGTTCCACATTGAGCAGCGACAAAAATACCTTGACGAAAGCCAAGACCTGTTGGATGACCACAAGGCTACGGAGAAGACCCTCTTGGAACTCGACGACAAAATTGCTGAAATTCAAAAGGAAATCAACCTCCTCACCGGAGGAGAAACATCCGAACTCGGTCAGGCGATTCAAGCCCTCCAGGTCGCCATCGAACTCAACAACGACCGCCTGCAAGAAGCGGCTCGGGAAGAAGAGGAAGAAGAGGAAGAAACGCTGACAGTGAACGAACAACTCAACGAAGCAAACGCCGAGCTTGAGGCCTTCATCACCAGTCTGCAAACAGCAAACCAAGCACTTGCGGATGCGCTCAATGAACTCAAGGAGGCTCAGGATGAAGAGCAACGCATCAGAGAAGCATTGGCCACCGCCGGTGAAAAAAATCAGCACTTGACCGAGGCATTGGCATCCGCAGAAGACCTCGTGCAAACTCACGAACAACATCGCCAAGAGGCGCAAACAGAGGTTGACAAACTTGCGGTTGAGGCTGATTTAGTCGGCGACCAATTGGCCAAAGCACAGCAGGAGGGTGAGGAGATCCGCCTGGCACTTGGCGAGTTGGATATCCGCTTGCAAGAGATGGCCGAGCAGGCTCCTGAGTACGACCGTGAAACCCTCGCTCGTCAATTGACGGAGGCTCAACGGGCCGAGTCCCAACTGGCCGAAGACCGCACGCGCATTGAAATCAAATTGCGAGAAGCTGAACGTGCTCTCTCCCTGGCCAAGGCTGAGATGGAGCAGAAATCCGGCGCAAAAGGACTTGCAGGCGGTGCCAGCGCCGTCATCGCCGCCCGAGACAACCAGCAATTGAAGGGCATCATTGGAACCGTGGCCGAACTCTGTGCGCCCAAGGACAGTTCCCACGAGGTGGCGTTGGCCACCGCTATCGGCGCAGGCATGGCCTCTGTGGTCGTGGAAACGGACCAGGACGCCGCCAACGCCATTCGATGGTTGGCCGAAAACCGTGCAGGTCGAGCCACCTTCCTCCCACTCAACAAACTCGCCAGTTCTCGTGCCGGTGGAAAAACGGTCATGACGGCCCGAAAGGACGGCGTCCTCGGATTCGCCCACGAAATGATGGACTACGACCCCCGCATCGACGTCGCAGTTCGCTTTGTTCTTCGGAACACGCTCATTGTTGAGAACCTGAGCATCGCCCGACAGTACATGGGCGGTACTCGATTTGTCACGCTCCGAGGAGATGTCATCGAAGCCGGCGGTGCGATGGTCGGTGGTGCTAAGCGCAAGATGAACATCGCTTTTGGCGGCCGAATTCAGGGCGCCAGTGAAGTTGAGAAATTCACCGCTGAAGTTGAGAAATACCATCTCATGGAGGCCACCGTCACCGGTGCACTTCGTGAGGCTCGCACCAATCAACAAAACATTCGAAACAAGATCAACGCCATGGTCGATGATTCACATGCGACCGAGTTGCGTGAACTCAAAGCCGAAAAGAAGCAAGTCGGTCTCGCTCACAAGAAAGCGATGGAGGTTGTCGCTGGTCTGGAAGAGAAGTTGGACGAGGTTCGCATGAGCGCACAAGATGCGATTCGTGCACTCGATGCCGCCGACCGCACGCTTGGCTCCTCAAAGGAAGCGCATGAAACGGCGAAGGCCGCCCTTGAGGCTGCAAGTCCCGAACATCTCCGTGAGCGCATGCACGCCGCAAATATTCTCCGCGTTGAGGCCACGGGCAAGAAAGAGAAAGCCGAGGAGGTCATTGCCAGCGGCGCAAGCCATCAAACGGTGCTTCAGCGCAGAGTCGACGAGACTCAGCAGCGGTTGACCACGCTCCATGAAAACAAAGAGGCCAGAATGGTCAGAGTTGACGAACTTGAGGCGACGTTGGCCACCGACAGGGTGGCTTTGAAAGCCAAGAAGGACGAACAAGCCGTGTATTTGGAAGAAAATCAAGGCCTTGAACAGGAGCGGCAGGAATTGACCGACCAGCGGGCAACGCTTCGTGTTCGAAACGAGGAACGCCTCAATCAGGCACAGAATCATCGCCGTTTGGCAGAAGAGTTGATGCGCACCATCGGCGAGAAAGAAGCCGAAGTCCAGTTGATGGCGCAGGAACTGATTGAAGCCGACCTTTCGTTGGAGGATTTGCCTGAGGACCTCAAGAATGTAGGCGAATTGGAGCGACAACTCCGTGGCCTGCAGCGCAAGATGGAGAACTTTGGAAATGTCAACATGATGGCGATTGAACAGTATGACGAGTGCCAGGCCCGCTTGGACTTGATGAAGGATGAATTCGCCACCCTGCAAGCACGCCGAAAGCACCTCCTCGAGGTCACTGAACAACTCGAATCCCAGCGAAAGGAGCGCTTGCTCAACGTGTTGGAAAAGGTCAATGAGAACTTCAAGAAATCCTACCACGAACTGTCCGATGGTGGACGGGGCGAACTCTTCCTCGAAAACCCGGATGAGCCGTTCAAGGGCGGCTTGGAATTGTGGGCCCAACCACGCGGAAAGTCCTCCAAGGTCAGCCGTCAGCAACTCTCTGGCGGAGAGCAATCCATGGCCGCTCTCGCCCTGATTTTTGCCATTCAAGATTACGACCCAAGCCCGTTCTACTACTTTGACGAAGTCGACCAAAACTTGGACGCCTACAACGCCGAGCGCATCGCGAAGATGTGCCGAAATCGCAGTAAGCGGGCGCAATTCATCATGGTCACCTTGCGAAAGGTGTCTCTCAAACTTGCCGACCATCACATTGGCATCACCCACGGCGGTGATGGTTGCAGTCGACGCATTCTCGACTTTGACAGGGAGCGAGCCATCGCTTTGGGCGAAGCGGCCCTCAAAGAAGCTCAAAAGGACGCAGCGAAGAACGAGTCCCGTATCATGGACGCCGTTGCAGCCGCCGAAGACATGCCATCGGTCCCTGACCCGCTTGCAGTGCCCAAGAGTTTGGGCGGTTTGCTCGCTCACATGCACGATGACGAATCCACGAAAGAAACGTCCGAAGAAGCCTCGTTGGGTGGTTTGATGGAGCGAACGCAAGAATTGACCGAAGACATCCATGAGCGAGCAGAAGTGGCCTCCAAGATCGCCGAAGAAGAGGCGCACGAGGCCGAAACGAGCGAAGTCACCGAGGCAACGGTCGAATCTGAAGAACAGTGAGGCGATTTCATGGCAGAACAACAGAGCATGCTCGACCGGTGGTTCCTCCAGCAGGAGGTCATCGACCAACTCCTCGGACAGGGTGAGGAGCGAGAGGATGCCGTTGAGTTTGGCCAGCGAATCGCGACCATCGCCGCTACCGAAGAGGCCGAACACCAGAGTTTACACGACCCGTTCGACCGTTCAGTGGCGTTGGTTCTGTCCCTGGTTCGAGAGGAGGAATTCAACCCGTGGGATGTTGACCTTTCTGCGTTTTTGAACGTGTTCGCAAAGCGAGTGAAAGAAGGTGAAAACCTCGATTTGCCTGCCTGTGGCCGACTGATTCGTCTTTCTTGGGAAGTTCTTCACCACCAATCGGCAGTCCTTTTTGACAAAATCCAGCCGGTTGAAGAAGAGGTCTGGGAAGATGACGGCGCTTTTGGGTGGGAAAGCGAATACGATGACGAAGCCTTCTTTTTCACCCAGTCCGTATTGGATGGCGAAGCAGACGATGTTCTGTCGACCTTGTTTGATGAACGCGTCCGTCGGGACGAAGGCCGACCGGTGACCTTGGCTGAATTACTCTCGGCGTTCAAGGACGCGGCGGATGATGCTGAAGCGCTCAAACAACGAGAAATCAATCGCTTGGAGCATGAAAAGGAATTGAGCGAATACCTCGATAACGTCGGTGGTCGCATGCACAATGAAGATCTCGAAGGGGACATTGAACGCTGTTGGGTGGCCCTCAAGTCAACCTGTGCTGAAGCCGGTTCTGCAACCGTTCCACTCGTCGATGTCATCGCAAAACTCAAGCCCGTGCTCAAAGCCACCTTTGGCGACGCCCTCGATGACCCACAAAGTGAAGCCTTTGTCGCCTCGTTCATCGCCGGTTTATTCCTGACCCATCGGCGGATGGCCAGCATTTCACAAGAGGGCGAAGCCGTTGAAAACATCATGATTGAAGACCTCTGGCCCCAACTATCGTCATTTGAAGACGTGTTGGATGCGGTTGAGGCGCTGATGGCAGAGGACGCCGAAGCCTTGGACGGGGAGACGACGGGCTCTGAACATCGGATGGAAGCCATTGCAGAGCGAGCCCGACTCGCCGAGGAGCGTGCAGCCCGTCGTCAAGCCAAACTGGAGGCCAAAGCAGCCAAAGAAGCGAGCGAATCACCAGCCGAAGCCGCTGAAGCGGCCGAAGCGGCTGAGGTGGAGATCAATTCGTCCACCGAGAGCATGCTTGATGAACACGATTGGTTGGTGGAATGAGGAGGGAAGAAAATGGCAGAATTACCGTTGGAATCCCTGATTGAAGCCACCCTGTTCAGTTCAGGGAAATCCATGTCTGTGGAGGAACTCTCCACGGCGTTGGGCTACGACGAAGACGAGATGTTGGATTGCCTGGGCTCGCTGCAGGCCACGCTCAAGCGAAGGAAAGGTGGCGCCCTTCAACTCGCCGAGGTTGGCGACCGATGGGCCCTCGAGGTGAAACCAACCATCGCCGAACACCTGCCTCGTGAGACCAAGACCGATATGCCTCCAAAATTGCTCAAAGCTGCTGCGCTCATCGCTTATCACCAACCCATGCCACAATCCCGTCTTGTGGAATTGTTGGGTCAAAAGGCGTACGATTATGTTCGTGAACTGGCCCAACACGGGATGATTGACCGTCGTAAAGACGGCAACACCCGTCGATTAGCCACCACCCGTCGCTTCTCCGAAGCCTTTGGCTGCCCACACACCGAACGAAAGAAGGTCAAGGCGTGGTTCAGAGAACAAGTTCAATCCAGCGGCCTCTTGGATGAGTTGGGCGACCGTAAAGAAATCCTTCGAGAAGAATCCGACGGCACGGGAACGGTCCAATCCTCTCTTCCCGTTCAAGAAGTCGCAGCCTCTTCCGTGAGCGAAGAAGAGTGAAATCAAGCCTTTCTCAGCTCTTCAAGCCACGTCTCGACCAGGCTTTGTGAGCGGTGGCCTTCGTGGGCTTGAAGACGAGCCGCTAACTCGTCAACTTCTTCACCAACGGCTCCAGCGCTGACGGCCATGTTCTTGGCGTGTAATTTCATGTGGCCGGCTTGAATGCCTTTGGTTGAGAGCGCTCGCAAAGCCCCCAGGTTCTGTGCAAGTCCAGCACAGAGGATGATGCCGGCGAGTTCCTGAGCCGTTTCGACGCCCAAGATGGCAAGGTTTGCCTTGGCTGCAGGATGGACTTTGGAGGCGCCACCAACGATGCCCACGGCCATCGGGAGGTTCATGGAACCCACCAAGTTCCCGTCGTCATCGCATTCCCACGAAGACATTGAGGTGTAGCGCCCATCGGCCATGGTGGTCCATGCGTGGCAACCAGCCTCAATCGCTCGCCAATCCTGGCCGCAGGCAAGAGCAACGCTGCTGATGGCGTTCATGACGCCCTTGTTGTGTGTCGTGGCCCGGTACGGGTCTTCAACGGCAAAGGCGTGGGCCTCGAGGATGCCTTGAATGACCGCTTCTCCGTCTTCCTTCGTGCCGTCAGAGGACATCTCTTCGGGAGAGAACACCGCTCGAACACGTGCTAAACGATGCCCTGCAAGGTTGGAGAGGATGCGTAGGTGGGCTCTTCCGCCGGAGAGAGCTTCCAAGCGAGGAGCCACACGCTCGGCCATGGTGTTGACGGCGTTGGCGCCCATGGCGTCCCTGCAGTCAACCAGCAGGTGGGTCACCAGCATTGTGCCAAGGGGTGTGGTCAGTCGGCGAAGTTCAATGTCCTTGCAACCTCCTCCAAGGGCGATCATTCGCGAGGGAACATCGTTGCAAAAAGCCATCAAATCCTCTTTATTCTCAAGAATGGCCTGTTCTGCGGCGTTGAGGTCCTCGATATCCAGCAATTGAATCTGGCCGATCATGATGGGCTCGTCGTTCTCTGTGGTGAACCCGCCGTGGGCCAGGCACCGTTTTGCCATGTTGGAGGCAGCGGCGACAACGCTTGATTCCTCAAGGCAGAAGGGGATGAGGTAGTGTTTGCCGTCGATCACGAAGTTGGTGGCCACGCCAACAGGCAGGGACATGGTTCCGATGACGTTCTCAATCATGCGGTCAGCAGCCGTTTCGTCCAATTCTCCGTGCTGTGAGAGGGCGGAAATGTGCTCTTCACTGAGGTTGGCGGCCTGTGCGACGAGTTTTCGACGTTCATCCACGCTCAATTTGTACAACCCTTTGACCCGACTGTTCTCGACCGGCATGGTGCTTCCCGTGCTAACGGTGGAGGATGCGTTCCTTGAATCAATCGCTGCGAAGGTGTCCAGGGTCTGCCTTTGTTAACGGGATTAACGCTTCTTTTAACGCGTTAATTATGCGTTAATTTGCTGTTAATTTGTACATAATTATCCACTCGGCTTTCGTGTTAACGCCTCGTAACGAGTCTCGTGCTTAGGTGGATTCGCTGAAACATGATATACCAGAACTTCGTTTGGATTGCATGGTTCGAGAAACGTACGCTTACGGCCTACCCTCATTGAACGTCAACCCGTTTTCCATCCGCCCGCTTGAATCGGGGGAATCGGCAAAACTCGTCGGAAGAACGGAGGTCTTCGCCCGACTGAAGACCTATCTTCAACTCGGCACCGCTCGAAAAGTCATGTTGCTCGGCCCCCTCGGCTCGGGCCGTACGTCGCTTGCTCGCTGCTTGATGCCCTATGCAGGGGCCTCGGCCACCATTGACCATCTACCTGCTCAAACGCCTGCTACGGCCCTTTTGAGCATGTGTTATCGCCAAATGATTGGGGGCGAGCCGCCCATCAATCGAACCGAACTGGTCAACGACCTGGTCAACGAAATGTACAGCCATCCCAACAAACTCCCCATGATCGTCATTGACGTGCCCGCCAGCGACCTTTCGGTCTTGGAGGTCGCCCTTCGGGATGCTCACTCCTCGCTGGAACGCCTGAATGCACTTCTTGTGCTCGTTTGCGACATCAAAGAACGCCATCATCTTCCCCAAACGGTCATTGAAGGGTTTGAAGTCCAACGTCTCTCGCCGTTCAGTGCGCACGATGTGCTTTCCTTGGTTCGTCAACGATTGGCCTCAGTGGGCGTGATGGACAGTGAATTTTCGATGCACGACGCAAGCACGATTCTCGAGGAATGCGACGGTTTCCCCGCCCAAGTCATCACCAAACTCCGAGATGCTGTGGATGGTATCCGCATGCAGAATCCAGAGGGTCTGCCGGTCCAATACGTGGACACATCGGCGAAAATTTTCCCGAGGGATGAACCCGATGCGCTGTATCAACTCATGGAGGGCAGCGTTTCAACAGAGGAATCTCAAGTTGCAGAGGCTGATTCACCAACCGAAACACCAACCGAAGCACCCACGGAAACCATCCCCCATACGCCTGCAGCATCATCCGCCCCAACCGAGCCACCTTCTGATGTTATCGATGCATCCATGCCTTGGACCCAGCGACCACCACTTCAGCCTCCACAGGCTTCAGCGGAGACTTCGCAGGGCAATGTGCACGCCACTTCAGAGGAAGACCTGCCCGACCTCAATTTTGAGCTGGACATCGGTTGGTTGGATGAAGAGAAAGACCAAGATAAACCGCTTCAAGAAAGCCCGTTCAATCCCCCCATCATCGATGCCGATGCCGCCGCTGCTCGCTCAACCACGCAACTTTCTGGGATGTTCAAGGGCCTTGCTCAGCGAGGTAAGGATGCCAACATCGGCGTGAAAGACTTGACATCAAAAAGCGATAAGGATCAACAGGAATTGGTGGCTGCTTTCGACGGTAATGAGTACTGGGTGGACGGTTCTCTCTTCCCTCCAACCCCAGAGGAACCCGTTCTAGAAGAGGAATCAGCCGTCCTCCTCCACGATGAAGTTGGCTTGGCAGAAACGCCATTGCTGGACGATTTACCTCCTGAAGCCGATATCGTTGACAAACCAACACCCCTCTCCTCCGAGGTTGGCGGTTTGACGGATTCTCATGTTCTCGAGACGCTTCAAGCGATGATGGCTTTGATGCAACCCTCGGCACCTGCTTCAGCCCATGAATCGCTGCTTTCGTTCTTTCAAGAGCGATTTCAACAACGGGTCGGGCCAAAGGTTGTTCACGGTCTCAATCCCCTCGTACTGGGTTCGTTGAACCCTGCCGAGGGCTATGTGGTGGCCATCGCTCAAGAGCGGGATTATTCGCCTTCGGACGCTTCCATGCTTCAACATCTGGGCGTCAAGCGGGCACGTCTTTCCCAAATCAGCAACCGTTTGCTGAAGAACGGCATTCTCCAGGCAAGGCAGGTCGGGCGTTCTCGTAAGTTTTCACTCACTCAAGCGGCTCGGGCCCAATTAATTGCATGGGGTGCCCTCAAGGCAGGTGATGCACAATGACGTGGAACGTGGCGTGGTCATGGCAGGCCGAAGGGCGCATCGCCGCCTTGGCTGCCGTGGAGGGTGGGCTGCTGGTCAGCTCGGGCCTTCGTTTGCAACTTCTCGAAGCGGACGGTTCGACCAGGTGGGCCGTGGATGTGCCGTTCAAGGTTCATGCCGCATGTGCTTCTCAAGGGAACATCGGCATGCTGGCAGCTCACGGCTTCTTCTTGCTCAACACCAGCGATGGTTCCATGGTGAACGAGGGGCGCAGTGCTCCGGGCGGTTTCAGCGACCTCCGCCCTCGGCCAGGTGGTGGTTGGGCCTTGGCTGGGCGACGTGGCGAGATTCACCTCTTCTCACAACACGGTCGAGGTATTCGCCGCGTTGAAAGCGGGCCTGTTCGCCGGCTGGTTGGATGGCTTGACCGAGAACACCTGCTATGGCAGGACCCAGAAGGCCACCTTTGGTGCGGTCGTTTGACAGGCGACGACCGCAAGCGTCGGCTTGAGGAGCGTTCCTGGAGCTGGTGCTCTTCGCTCACCGATGGGCGTTTGCTCTTGCAGAGCAGCGATGGTGGCCTTTGGGAAGGTATCCCTCATCCATTCGGTTGGGACGCCATCAACCGCTTAGAATACGACAGCGTTGAACCGATGAGTGCCGTGAGGACCGGTGATGGTTGGTGGGTCTTGGGCATTGAAGGCCACCTTCTTTCCATGACTGAATCGGCGGAGGGCGAGGATGAGAAGCCGCTTACTCAGGGCATGAACCTCGGTGATTTGCTCGTTTTGTGCACCCCCGATGCGATGGCAACGGCGACACGAGATGGTTTGGTGCGCCGATGGACAGCGCCTCACCTCGCTGATGCTGAGCGCGAAGGACGGTACAAGGCGGCAGCAGAGGCGGCCATGGCTCGCAATTGGGAGGAACGCCGACAGATGTTCTTGCGGGCCCAAGAAGCCGAAGACATGGGTAAGTTATCGTTGGCGATTGAACTCTATGAGGCACTTGGCAGGTCAGAGGATGCTCGACGTTTGTTGAAGCGACAGAAGGAGGGCGGCGAATGAGCGAGGAGTTGCACACCCTCACGCCTGAACGAGTCAATGCCTACCTTGACATCACTCGTCGAGCCCGGGCCAAAGCAACCCCTTTGGTTGATGCTAAGAGCCCCGAAGGCAAGCATCTAGCGACCATGATGAGGATGGCCGATGATTACGCCTCGGATGCTCAGCATTTCTTGACTTCTGGCGACCTTGTCCGTGCTTTTGGGGCTATCAATTACGCCCACGCATGGATCGATGCTGGAGTGAAAATCGGCTGGCTTGACGGCCACGGAGACGATGTCCTGTTCACGCTTCCTTGACTGTTCTATAGAGAATCTACGAGGTGCATGTGATTGTTTTGACGGACCTCCAAAACGCGGAGGTTGGCCTCATACAATCGGTGCTTGAGGTGGGTGTCGACCGTGAGGGTGGCCCAGTTGTTGCTTTGGGCACATGCAAAGAGGTCGTCATCGGCATGACCGCTCTCTTCAACCGGATGGTGCAGGGCCCGGCTTTGGAGCAGGTCCAGCAACAAGGGTTTCTTCTTTCCCCGCTCGATTGAAAGGCGGCGCAGTTCACGCTCAACGCTTGGAAGCAACACCCAGGTGCAGGGACCTAACAGCGCTTCCATGTCGGCTTGGACATTCAGTTGTGCATCCATGCAAGCAACCCAACCGCAGGCGTCGATGAGCACGTGCTGCATCGCCGACCCTCACTCGATGGTGCCGTAGCCAATCAGTCGCCAGCGAGAACCGACTCGGCGGGAAAGCGAGATGCGCTGACCTTTATCGGCGCAAATGGGCAGACGCAATTCAAGGTCAGTGCGTCCTTTCTCGGCGTTTCGGGTGGTTCCAACCGAAGTGGCGGTGGCCACGTTCAACATCAGCATCTCGTTGTTTCGCAGCGGCTGAATCTTTTCAGGAGCCTCTCCATCGCCAGCCGCCATGTGCGACATCAGATTGACGCTGATGGAGACTTTGCTGTGGACTTCAGGGAGGTCGCCTTTGCGAGCGACAACTTGACCGGACAGATTGTCGGACGTGGTGATGGAGGGGTCGAGGAAGGTGGCCATACCGCACAAGCCTCCAGCATGCATGGTCTCGAGGTTCAATCCGCCGCCCTGCATGCTGCTAACAACAGCCTCAATGGGCTCCCAAATCGCTTTGTTGCCCTTCTCGATTTTTCGTCCAGGGCCAATCACGATTTCATCGCCTTCCGAGAATTCACCTTCGACGATGCTTCCACCGATAACCCCGCCTCGCAATTTTGCGGGACGGGTGCCGGGCCTGTTGATGTCAAAGGAGCGGGCAACGTGCATGATGGAGCGCTTGTCCTTGGACCGGTCGGGGGTTGGGATGGTTGCTTCGATGGCTTCAATCAAGACATCAAGATTCACGTCGTGGTGTGCTGAGACCGGGATGATGGGTGCGTCTTGTGCGATGGTGCCCTTCAGGAAGGCTTTGATTTCAGCGTGCGATTCCATGGCACGCTCCTTTGAGACCAAGTCAATTTTGTTCTGGACGATAACGATGTTCTCAATGCCGGCAATTTCCAAGGCCATCAAGTGCTCTCGAGTTTGGGGTTGAGGGCACGTTTCGTTGGCGGCCACCATCAGCATGGCACCGTCCATGATGGAGGCGCCGGTGATCATGATGGCCATGAGCGTCTCGTGGCCGGGGGCATCGACAAAGGAGACGACTCGCTCGAGTTCCTTCTCAACGTCCTTGCCGCCGTCAGGGCGCTTGCCCGTGGCGTAGAATTGGTCTTTGTCGTCCTTGTAGAAGGCCGTGTCAGCGTAGCCGAGTTTGATGGAGATGCCTCGCTTTCGTTCCTCAGAGTGCGTGTCGGTCCAAACGCCCGAGAGTGCTTGGGTCAGGGTGGTCTTTCCGTGGTCAACGTGACCGACCAAACCGATGTTGACTTCAGGTTGAGCGGGAAGCTTTCGTGCCATGCTTCCCCCTCCTTATGTTCTGCGATTACCCTCTCGGGTTCACTCCGATGCTTCCTCGCCCTCGGCGCCGAGGATGGTGGCGAGTGGTTTCTTTCCAGATTCAACCACTCGGAGGTTGATTTGACGGGTGTCTTGGGTCACCGTGTTTCCACGGAAGTTTCGTCGCTTTCGAAGACCGTCAGGCTTGTATCGGAATCGCTTCTTGTCGCCACCTTTCTTCTTGTGAACGACCACTTCACCCTTGTATCCAGTAGATTGGGTCACGAGAATGGATTGGCGGTTACCGCCTTCGAGGTCTCGGCGCATGGGGGTGCCGGTTTTGTCGGAACCACCCGTGATTTCGAGTTTGTAGCCGGAGAGCGTCTTGTCGCCCTCACCGACGAACAGACCGTCGACCACGTCGCCGATGCGCTTTCCGAGCATCTGAGCATGGTTGTTTCCGGTGATTTTCAGGGCGTAGGACTTTCCGCCGTTCTTTGGGTCCGTGTCGTTGACCACTGCGATGAATTCTGCCATAGGAGCACCTCTCGGGATTTGTCCGACTCAAGACCCGTATTTAGCCACTTCGTCTCGGTTGGTGGTTTCATTTGCGCCGTAGTCGCTTCGGCAAGAGCAATTCAAGCCTGCTGGCGATGTCGGCTGGAAGGAAGTGCGGCATGCTCAGATGGGTGGTTCGGCCACGGCCGCCGGGCACGGTGGCCACACGGGTGCTGATCACGCCTTCTTGTTCGATTTGTTTGGCGTACTTCCACAGCGTCGTGTGGCTCTTTGGCTTCTGTTCATATTCTTCGCACACCACGGCGTAGAGGCGTTCTACATCGCCCATGGTCATGCTCTCTTCGGTTCGAAGTCGCCGGCACATGGCCAACAAGACCAGCATGCCCTGGGCGGGAAGGTCATCCACCACCTCGAGCCGCGTTTGGGTGTCAACGGCCACGGTATCGCTCATGGCATGAATATCCTCCACCGTGATGACCTGCTCGGTGTGTCCGTCTTGTCGGAACTCGCAACGCTCTGCGGCGCTGCTGAGGTATTCGATGACACGCCGAGCATCGCCGCTTCCAGCCGCTCGCTCGGCCAACAACCGCACGGTGGCGTCGCTCCAGGTGCCGGGCACCAAGGCCAATTCGGCTCGTTGGCGGGCGATGGCTTCCAATCCGTCGACCGTATAGGGCGGGATGCGCAGGTGATTGGACTGGCCGAACTTGGAAATGACGGCGGTCTCGAGGACGTCAAGCACCTGTTCTTGGCTGATGAGCATCAAGGAGATTGTTCCCGTCCCTTCTTGGTCCTCGTCGATACGGAGAAGTTGGTACAACAGTTCGTCTCCGGATCGTCGTAGCATGTGGTCCACTTCATCGAGCACCACAATGAGGTGGGTGGAGGTGCGCCGCAGCATCTTGCGCAGGCTGAGGAGCATTTCGCCCAGCGAAAGCCCGCGGTCGGGGTGGCCCGGGTCAAATTGGTGGAGGATGCGCTGTGCGACTCGCATGCTGGTCGAGGCGTTGCGGCAGTTGATGTGCGCCACTTTCAGTTCTCGTCTACCGGAAAGGTGGCGTTGAAGGTCCCTGCAGAAGGTCTTGGCGAGCACCGTTTTTCCACTGCCCACGGGTCCAGTGATGACAGCTCGTGCGGCGCCTTCGGGGTTGGCCACATTGGAAAATTTTGAGGCCAGTTCTCGTTGAATGTCTTCTCTGCCCACGAGTTCTTCGGGGACGAAATCAAAATCCAGCCGCTCTGGGTGGGCGATGATGAGCCCAGCGCCGATTCGGTCAAGATAGTCCGCCATATCAAGGGAATGCTGATGTCAACCGTTCTAAAAGATGTGGTCTTAAACCGAGGCTCCAAGCCCGCTTCTTGCAGGCGTCAAGGGCCGGTTCAAGGGATCTCATCAAACTGATAGCCGGTTTCCCATTTCTTCTCACCCAGCGCCACTTCAAGCTCAAACGGCGTGATGAGCGGCTTACGGTACTTGACGGCATCATCGATGGCGATGCGGGGGCAAGCGGTGTTGACAAAGGCATCAACGGGGTAGAAATCGATGAGTTCTGGCCCAACATGCTCGAGCGCCAGCAGGTAGCCTTTCTTGCCGTGCTTCGCCAGCATGCGCTTCATTCGAAGGGCGAGGGTGCGACGCATCTGACCGGGTTTTTCTCCGATGAGGATGCCAAAGGAGTTGGCGTCTTGAACGCTCATGATGAGGCCGAAGCGCTGACGAAGGATGCGTTCAATGCGCTGGAGCGACATCTCCTCCGCATCACCGGTGTAGGGGTCGAGCATGGCCAGCGGTTTGCCGGTGTGGAGCACGAGACCGATGGGATGGAAATCCCCACTCCCGAGGAAGAGGTAGTGGCCAATG